>JAKFYK010000004.1 GCA_021730905.1 Betaproteobacteria bacterium | reverse complement strand
CGGTGCAGGCCGACGGCCATCGCCTCGTCACGGTGGAGGGTCTGGCGAATGCCGACGGCAGCTTAAGCGTGCTGCAGGACAGTTTTTGCCAGATGCACGGGCTGCAATGCGGCTATTGCACGCCGGGAATGCTGATCGCCGCGCAAGGACTGCTCAATACGGTTGCACGCCCAAGCGAAACGCAGATACGCGAGGCGATAGGCGGAAATCTGTGCCGCTGCACCGGTTATCAGCAGATTGTGGATGCGGTGCTACTTGCTGCCGAGCGCTTGCCTGAAAGCAAATGACCGTCGAGACAAACAAAAATCCTCACGGTTTCCGCTACATCGGCAAGCAACGCCGCACGCGCGAAGACCCGCGTTTTGTCACCGGGCGCGGGCGCTACGTCGCCGACATAGCGCTGCCCGGCATGAAGCATGTCGCTATCGTTGCTTCGCCGTATACCTGCGCGCGCATCACCGCGATTCGCACAGAAGCCGCACGCGCCGCGGCGGGTGTGCATTACGTGCTGACCGGCGAGGAATTCTGCGTCGCCACCGATGCGTTGGCACAAGGCCTCGATACGCCGGAAGTCAAACGCTACGCATTGGCGAAAGATTTAGTGCGTTATTCCGGCGAGTGGGTAGTAGCGGTGGTCGCCGACACGCGCGCGCTGGCCGAAGACGCCGCGGAACTGGTCGAAGTCGATTACGACGTGCTGCCGCATGTGATTCATGCAGAAGACGCAGTGCGCACGGGCAGCCCGCTGGTACATCCGGCGCACGGCTCCAACGTGCTTTACCAGAGACGTTTTGTGTGGGGCGCGGTCGATGAAGCATTTGAGCACGCCGATCATCAAATTTCATTGCGCGCGGTATGGGCACGCAGTTCAACGGTGCCGATCGAAACCTTCGGCGTCACGGCACAATGGGATGCCGGCCAGCAAGTGCTCAATATCTGGGCATCCATCCAGATGCCGAAATTCCCCGACCAGATGGCACGCGCGCTCAGGCTGCCGGGCAACGCGGTGAGAGTGCATTACGACGTGGATGTCGGCGGCAGCTACGGCGTCAAGCGCGGCATCAAGCACTCGGTGCTGGTCGGTTATCTGGCGAAGCGCCTCAGCATGCCGGTGCGCTTCATCGAAGACCGGCTTGAAAACATGCGCGGCGGCGACATGCAGGGGCCGGACCGCATTTTCGACATGCAGGCCGCGTTCGATAGCGACGGCACCGTGCGCGCCCTGAAAATCCGCGCGCTCGACGACGTGGGCGCGCACGCCGGCCGCGCGCCGCTGCAACTGGGCAAACCGGTGTCGGCCATCTGCGGCCCCTATCGCATCCAGGCCGTGGAATACGAGCCGATTTCGGTGCTGACGAACAAGACGCCGCAGGAGGCGGTGCGCGGCTTCGGTCAGGCGCCGACCAATTTCGCGATTGAGCGCACGATGGACACCATCGCGCGCCACCTCGGCATGGATCGTATCGAGTTACGCCGCAGGAATCTCATCGCCAACGACGAATTCCCGTACCGCATTCCCAGCGGATCGAGCTACGACTCCGGCGACTATCACACCGTGCTCGACAAAGCGTTGCACGCGGCGGATTACCCCGCGCTCGTCAAAACACGCGACAAGGCGCGCAGCGAAGGGCGCCTCGCCGGCATCGGCATTGCCACCTGCCTCGAACCCAGCGGCGGGAACTCCGCCTTTGAGCCGTTGTTCAATCCGAAGAACGACACCACCACATGGATGGATTCGTGTCTGGTGCGCGTGGATTTGTCGGGCGCCATCACCGGTGTGATGAACACTTCGTCGTCCGGCCAGGGCCACGAAACGCTGGTATCGACCGTGATCGGTGAAATCCTCGAACGCGACCCGGCGAACATCCGCGTGGTGCGCGCCGATTCGCTGTCGGCACTGCCGTCGAACAGCCCGGTCGGCAGCCGCATGGCGATCATGCTCGGCGGCGCGGCAGCAGGGGCGGCAAAAAAGATTCGCGAAGCCCTGATCGAAATTGCCGCGCACAATCTGGGTTGCACCATCGAAACCGCCGAGTACGCCGAGGGCAACGTGTCGGTGCGTGGCCATCCGGAAAAACGCCTGCAATGGGACGAGCTCATCATCATTGCGCATCGTAAATTTCATCAGATGCCGCCGGGCATGGAGCCGGGCCTGCAAGCCAAATTCGTGTGGCAGGTGCCGACCGGCGGCGCGCTGCCTTCCGCGGACGGCGTGGTGCAGATTTATCCGTGTTACGCGTTCGAGACGCATATTGTTTACGTTGAACTGGATCGCGACACGCTGCGTCCCGACATCAAGAAATACGTCTGCGGTCACGACTGCGGCGTGATGATCAATCCGGCTATTGTGCACGGCATGACCTACGGCGGCATTGCCCACGGCATCGGCGCCGCGCTCTATGAAAAATTTTCCTACAGCGATGACGGCCAGCTCATGAGTGGCACGTTCATGGATTATCTGCTTCCCAGCGCGATGGAAATCCCCGCGATCCACATCGTCGATCATTGCACGCCATCACCGCTGACCACCTTCGGCCAGAAAGGATCCGGCGAAGCGGGTTACCTGGGTGCGCCAGCCGGTGTCGCCAACGCCATCAACGACGCGTTGGCGCCGCTGGGCGTCAGCATCAATACCCTGCCACTGACGCAGGACGCGATTTGGCGCGCAGTTCAATCAGCTCAAAAACCCCAAGCTTGAGTTTGCCGGCTTGTCGTTCCGGCGAATTCCCGTGTGCCTCTATCGCCACCGGAATTTTTATACGTGGGTTTTGTGCCGCTCAATGCACGTTTGCAAAACTTCCTCGCCCGGTCGTCGCCACCAGTCCAGTTCGGAGAATATCTCGACTTCACAGTACTGATCGAAACCCGCTTCCTCGACCCACCCCCGGATCTTTCGAAGCTCCACAATACCGTCCCCCATCATTCCCCTGTCGTTCAGAAGATCTCTGGTAGGTGTCAGCCAGTCACAGACGTGGTAGGCCATCAATCGATCCTTGCCTGCCCGGCGAATCTGGCTTTGGAGCTTTGGATCCCACCATACGTGATAGATATCCAAAGCGACGCCCAAGGAAGCGGCGAAGCTATGCTCCGCCCCCTTCGGATCCAACGCTTCGCAGATATCCAAGGCATGTTCAAGCGTATTGATGCATGCGCGCTCCGCGGCTTGCATGGGATGCAACGGTTCAATCGCAAGCGGCATGCCGACTCCACGGGCATATTCAAGAGAGGCGGCGATCCCATCGAAAACTTCACTACGCGCTCGCTGTATATCGTGGTAATCCGCTTTTCCATTCAAGGCGCCAGGAAGAGAACCCACAACCAAAACCAGGCAGGGCGCATTCAGTTGTTTGGCCTCATCAATGGCTTTACGGTTATCGAGCAATGCCGCCGTCAGCCCTGCTTTGTCCGGTGCCGGGTAGAACCCGCCCCGACAGTATCCCGAGAGTTCGATGTCGTGACTGCGCAAGAGTTTCCCGATGTGGTCGACGCCAACATGTGCAACCTGATCACGCCATGGGCTTATCGCCCGAATGCCGCGTTTCGCGCATTCCTCAATGATCCGGTCAAGAGACCATTGCTTTCGCACTGTGGCGGTATTGATCGATAGCCATCTATGGTCCCGGGACAGGTCGCGCATGTTATCCCTCTACGCCATGGATACTTAAAAGCGTTTTCATACGATGAATCGCCACATCGGGCTGTTCCAATAAATGAGCCTGATCGGCAAGTTTGAACAACTCCACAAAATGCATCAATGAACGCGTGCTTTGCTGCCCTCCTACCATCGTGAAGTGGCTTTGATGCCCACCCAACCAGGCCATGAAAACAACGCCAGCTTTATAAAACCGCGTTGGCGCCCTGAAGATATGGCGCGACAAAGGCACGGTAGGCGCCAGAATTGCGTGAAATTTCTCAAGGTTTCCCTGAGCCAGTTCTCCCAGTGCCGCGCTGGCAGCAGGTGCAATGGCATCAAAAATTCCCAACAGCGCATCACTTTGCCGGTTCACCTGAGCTGCTCCCACTTCATCGCCGGCAATCAGTTCAGCATAGTTAAAATCATCTCCGGTGTACATGCGCACACCGTGACCATCGAGCCCTCCCTTCGCGGGAAGCCCCCGCCGCATGGCAATCTCTTTCTCTTTATCCAGTAAAGAAATTTTTACACCATCGACTTTTGATGCATGAGCGGCGATGATTCCAAGCGCTGTTTTAGTCGCATCATCCGGATTCCCGCTGCCCCAATATCCCGTCAATGCAGGATCAAACATGTCACCGAGCCAGTGCAGGATCACAGGCTCCTTGGCTTGCGTCAGAATGTGGTCATAAACGCGCTCGTAGTCCGATGGCCCCTTGGCCACCCGCACCAGAGCCCGGCTTGCCATGACGATGAGCTTGCCGCCGAGCTTTTCGATGGCCTCCATTTGTTGGTCGTAGCCCTTGATCACATCATCAACCGATCGAACGCTATCAATATCCAGATGATCGGTCCCGCAACCTGAGGCAAGTACGGCGCCAGGATGCCGCTTCGATGCTGCTATCGAACGTTTAATCAATTCAAGTGAGGTGGGCCAATCCATGCCCATTCCACGTTGCGCCGTGTCCATCGCCTCAGCCACGCCTAGCCCTAAAGACCAGAGGCGCTCACGAAAAGCTATGGTCGCATCCCAGTCAATCGCGCAATCCAGCCAGGGATCAATAGAGGCCTTAGGGTCAGAAACGACATGGGCAGCTGAATAGGCAATGCGGTTGAACCCGACGCCTGCCTTAGGTTTTACCAGCGTAGAACCCACCAACCGGTAATTCACTACATTGCCCTGTGCATCAGGCAGCTTGATTTGATTCGACATGCTTATCCCCTGTTATTCAAAACGTCAAAACTTTAAAGGGGCAACGTCGATCCAGCGCCGCTCTTTCCATGATTGAAGCGCGCTCTCTACCAACTGAACGCCTTTGGCGCCTTCAGCCAAAGTCCAGCGATAGGGTTCGTTCTCGACGATGTGCCGAATGAAATGCTCCCATTGAATCTTGAAGCCGTTGTCATACACCTGCGTATCCGGAACGTCCTGCCACTGGTCATGGAAATTCATGGTTTGCTTGACATCGGGATTCCAGACCGGGCGTGGCGTATTGACGCGGCCCTGCGCTTTACACGCAGTCAGCCCGGCCACCGCCGAGCCATGCGTTCCATCTACATGGAATGTGACCAAGTCTTCGCGATTGACACGGGTTGCCCATGAGCTATTGACCTGTGCAATGACTTTCTCGCCCTGGTGGCCCTTGAGCTCAAAGGTTGCATAGGCCGCATCATCGGCCGTGCAGTCATAGGGCTTGTCAGCCTCGTCCCAACGCTTTGGAATGTGCGTTGCGCCAAGGCAGGACACCGATTGCACTTCGCCGAACAGGTTGTCGAGCACATAGCGCCAATGACACACCATATCCAAAATGATGCCGCCGCCGTCTTCGCTTCGATAGTTCCAGCTCGGGCGCTGAATGGGCTGCAAATCACCTTCAAAAACCCAATATCCAAACTCAATTCGTACGCTCAGCATCCTGCCAAAAAAACCTGATCGCCTGAGCATGTCAAGCTTGCGCAGGCCGGGCAAAAACAACTTGTCCTGAACGGCGCCATGTTTGATACCGGACTTTTGCGCAAGGCGCGCGATCTCTACCGCCTCGTTCAGATTGGTGGCAATCGGTTTTTCGCAATAGACATGCTTGCCTGCATGAATGGCCTTGGCCAGCAGCGTGGGGCGCATCTGCGTCGTCCCGGCATCAAAGAAAACCGTGTCATCCTTGTTTGCAAGCGCCTTGTCCAGGTCCGTACCGAAGCGGTTAATGTTATGGGCTTTCGCCAGCGCCTCTATCTTTTCGGCATTGCGGCCAATCAGGACGGGGTCGGGCATGACCTTGTCACCGTTTGACAATACGACGCCCCCCTGATTGCGAATTGCCACAATGGATCGAATCAGGTGTTGATTCATGCCCATGCGCCCCGTCACACCGTGCATGATGATGCCTAGTTTTTGTGTGGTCATAAACGCCCCCTGTAATTAAAACTCATTCCCTGAAGCCCGCGTTTGGCGGAACGTTGTCGCCCGCACGTCACCGTGAGGCTTGCCGTCCATCGTGAAGGAGTGCCGAATATCCATTCCGAACTCATTTGAAATGCACGCCGCGAACTGTCGGGATCAAAGCCATTTAATTCACCATAACGTGAATTATAGAGTGAAAGGCACTGCCCTCAATATCAATCAGAAACCGGAAGTCGCATCATAAACACGCCCGCCCATCCATTTGATTTTATTTACGAAATGACTTCTAGTTTCTAAGGACATACCCCAGGATCACTTCACACATATGGGATAGTCTTTCGCTCAGCGCTTTCGGTGCCATCAGGTCCCGGCCAAAAATGGCCGACAAGGTGGCGTTGTTCGATAAATAGAAGTAAGACAGGCCTGCAATGGAAACGTAAAGCTGAACAGGATCAATCCCGCCCCTAAAGTCGCCGGCTGCCCTTCCACGCTCCAGAATGCCGCCCAGCAACGCGATCAGTGGCGAGTTAAGCGTCAACACTTTATTCGATCCCGCAAGATGCCGTCCCCGATGCAGGTTGGCGCTGTTCAAAAGCGTCAAAAACTCCGGGTTTTCCAGGTAATAACGCCATGTAAATTCCACCAATTTACGAATGGCCGCAGACGGCTCAAGCGCCTCCAGATTCAGCTGGCGTTCGCTTTCACGAATTTTTTCGTAAGCCGACTCTAGGACAGCCTGAAAGAGCTGATCCTTGTCCGAGAAGTAGTAATAGATCAGCCTTTTATTGAGCTTTGATCTATCCGCCATTCTGTCCATCCGGGCGCCACCCACCCCATATTGAGCAAACTCTTCCAGCGCAGCTTGAAGGATGACAGCACGCGATCGATCTGCATCCCGCGTCTTAAAAGATTTGCTGGCGTTTTTAATCGGCATGCAGCTATAATTAACTATAACGTTAATTGAGTCAAGGCATCGCCGACGCCCATTTGAGGAGCAGCGAGAACTGGGTGGCACAGCACAACAGGTGTTCCGAATACGCACCGATTATTGGGAGAGGAGATCATCATGAAAAAACTTGCCGTTACTATCGCAGCGCTCACGCTGACACCGCCGGCTATCGCTCAATCCACGGATACCGCTCCCGGCTGGCCCAACAAAACGCTGCGTATGGTGGTGCCGTTCACCCCCGGCAGCGGCACGGATGCGGTCGCGCGCATGGTAACCGAGCGCCTGGGCGCGCAACTCGGACAAACTATCGTAATTGAAAACCGCCCCGGCGCCGGCGGCACCATCGGCATGGCCGTGGTAGCCAAGGCCAATCCTGACGGCTATACCATTCTTGTGCATTCATCGTCATACACCGTCACGCCCACCACGTACCCCAACACGCCCTACGACACATTGCGCGACTTCTCCGGCATCACCCCGCTCTCCAATCTGCCCAACGTGCTCGTCATCGCGCCGTCGAAGGGTATCCGCTCGGTGAAGGATTTGATTGCCTCGGCCAAGGCCAAACCCGGTTCATTGACGTATGCATCGGCCGGCGCAGGCAGTGCCACGCAACTGAACGCCGAGCGCTTCCGCATGGGCGCGGGACTGGAAGGCACGCACGTGCCATTCAAAGGCACGCCTGAAGCGCTGACTGATGTCATTGCCGGGCGCATCGACATATATTTCTGCCCGGTCATTTCAGTGCTGCAATTCCTCAAGGAAGGCCGTTTGCTCGGCCTTGCTGTCGGCAGCACCAAACGTTCGTCGGCATTGCCCGACCTGCAAACCACGGTGGAAGCCGGCGTGCCGAATTCGGACTACAACTTCTGGGTGGGCATGGCTGTGCCGTCAAAGACGCCCGGCGGCGTCATCACCAAACTTCATCAGAACACGATAAAGACACTGCAAGCGGCGGATATCACCGAGCGCATGGCAAAACTCGGCGCCGAGCAAATGCAAATGACGCCGCGCGAGTTCGATGCTTACATCAAAAAAGAAATCGGTTCCAATGCCGCGCTGGTGAAAGCGGCGAAAATCAACGTCAACTGAAGCGAGTACCGGTTTCCTGATACGGTGATTCTCGCTGCGCTGGCGCCGGTAATGACCATTACCGGCATTTCCAGCGTCACTACGGTTTAAGCTGGGCACGAATCTCGCCGCCTTTGTTGGCAGCACTGTGCACGTTTACATAGAGATTTCCCGCTTTGTAAAGGTCATACTGCGCGTCCGTCAGCCTCGCCCCCGCTGGCACAGACCAGGTGTTGCCGCTCTGGGTGAGCGGTATGATGACCGGGCCATTCTGCCCCGGCGCACCGGTGTGTATGTGCGCCGCTATTGCATTGACGCCGCTGGTAGTGACGCTGCCGCTGACCGACTTGTCCATATTCACGGTAATTGTCCCGCTGCCGGACGCTGCGGTTGACACCGGTGGAACCTCCTGACTGCCACTTAGCATCATCTGGCTGTGGCGTGCTCCGCCTCCCGTGCCCGCGCATGCTGCGAGCGCAAAAACCCCGGCTGCGACAACCACCTTCAGCGACGCCCCGGAAATCCCCATCAATGGTTTCATTTTTGCAATCTCCTGAAAGTGAAAAAAGGTACATCGTTAACGCAACCCGCCCGGGCACTGGAGTACATCGGCAGTGCCCACGCGAAGTGCGTTGACGGTATACGCCGGGCGGTACAGCATATGTGCGTTATCGCACATAGGGCCAATCAGCACAGATCATCAGCCGATTGGATATCCGGTTAAACGTCCGCGCATAAGAACTCTGTTACTTTCCGCGTATGCCGCAATCCAAGCCTCGCTTCAAGCTCTTTGCCGCGCGCCTCGACCGCACGGCGGCGATGCCGTTCATCATGCTGACGGCACTGATCGACATGATCTCGATTGGCCTGATCATTCCCGTGCTGCCGGCGCTGGTGGGCAGTTTTACCGGCTCGCAGATGGATCATGCCTTCTGGTATGGCGTGGTGACGTTTGCGTTCAGTCTCGCGAATTTTTTTGGTGCGCCGATTCTGGGTGCGCTCTCCGACAGTTATGGCCGCCGGCCGGTGTTGCTGATCGGATTTTGCGGCCTCGCGCTCAACTTCTTCGCCACCGGGCTGGCGACGACCCTGGGAATGCTGATTGCCGTGCGGCTGGTAGGCGGCGCGATGCAGGCCAATATTGCGGTCGCCAACGCCTACGTCGCCGACATCACCCCGCCGGCGGAGCGGGCGAAGCGCTTCGGCATGCTGGGCGCGATGTTCGGCGTGGGATTTATCCTTGGTCCGGTGATGGGCGGGCTGCTGGGCGCGATCAGCCTGCAACTTCCGTTCTACGTCGCCGGCAGTCTCGCGCTGCTCAATCTGCTGTACGGCTACTTTGTGCTGCCTGAGTCTCTGCCGGCGGAACGCCGAACCCCATTTGAATGGAAGGCAGCCAATCCGATCCGTTCGCTATACGGGCTGACGCAGTTGAAAGGCGCGGGACGGCTGGTGGCGGTGGTAGCATGCAGCGGGCTTGCACAGTTTGTGCTCTACACCTGCTGGGTGCTGTACACCACCTTCAAGTTCGGCTGGGGGCCGCTGGAAAACGGTTGGTCGCTGGCGGCGGTGGGCGTGGTTTCGGCCATTGTGCAGGGGTTGCTGCTCGGGCGCATTCTGAGACTCGTCAGCCCGCGCCGGCTCGCAGTCCTGGGGTTGATTTCTTCAACGCTCGCTTACGTGATGTGGGGCGCGGCCACGCAAAGCTGGATGATGTTCGCGATCATTTTCGTCAACGTGCTTGGCGCCACGGTAACGGCTTCCATCCAGAGCATCATATCCAGTGCCGCCGATGCGAGCAGTCAGGGCAAAACGCTTGGCGCGATAAGCGGTGTCAACAGTCTGATGGCGGTCATCGCCCCGGCCATCGGCGCGCCGCTGCTGACCATGGTGTCGCACTTGCCGCAAGGCGACTGGCGTATCGGCGCGCCGTTCTACTTCTGCGCGATGTTGCAGGCCGCGGCGCTGGTGCTGGCGGTTTTGCACTTTCGCAGCGGACGGCACGCGAGTCGTGCAACGCCGCAGACCTGATCGTAGAACTTCAAACTATTCGAGCCTGGCGCCTTTAATTGCGTATCCTTTTCTACGTGCTTTTGCTTGCCGCCGTATTCAATGCGGCGGCAAGTGATCTATACAGTGAGATCAACCGGCTGCGCGCAGGTGAAGGCGATTGCGCCGTCTTGGAAAATCTACCTCCGCTCAAACCACAGGCCGCGCTCGAACGCGTCGCCAGAGATCTTTCGCAAGGAAATAACTTGCAGCAAAGCCTGAAAGCGGCCGGCTACAGGGCGACACGGTCCCGTGCCCTTAGTATCCTCGGTAACGGGGTCGGCGCACGGGCGGCAGGGTTGCTGGCAAAACAAAGCTACTGCCAGCAGTTGCAGGATGCCGCGATGACAGAGATCGGCATTTACCTCGACGCGCGCCAGGTGTGGATCGTGATGGCGGCGCCGTTTGCGCCGTCGGTCGGGTTATCCGGGCCAGCGGCAGGGCAGCGCGTGCTCGACCTCGTCAATCACGCTCGCGCCGCGCCGCGCCACTGTGGCAACCGGTTGTTCAATGCGGCGCGGCCGCTACGCTGGAACGACGCGCTTGCCGAGGCCTCGCGCCTGCATGCCGAGGATATGGCGCGCAACAACTACTTCAGCCACGGCGGTCGCGACGGTTCCAACCCGGCGCAACGCGTCGAGCGCGCTGGCTATCGCTACCGCGCTACCGGCGAAAACATCGCCGGCGGCAAGCAAATGAAAGCCGAAGATGCGGTGGCGGGCTGGATCAAAAGCCCGGGGCATTGCGCCAACCTGATGAATCCGGCGTTTACCGAAATGGGCGCCGCCTTCGCAATCGATCCCCGAAGCGAGATGGGCGTGTATTGGACGCAGGTGTTCGGCATGCCGCGCTGATGCAATAACGTCTGTACCTTCTGACCATCTTGGTTGAGAAGGTCACCAGAAGTCAGATCGCGCGAGCCGTACGGCTCTATGTCGGAAAGGCAATGTATGGTGCGGGTCTGACCCAGTTACGCAGCACAATAGTATCGTTCAATGATACCTTTAGGCACGAATGTGCTACTTTCTGAGTATTTCTCGTCAACTTGGGATTGCATGGCGATACTTCTGCGCGTGTCGGGCTAGCCAAAGTCGCATCGACATCCGGTGAACCACACCGCTTACTCACTCGCAAAGGAGATGCCATGAATCGCTCAACCGCACATGACCCAGTTGCACTCGTCACTGCCGCCGCGCAGCCGCGCCGGCCGTTGGTTCGTCTTGCTTGTTCTCTTGCCATCGGCGCCATCGTGTCAACGCTGGCCGGATGCTACGTGGTGCCCATACAGCCAGACGGCCGGCCCTACCCGGGCTACCCGAGCACTTTCGCGCCTGCGCCCTATTCGTCTACGGTCATTGTGCCAGCGCCGGCAGGTCCGGCTGTCGTGCCGGTGCGCATGTATCCTTCCAATGATGTCGCAGCGCCGACCGGCGCGCTGGCCGGCAGCGTGACGTCTTATACCAGCGGCCGCGCGGACTTTCAGTTCATCCGCGCCGGCGAATCTTTCGCGGGAGAAGCCACGCGCTACGGCGGGCAAAAAAACGGCGTTGCCAATGCCGCCGGCACGCGCGGCGGCTATGCGAACTGCCAATACGCGATGAACAACGCAACGCAGGGCACCGGCGTCTGCAAGTTTTCGGATGGCTCCATGTACACGCTGCACGTCGGCCAGTAAGTGGCGGTTACCGTGTCGCGCGCTCAATCCATCGCCGACCTGCTGAAACGCGCCCTGCGCGCCCGCGGCATCACTTATGCGCAGCTCGCAGGGCGTATCGCCATGTCCGAGGCCAGCGTCAAGCGCATGTTCTCCCAGCGCAACTTCACCCTCGCGCGGCTGGACCGCATATGCGCTGCGACCGGGATTGAATTCGAGGAATTGGCGCGCGGACTCAATCGCGAAGAGCGATTGATCTCCCGCCTCACGCACGAGCAGGAAACCGAAATAGTCGACGATCCGAGGCTTTTTCTGGCAGCCATCTCGGTGCTGAATCTGATCGATTTTGAAGAAATACTCGCGACGTACCGGCTCGACAAACCGCAGTTGATCGGCCTGCTGTCACGGCTCGACCGGATCGGCTTCATCGAGCTACTGCCCAACAATCGCATCAAGCCGCTGGTGGCACGAACATTCTCGTGGATTCCCAACGGCCCGATCATGCAGGCGTTCAAACGGCATGCGGCAGATTTTTTTGCAGCGGATTTCGGCAAGCCCGGCGAAGCCATGCTGCTGCTGAATGGCCGCCTGTCACACAGTTCTACATTGGCGCTGGTCGAGCGCCTGCAGCGCGTGGCGCGCGCGTTTTCGGACCAACATCTGGATGACGCTCAATTGCCCGCAGCCGAGCGTCCACCGGTCAGCCTGCTGCTGGCAACCCGCTCGTGGCAAATGAGCGCAGTGCGCGAAATGCTGCGGCCCGCGCGCAACGTGCGACCGGTCAGGAAAATCCGTCGTTCGCGCTAGAAGCGTACAGCACCATCAAATAAAACCTGCAGCAGCGCGCGTGCATGAAATAATATGTGACTCTGACTCTTGGTGACTCCCACTGGTTATAAAATATTATTTAAAAACAAATTAGCACTGTGTCCTGATTCATTGATAACACTCAGCAAAATCCGCGAGCTCGACCTGTCGGCTGCGACCAGCGACGGACGGCATTTGCACCTGAGCGCTGCCAGCGGACTGGTGCGCGCCGATTCCTGTCTCTACGTCATCGCCGACGATGAGCTGCACCTCGGTGTTTTCCATTCAACCGACACGAAACCGGGCCATCTGATCAGGATTTTTCCGGGAGAACTGCCGGATTCCAACCCGCAGCGCAAGAAGCGCAAGCCCGATTTGGAAACGTTGATGCGGCTGCCGGCGTTCGCGGAATACTCTTATGGCGCGCTGTTCGCCCTCGGCTCCGGCGCCAAGCGCAATCGCCGCCTGGGCGCGCTGCTCGCGCTCGATGCGCAGGGAGCGGCCAACGACCACCCGCGCGTCATTGATCTCGCGAAGTTGTTCAGCGCACTGGGCGATCATTTCCCCGCCCTCAATATCGAAGGCGGTATCGTCAGTGGCGACGAACTGTGCCTGCTACAGCGCGGCAACAAGCGCTCTGGCCGCAACGCGCTGATACGGTTTCATCTCTCCCCGCTGCTCGATATGCTGGGCTCTGACGCCGGCATCGCGCGCGTCGCGCCGTTCGCCGTACACCCGGTTGATCTCGGCAGCATTTCGGGAACCCCGCTGGGCTTCACCGATGGCGCCGCTTTGCCGAACGGTGACATCGTGTTTAGCGCGGTTGCCGAAGACACGGAAGACACCTACAACGACGGCGCTTGTGTGGGTGCCGCAATAGGAATACTCGACAAAGGGGGAAATCTGCGCTGCCTGCACCGGCTCGATCAACCGTACAAGATCGAAGGCGTCGATGCAAGCGTGGAAGGCGGTGTCATCCGCTTGCTGCTGGTGACGGATGCCGATGATGCCGGTATTCCGGCCAGTCTTTTTCAGCTACCATGGCATCGATATGAAAAATTTGCATCCATTGATCGCTGGAATGATAGCGTTCGCCGGACTACTCACAACGTCTGCGACTGCGCAAACCTCTTCGACAGGCTCAGGGCAGGTTTTTCCATCGAAAGCGATACGCATCATCGCGCCCTTCCCGCCAGCGAGCGTGGCTGATGTGCTTGCACGGCCTATTGCGCAGAAGATGAACGAGGCCTGGGGACAACCCGTCATCGTCGACAACCGCACGGGGGCGGCAGGCAGTGTGGGCGCGGAAGTCGTGGCCAAAGCGCCGTCCGACGGCCACACACTGCTGCTCGGCACCATCGGCACCAACGCGATCAATGCTGTGCTCTACGCGAAGATGCCGTACAACGCGCGCACGGATTTTGCGCCGATCACGCTGGTAGCAAACGCGCCACTCTTTCTGGTAATGCATCCATCAGTGCCGGTCAAGACCGTGAAGGAAGTGGTCGCGCTTGCCAAAGCAAGACCCGGCCAGTTGAATTACGGCTCGGCGGGCATGGGCACCTCGCCGCATCTCGCCGGCGAAATGTTTCAGCATCTCGCCGGTGTGAAAATGACGCTGGTGACGTACAAGGGCAGCCCGCAATCCGCCATTGATCTGGTGGCCGGACGGCTCGACCTGATCTTCGCCAATGGTTCGGCGGTGCTACCGCTTATCCGCACGGGGCGGCTGCGGCTGATCGCCACCAGCGGCGTGACGCGCGAGCCGACAATGCCAGACGTACCCACCATCGGGGAAACCGTTGCCGGCTTCGAGCTGATGCCGTGGTGGGGATTGTTCGCCCCTGCCGGCACGCCGCGCGATGTAGTGACAAAACTGCATGCCGAAGCGGTGCGCATACTCGCGCTGCCGGACGTCAAATCGCATTACGCCAATCTGGGCCTGACCGCGCTGTCGAACACGCCAGAACAATTCAGCATCTACATCCAGGAAGAAATCGCGCGCTGGGCGAAAATCGTCAAGGCTACCGGCGCCAGAGCCGATTGAAGTCATCGTGAAGACCGGGGCAAAGGCATTCCGGTAGAATATTCGCATGCTTCCGAGTTCGGTACTGCATGCAATCCAGTTGGCGGTTGCGCCGATTTTCATGCTTGCCGCAGTGGCGGCAATGATAGGGACCGTTGCGACACGGCTGGCGCGCATCATCGATCGCGCGCGCGAACTCGAGGAACGGCTGGAATCCGCTACCGCAAAGAACCCGGACGCGGTCTATTGGGAGCTCGACCGATTGAAATTGCGCGGCCGCATCTGCAATTGGTCGGTAGGGCTGCTGGCGGTATGCGGCGTGTTGGTCGGAGCGACGGTCATGGTACTGTTCGTGGGCGAGACTTATTTCCCGCGCACCGAGCGCATCGTTCCGTGGACATTTCTCGGGGCGGTGGGAACCTTTGTTTTGGCGTTGCTGCTGTTCCTGACGGAAACATTGCTCGCAACGCACGCACTAAGGTTTGGCAGGAATCTTTCGCGCAAATAGTTCAAAGTAATCCGCTGACGCTTCGAGCGCGCGGCATGCGCATGGTGCAACGCAGAAGATGTGATTAACGATCGGTGAGCGGACTGGCTGCTTTTACTGTGATCCGGGCTCGCCGCGATACACTTGGCCTGTAAACCCCAGCCACCCATGAAGCTCATCAACCCTCGCACAGCCCACGTCCTGACGCATCCCGGCGCCTTCGCGCTCCAGGTTCTGAGAGCCTTCCGGGCCAACCAGGGCCTGCTCCTCGCCGGCGCGGTCGCCTATTACGCGTTGCTCTCCATCGTGCCGCTGCTCATCCTTATGGTGATCGCGCTGTCACACGTGATTGATCAGGACGTGCTGCTGGCGACGCTGCGCAGGGCGCTGGAGTACTTGGTACCGGGCGCAGGCAAGGCGGTGGTGGTGGAGTTGAAGGCGTTCCTCGACCACCGCGAGGTGATCAGCTGGGTCCTGCTTGTCACAATGCTGTTTTTCAGCTCGCTCGGATTCAAAGTGCTGGAGAACGCGATCTCGGTAATTTTCCTGAACCGCGTGGCGGTACGCAGGCGCCCCTTGATCGTTTCCCTGCTACTGCCGTTCGGCTACATTATTTTCATCGGCGCGGCGCTATTTGTGGCCACTTTCGTGCTTGCCGACCTGGTGAGCATGGGCGCATCGCAGTTGGTGTTCCTCGGGCATAGTTGGCCGCTGATGGGCTTCTCGCGCGCCATGATCTACGTCAGCGGTGTCGTCGGGATAATTCTTCTGATCTCCGCAATCTATTACTTTATGCCGGTAGGCCGGCTTTCAGCGCAGCACGCGCTGATCGGTGGCGTTACCGCAGGCCTGCTGTGGGAATTAATCCGTCATGCGCTAGGCTGGTATTTCGGCACGCTGTCGCAAGTGAGCGTAGTGTACGGCTCGCTCACCACAGCTATCATCGTGCTGCTCAGTCTGGAAGTGGCAGCCACGCTGCTGTTGCTGGGGGCGCAGGTGATCGCGGAATACGAACGCATCGAAATCGGCGAGGTCGCGAAGGCGCCGGTGCCGATGCGCACCGAAGCCCGCTGAATCAGCCGCGTTGCGGCGGCCTAGCTGGCAAGCGCTTCCCGCGGCCGCATGCCCTGCTTTTCCATCACCGACTGCAGCACTTCGTAGTAGTGCCAGCCGTTGATGCGCGTTCTGCCCAGGAAAATGGTCGGCGTGTTCATGACACCGATACGGTGGGCCTGCTTGACCGCGTCGAGCGCGCGCTCGGCGTAGGTGCGTTCGTCGAGGGCGATTTTCAGTTCGATCGGGTCGAGTCCTACGCGTTCGGCCGCGGCCAACAAAGTCTCCTGCTCTCCAATGTCAGCGCCTTCGGTCCACATCAGATCGTACACGGCAGTCTTGTAGGCGAAGTCGAGTCCATAGTCGCAGGCGAATTCAAGCGCCTCGAAGGCGTAAAAGCTGTATTGCCGTTTTGTGGGAAAGCGGATGCGCGGATATTGTTCCGGCGCCATTTCCTTGAACCAGGCATGACGCCGCTCGTCGCGGGCAGCGGTGTCGGCGTTGTCTTCGCGCGGGACGCCTTCGGGCGGCGTGTCGGGGTGCAGCCAGTGCGGGCGCCACAAAGGTTTGAGATCGTACTCGCGGGCAAGGCGGTCAATCTGATCCACCGCCAGGTAGCTGTAAGGGCAGGTGAAGTCGGCGAATACCGCTACGCGAAATGTTTCGGTCGATTCCTGGTTCTCAGTCACTGTGCACCTCCTGTATTAAATGGCTCTAGCCATCGCCTCGGCCGCTTCAACAGATAGACCTTCGCCGGTGATGCCCCCTTCGAGCGCGTCCCGGTCAAAGGTCAAGAATGCCACGGTTGCGCCGTTGTCGCCAGTCATCAGCGGTTCGGCTACTTGTTCGCCGCGAACGTAACGAAAACCCGGCGGGCCGATTTCCTGCCCGCCCATGATAACGGAACCGTCGAGCACCACTTCATAACGCCCGAATTCCGGCGCAGGCATGGTCAGCGCGGCATGGGCGGGCGTTTGAGTCACCACCGCCGCCGGGCCGAAACCAGGCGGTATCAGGAACTTGTATGTCCCGCTATGGATATCGGGCAGCGTCTGCCATTCCGCATCGGCAGCCAGCGCAGCGAACAGGCGCCCCCGCAGATTGATCTTGCGCCGCGCATCCAGGTTCGCCATCGAGATGATGCCGCCGGCTCGCGGATGCAACACCAGCATCTCATGGTTGCCGGACACTGCAAACGGTCCATAGGGCATGTTGTGATCGGTATAGTGTATGGCCAGCGCTTCGAGGTGTTTGACGCCGCGCGGAAAATCCATTGCGCCATTCAGCAGCAATTGAAACTGCGGCGTCAGGTGCATGTGGGCATACACCGACGGGCAATCGTCGAAGCGAAAACGCAGCGCCTCCGGCCCGCCGTCCTCACCGGATAGCAGCACTTGGCAGGCAAACGAAACTCCCTCGGAAGCGCTGCGCTTCCAGGGTGCGTTTGCGGCATCGACGATATAGCTCGGCTGCATGCGGATGAGTAACCGTAGTGAGTTCAACAAATGAACCCGGTAAAAAGCATTGTAAGTAACCCCGGCGCCGTTTGCAAAACGCTTTCTGGTTTTCAGGGGTTCCGGCGTAACCGTCCGCAGCGGTACGCGCTACAATATCCGCTGACGGTCTCGCGCTATTCGTGGTCGTACCATCCAACGCACAACCAACCGAAGGAATCCCATGCCCAGTCTGATGGAAAAATCACCGCTTGGTGTATTTCAGGAACACCTCGCCAAAGGTCAACTCGCCTATCAGGTATGTCTCGATGACAACAAGCCTTTTTTCTACCCGCGTGTTGTAGCACCAACAACCGGCAGCGCCAATATCGAATGGCGCGTGTCCAAAGGGCTGGGTACCGTGTACAGCACGACCGCTGTTCATTACAAAGGCGAGCCGCCGCTCAACGTCGCGATGATCGATCTCGACGAGGGCTTTCGCATGATGAGCCGGGTCGAGGACATCGATGCGATGGACGTCAAAATCGGCATGCGCGTCAAATTCCGCGTGCACCCTGGTGACGCCAAGCAGGCGCCCTATCCCGTGTTTACACCGGCAGGAGATGGAAAATGAGCGCCGCTAACATGGCTGGACTGCAACGCGGCAGCGTCGCCGTGGTCGGCGCGGCGGAATCCGATCTCGGACAAGTCGCGCAGGGCACGCACCCGATGGACCTGATGGCGCAGGCCACCATGAGCGCGCTGGAGGATTGCGGCCTCACGCTGAAGGATGTTGACGGCCTCTTTGTCGGCGCAACACAGGTGCGCATGGGGCCGATGGCCTTTGCCGAGTATCTGCGCATCAAGCCGAAATACTTCGACGGCACCGTCATCGGCGGTTCGTCTTTCATGACGCACGTCGCGCATGCGCACGCCGCACTGCAGCTTGGGCTGTGCAGCGTGGCCGTCATTGCCTACGGCAGCACGCAGCGCAGCGTGTCGCGCGCCGCGGCAAGCCCACGTGAATTCAATCCCTTCGAATCGCCCTACCGCCCGTTCATGCCGAGCACCGCGTACGCGATGGCGGCAGCGCGGCATATGCACCAGTACGGCACCACGCGTGAACAGCTCGCGGAGGTAGCCGTTGCCGCGCGCAAATGGGCGCTGATGAATCCGAAAGCGTGGGAAAAAGAACCGCTCACCATCGAGCAGGTACTGAACGCGCGCATGGTGTGCTATCCGCTCACCGTGCGCGATTGCTGCCTGGTGCTCGACGGCGGCGGTGCAATCGTGATGACACGCGCGGATCGCGCCAAATCGCTGAAAAGGAAACCGGTATATGTGCTGGGCACCGGCGAATCGCTGTCGCACGCCAATATTTCCAGCATGCCCGATTTCACGGTGACCGCGGCCAAAGAATCCGGCGCACAGGCTTACGCGATGGCTGGCATGAAACCCGCGGATATGAACATGCTGTCGCTGTACGACGCATTTACCATCACGCCGATACTGTTCCTCGAAGATCTGGGCTTTTGCCCCAAAGGCGAAGGCGGACGCTTTGTGGCGGGCGGCACCACCGCACCGGGCGGTAAGATCGCGATGAACACCAGCGGCGGCGGGCTGTCGTACTGCCATCCCGGCATGTACGGCTTGCTGGTGATGATCGAAGCCATCCGTCAGGTGCGGGGCGAATGCGGACAACGGCAGGTCAAGAACTGCGACGTCGCACTAGCTCAGGGAAATGGCGGTGTTTTCTCCAGTGAATGCACCGTCATTTTCGGTTCTGAAAACACACTGTAGCCGCCTTATGCATGGGTGCCCTGCGAGGGTCGCATCCCCGAACGTCGTTCGGGGCCCCTGTTCCGCCATCCAGCGCACTACAGTAATTTTCGGTTCAGAAGCCACGCTGTAAGGTTATGGCCGGACAAACGACCAATCCGCAATTCCACGAGGCCGGGAATTCCCCCCGGCAGTCGCGGTCTGAGTCTGAACCAATAGGAGAACACATGGAAAGACGCGGATTCATTCAGGGCATTGCGGCCTGGGCTACGTTTGGAGCATTCGGGTCGCTATCGGGACGCGAGGCCGCTGCGCAGTCTGTCGACAAGAAGGCGATCGAGGACATGCAAAAAAACTGGAAGGCGCTGCTGGCGGACGGCACGCCCGACGTAACGGCAACGCCACCGCTCAAGCTGAGCAAAGACGAATGGCGCAAGCGGCTGTCACCGGCCGCATACGACGTGCTGCGCGATGACGGCACGGAACGCGCGGGCAGCAGTCCGCTCAACGCGGAAAAGCGCCCCGGCGTGTTCGTGTGCGCGGGTTGCGCGCTGCCGGTGTTCACCTCGGCAATGAAGTACGAATCGGGCACCGGCTGGCCGAGTTTTTTCACCATCATACCCGGCGCATTCGTGAAGAAAACCGACTACAAGCTGATATTGCCGCGCACCGAGTATCACTGCGCCAAGTGCGGCGGGCATCACGGCCATGTGTTCGAAGACGGCCCGCAACCCACGCGCGAGCGCTGGTGCAACAACGGCGTTGCGCTGAGATTCATCCCCAAGAGCAAAACCTGATTTCATCTGCGGCATGTCAACGGCAACTGCCGATCAGCAGTTGCCGTTTTTTATGGGTAACTTTTATTGGTAAGATAGGCGCACCGTGACCTCGCCCACGATACGCCTCGCCCGCGACACCGATGCGCAACCCATCGCGGTGATGTCGCGCTGCCTGATTGAATTGGGCTTGCGCGGCTGGAGCTGGCATCCGGGGCGAGTGAAAAAGGCGATACTCCACCGCGATACCTGCGTCGCGGTTGCGGAAGTGGATCATCGGATGACCGGATTCGCCATTGCCGAGTTTGGCGACACGCGACTTCATCTGAGTCTGCTGGCGGTGGCGGCCATGCATCAGCGCAGCGGCATCGGACGCGCGCTCGTGGCATGGCTTGAACAATCGGCGCTGACCGCAGGCATCACGGAAATGCAACTGGAATTGCGCGCCAACAATCCCGGCGCGAAGTTTTTCTATCAGGCGCTGGGATTCGAATTTGCAGGCGTGGTTCCCGGCTACTATCGTGGCGAAGAGGCCGCTTTCAAGATGCGTAAAGCCATAAGCATTTTGGCAGCAGGTCAAGTCTGACCATAAATTATTTTTTAAAAACAAATACTTATGATTACACTCTCCATCAGCGCGAGATTGCGTCCGGAAGTCCCGCACGGCATCAAACGCTAAGAGCGCATGGAAGCGTTTCGTCCTTTCACGTTTAGCCACGGCTGCGCAGTGCTGTGCATTGCATTGCTGATCGTGGTCGCGGTGGCTTGCGGCCGCAAGCTGCAGGATCGGCATGCACCGACTCATTTCGAACGCACGCTTGCCTTTGCCAACATCGCGGTGTGGCTGGCCGCGCACGGCTGGTGGCAACTGCCGGAACGCTTTGATCCCGTGACCACGCTGCCGCTGCAGATGTGCCACCTCACCTCGTTGATCGCTTCGGCGGTATTGCTCACACGGCATGACACGCAACATCGCGCGTTGCGGGCGATACTCTATTTCTGGGCGTTTTCGCTGTGCACGCAGGCGATGATCACACCGAGCCTGGTCGAGCCGCCGTCGTCGCCGGTGTTCTGGTCGTTCTGGTTTCTGCACGGCTTCGTCATGCTGACTGCGATTTACGACATCGTGGTCAACGGATTTCGCCCGACATGGCGCGACTATCGCACCGCGTGCGTGGCAAGCGCGAGTTACGTCGCCGTGGTGCTGCCCATCAACCTGATGCTGGGCGCCAACTACGGCTTTGTCGGAAAATCCAAACCGCTGAATCCCAGCATCGTTGACTTGTTGGGGCCATGGCCGGAACGCCTGCTGATTATCGTGCCGCTGGCGGCGCTGGCAATGGCTTTGGCGATGCTGCCGTGGATGATGGCATCGAAGCTGAAGCGCCCGGCGCGCGCTTAGCCGCCGCCGATACCATGGCGGCCCTGATACGCGGAATCGCCGCGCGCGTGGCTTCCGCTGCGGCGGCAATTACACGCGCCCGGTAACCACCGGAGGTGCCTGCGAAATAACCGATATCGGGGTGTATCAACACATCGGCAAACTTCGTTTCGGCATCGATACGCACGCGCCGTGCGCGGTCAGTCTGGAGCCATTCATCGGGAACACCCTGCGGCACGTTATCGACACGCGCCGAAATATCGACTGCGATCACCACCTCCGCCCCGAGCGTGCGCGCCGCGCGCACCGGCACCGGGCTCGCCACATCGCCATCGATGTACGTCACGCCCGCGATTTCCACCGCATAAAACCGCCCCGGCACCGCGCTCGATGCGCGCACTGCTGCACCGGTGTCGCCGTGATTAAAGATTTGCATCGCGCCGTCGTGCTGCCGGGTTGCCACCACGGCAAAGCGCACACCGAGCGCTTCCAGCGGACGCTGACGCACGCGCGTGTTCACGAAATCCTGCAATTTTTGTCCGCGCACCTGTCCCCAGTGCAACCACGACAAATCGCGCAGCTCCGACAGATCCAATTGCATCGCAAGCTGCTCGACCTCGGCAGCGCTCATGCCGCCGGCGTAGAACGCGCCGATCACCGAACCGATGCTCACGCCCACGATCAGGTCGGGTTTGATGCCCGCCGACTCGAGCGCGCGCAACACGCCGGCATGCGCGAACCCGCGACGGCCGCCGCTGCCCAGCACCAGCGCTACCGGCGAGCGGGCGTCCGCTGCCACGCGCGAAGCAACATAGCGCGGCGCGTTTGAGCCATCGTGCTCATAAACGGCATCGAAGATAGTAGCGGCGTTGCCCGCGCCAACATACAACACAAAGATCAGCCCAAGGACGCGTATCCCGAGCATAACCATCAATCAATCTATTCGACCTTGATGCCGGCCGACTTCACGATGCGCGCGTATTTCGCCAGCTCCGCGCGCAAATGCGCCTCGTATTGCTGCGGCGTACTGCCGACGGCTTCAAGCCCCTGCGTGGCGAGACGATCCTTGATCTCCGGGTTTTGCAGTATGCGAACAATTTCCTGACTCAGGCGATTCACCACCGCAGGCGGTGTGTTGGCCGGCGCCAGCACGCCGAACGCCGTGCTCGATTCATAGCCGGGCACACCGGCTTCGGCGATGGTCGGTGCGCCGGGTATCAGCGCCGAACGCTGCGCCGTACCCACGCCCATCAGACGCAGTTTGCCGGTCTTGATGTGCGGCAGCACCACCGGCAGGTTGTCGAACATCACCTGCAACTGGCCTGCCAGCGTATCGGTCAGCGACAGACTGCTGCCCTTGTACGGGATGTGAACCAGATTGATGTGCGCGAGTGATTTCAGATATTCCGTCGATAAATGCGAGACCGAGCCGTTGCCCCCCGATCCGTAGTTCAACTGGCCGGGCCGTGCTTTCGCCAGCGCGATGAACTCCTTAAGATTCTTCACCGGCAGCGCCGGATGCACCGTCAGCACGAACGGACTGATGGTGGCCAGCGATATCGGTGCGAAATCGCGCAAGCTGTCGTACGGCATCTTCGCCTGCAAATTCGGGTTGATGGTCAGCGGGCCCGGCGAGCCCAGCACCAGCATGTAACCGTCGGGTGCCGATTTTGCCACCATGTCGGCGCCGATCACGCCGCCCGCGCCGCCGCGGTTTTCAACCACAAAAGTCTGTCCCAGCGCTTCGGTGAGGCGTTGCGCAAGCGCACGCGCCACAAGGTCGGTGCCGCCGCCTGCTGCAAACGGCACGATGAATCGCACGGCCTTCAGGGGATAGTTTTGCGCGTATGCTGATGGCGCGCCGCCCATCAATGCCAGTGCAACAATAATCCATCGTGCATGCATGCCGATGTCCTCTCAATTTTTGGGTGTGAGTCGCGCCTGGCCGTAAAAGTTCAATAATTCCTTCAGCCGCGCGCGCGGCGGCATCGCCTGAAAATACCCGCGGCGGCTGGGCGACAAGCCGCTCGTGCGTTTGAGGTCCACCAGCGATTCCGCCATTTTGATCCACGCCGCCAGCGAATCCATCACCGGCACATCGTCCACGCGGTTCACACCATTGCGCGCGAGCAGCACGCACAACGGCGCCTCACCCGGAATAATCACATCGGCGCCATCCGCGATCATCCTGCGGGCCGATACCTTGAAACGTTCGATCAGCTCCGCCGGATTGCTGAACCCTTGCAGCACATCGGCAAAGGTGAACCCGACCTGTCGCGCGGCAACAAAACGGCTGCCCAATCCGTAGCGCAGCGCATTGTCAGCCAACTGCCCCGCCATGCCCTCGATAAAATTGAGGATGCCGAATTTTTCACCCAGCGTGCAGGCAAACAACATCGCCGATTCGCCATAACCCACCACCGGAATATTCAGCGACGCGCGCGATTCGCGCAGCATGATGTCGGGAATGCTGCTGATGGCGTAGGCATCATAGCCCTGCTCTTCGGCGGCGATGCCCGCCATCAAAAACTGCGGGCCGTGCAAACGCTGAATCACGTCGTAGCAAATGTCAGTGCCGGGATAACTCGTCGGGTAGGTTCCAGCCGCCATGCCATGCATCACGATCTCGGTGTCGGGCCGCGCCACCTTTTTGAAATGCACCTTGAGCGCCTCGTCATAGGCAGGCAAATCCTGCAACACGGTAAAACTCTGGTGCCAAATGCGCATGGCCATGATTTCTGCCTGTCCTTATCGATGTAAACTTGCCGAATTGTAGCTTAGTCGCGCACTGATCTCAGGGAGAACGCTGCATGAGTCTATCCTCGCAATCCTTCGATGTGGTGGTTGCCGGCTGCGGCATCGCCGGCCTTTCCGCAGCCGTTTCCGCAGCGGAACTCGGCGCGCGCGTCGCCGTACTGGAACGCGCGCCTATCGAGGAACGCGGCGGCAACACGCGTTATACCGATGCCTATCTGCGCATGAAAAGCGAGAACGAAGTCACCGACGATTTCGAATCTCATTTCGCAGAAAACGGCGGCGGCTATCTCGATCCGGAACTCATCAAGTACACCACGCAGGCGTATGACACCTGGCCCGCCATCGTCAAAACGCTGAGTTTTGCCGACCCCGAACTGATATCTGCTTTCGCCAACGCCTGCGGGCCAACGGTGCAATGGCTCAAAACCTTCGGCCTGAAATTCGATTTCCTGCCGACGCAGTTTCTGACCAAGTCGCAGCCGCGCCTGCTGCCCATCGGCGGTGGGCTCGCGCTGATCGAGGCACTCGCCGCCGCAGCAGAGAAAAAAGGCGTGCGTTTTTTTTACGAAACCACCGCCATCTCGCTGTTGCAAAGCGAACACGGCGCAGTGATTGGCCTCATCGCCAGCGGCAAACACGGCGAACCGCTGCATGTCATGGGCAAAGTCATCCTCGGCTGCGGCGGATTCGAGGGCAACGCAGAAATGCAGACGCGCTATATCGGCCCGCGCGCCCTCTATCTGCGTCCGGTGGCGCGCGGCGGCTACTACAACAAGGGCGAAGGCATACAAATGGCGCTCGACATCGGTGCCGCGCCGTGCGGCGATTTCGGTTCATATCACGCGGAGCCGATCGATCCACGCTCGGGCCGGCCCGAACCGTCGGTATTTATTTTTCCGTACGGCATTCTGGTCAATCAGGAAGGCGTGCGCTTCACCGATGAAGCGCCCGGCACGGTGGACGCGGTGTATGAATCGATCACACGCAAAATTTTCAACCAGACCAACGGCATCGCGTACACAATCCTCGACAACAAAATCCACGACGTGCCGAACTACAAACTGGGATTGCGCAGCGACCAGCCGCCGATCAGCGGCGCGACACTCGCCGAACTCGCCGGCAAGCTCAAGGTGCCCGCCGACCTGCTGGAACAGACGGTCAAGGCTTACAACGCGAGTTGCGGCGCAGGTACGTTCAAGGCGCTGGAACTCGATCTCCTCGCTACGCGCGGCCTTATACCGCCAAAATCGAACTGGTCGCGCGCGCTCGACAAGCCGCCGTACTGGGCGTGGCCAATCATTTCATCCAACGTGCTCACCTTCGGCGGACTCAAGGTGAACACGCACGCGCAAGTGCTGAATCAGGACGGCGCGCCGATCAAGGGGCTTTACGCGGCGGGGGAAGTGATCGGCCTGTATTACAAGACTTACACGGGTGCTACGTCGGTGCTGAAGGGAGCGGTGTTTGGAAGGTTGGCTGGAGCGGATGCAGCAAAATCACAATAAGCATTTGTTTTTATTCATTATTTTAAACACCTTCTTATCAGGATGTATTGCGATGCAGCGGCACATGAATGACGCGTTTGCAATTTCGAATTAGGACGTACTAAATAGAAATACTTTCTTGATTCAATGCAGATTTTTTTGTAAGCAATGTCAAATTTGACCTGTACGACGCAAGATAAACCGTCATTTAAGATGTCTACTTTTAGTTAGGAGACAAGTCAATGCTCCGCTTCCTAGCAGGCAGTGTTCTCGCGGTGGCGCTTTCCTCGAGCGCATTCTCGCAGCAGGGGGTGACGTTTCCGACGGTGCCGTCAGAGCGGTTGCCGCATGCGGGGCAGGCTGAGGCGATCCTCACCTTGCCGCCGAAGGCGGGGGGCAGAACTCCTGCCGTTGTGTTGATTCACGACTATGGCGGCTACGTAAGTCCTGATCAGTACGAATACTATGGCGCGGCGCTGCGTGAAGCGGGCATTGCGACACTCGGCTTGATTGTTTTCCGCCCAGGTTCTAGGCAATTGCAGTCGCAAGCCCCATCGTATTTCCTGCCTCACGCCTTCGGGGCATTGAAATACCTCGCTTCCCATCCCAGCATCGATCCGGGCAAAATCGGAATCATGGGTTTCTCGCTCGGCGGTGTTCTTTCCATGTACACCGCATCGGGTCCACTTTCCTCCGAACATCTTGGAAGCGGCCCGAGGTTCGCCGCGCATGTTCCTCTCTATCCTGCCTGCTGGGTTCACGAGGCGAATGCTCGCGCATCGCAAAAGCTCACGCTTGCCGGAGCATATGCGGGCTTGACCGGCGCCCCGATTCATGTACTTGCCGGTGCCAAGGATCAGCTTGACGATCCTGACACGTGCCACAAGTTCATCGAAGCGCTTTCACCGGATGCCCGCAAATCCGTCGCGCTGACCGTGTTCCCCAACGCGACTCACAATTGGGACGTGGGACGGAGCTATCGCTACTTCGATCGGTATGCGTGCAAAGGCAAAGGTTGCGATGTAGATGTCGTATTCGATCGCGACACCGCGCAGAAGGGGCGGCAGATTGTGGTTGAGTTCTTCACTTCAAATCTAATTCGGGCCGAGAAGAGATAGCCCTTGTCTCCTAACCCTCGCGTGGACCCGGACCGCCTCCAGCGCAGATGCGCTGTGCTGTTTCCGGCCGGTCAAGCGGATCGTTAGGAGACGCCAATGATCCGCTCCGCAGCAAGCATTGTTCTCGCGGCGATCCTTTCCTCAAACGCATTTTCTCAGCAGGCGGTGACGTTTCCAACGGCGCCGTCGAAGCGCTTACCGTATGCGGGGCAGGTAGAAGCGATTTTGACGTTACCGCCCAAAGGCGAAGGAAAAGTTCCAGCTGTTGTGTTGATTCATGCCGGTCGCGGTTTCTCAGGTTCCGACCACTATGAGTATTATGGCGTGCCGCTGCGCGAGGCCGGCATCGCGACACTCGGCCTGGTCATGTTCCGCGAAGGATCCAGGCCATTCCAATCACATGTGCCTTCCGATTTCTTGCCCCACGCCTTTGGTGCGCTGAAATATCTTGCTGCCCATCCGAACATCGATGCAGGTCGGATCGGCATCATGGGTTTTTCGCTCGGCGGGATTCTTTCCATGTATACCGCGTCAGCCCCACTCGCCTCGGAGCATCTAGGCACTGACGGGCCACGGTTCGCCGCGCACGTGCCCATCTATCCCGCCTGTTGGGTTCACGAGGCGAATGCCCTAGGATCGCGCAAATTAACGATGGCTGGGGCATATGTGAGCTTGACCGGCGCCCCCGTCCATATCCTTGCCGGCGCCAAGGACCGGTTCGACGATCCCGATACTTGCCAGAAGTTCATGGACGCGCTTTCGCCGGCGGACCGGAAATCGATAGCGCTGACCGTCTTTCCCAACGCGACCCACGTCTGGGACGTGGGACGAAGCTACCGCTACTTCGACCGTTTTGCGTGCAAAGGCAAAGGATGCGACATAGATGTCGTCTTTGATTCCGACGCCTCGCAAAAGGGGAGGCAGACTGTGGTTGAGTTCTTCACTTCAAATCTCATTCGGACCGAAAAGAAATAGCTCTTGTCTCCTAACCCCCGCTTGGACCCGGACCGCCTCCAGCGCAGATGCGCTGCGCTGTTTCCGGCCGGTCAAGCGGATCGCTAGGACGCGCGATGTTCAGCGTTATCGATGTTCGCTGCCCGCACTTCAAGCGCCGGATCGACACCGAGCAATGCTCTCTCCCCAATCCAATGCTCAAAGCCCGACGTTGAGCGCGATAACACCAAGCAAGTTCGATCCGAACGAGTTCATCCGGCCGCTTAAGCCAGGGACCGAATACGTCGAGTACGACCGCTACCGCCTGTACTGGATCAGAAACGGCGAGGTCGTATGCGGGCCCGACTCAGTGGTGAAGGGTGCGGATGCGGAATCGTTCGTTTTTTATCTCGGAAGCTTCGCAAAGGACAAGCGGCATTGTTACTTCATGGGGAACCGGCTGGCAGGCGCGAATCCGGGCGCATTCCAGGCGCTTAACAACACCTACTTCAAGGATGACAGGTTTGTCTGGTGTATCGGCGGGAGGGTCAAAGACGCCGATGCCGGGTCATTCGCCGCCTGCGACGACGGAATATACGTGATCGACGCTATACCGTTTCCATATGGCTATGGCAAGGACCGTGAGCGCGTCTTCTACTACGACTTCGATGGCAAGGCGTGCTGGGTGAGAAGAGCCGACCCGGCGAGCTTCGAGTCCCTGAACGACGGGTATTTTGGCCGGGATGCTCACTTCGCGTTCTGCGGCCACGCTTCGATTGCGCGCGCCGATGTGCGCAGCTGGCGAATGCTTGGCGGGCTCTACAGCGCGGACAGCAAGCGTGTCTTTTATCTGAACCGTGAGATGAAGGGCGCCGACTGCGAGACTTTTCGCGTGATTCCGTCGAAGGACGGCAGGACGTTGTTCGCGCGCGATCGGAACCATTTCTATTGGTACGAGAGCGTCATCGATTACGATCGGGCCGGTGCACAGCGGTGGCGCGAATTTGCACTGCCCGACATCGTGGACGATCTACCGCCGGCCTGCGACCCCAAGGTCACATTTCTCCCCACTGCCGCGCCAGCGAAAAGGCCGGCGAAGTGCAATTGCGCCGAACTGCCGGACATCCACCCGACGCCCGCGTCCAAGTTCCCGGAGAAGCGCTACGAGCGTGTGGCCGACAAGGCGCATCCGAAGGAGCTATTCGGCAAGCAGTCGTGCGCCATCGTTCTATTCCGATGCCGCAATTGCGGCCAGCACTGGCAGGCCGATCAGTGGAGCCGCAGGCACGGATACACGAGTTGGCCCGAGCTCAGCATCAGGGTCGCGAGCCCGAGAGCGTGGCAACAGTTCAACGACTACCCGCTCCGGCGGGAGTATTTTCCACCGATGGAGAATGGCGTGGCCGAGAACAACATCTGGAAGCGGTGCGCTACGCCCGGATGCAAGGATCCCGCGGTCGCACGCCTGAACCATTGCGCGAACTGCGCGTGCAGGGCGATACATCCGCAAAAAGGAAGCTAGGCTGTGGAGATTGCTATTCTGCCGCGGCCGCAACAACCAGAAAGGTACCGGATGCGGCCTAACGGCGCGTTGCTGACCGACGCCTGCTGCTCCCCGCTGCGCGATCGGCGCGGCGCGGCAAACCGCGGACGTTAGGCGCTCCCAAGAATGAGTTACGTCTTCGAGCTTGCGCTAATCGCATCACCTCCTTCCGTGTCACCACTTCGGACCATCATTGCCGATGCTGTCCTTTCAACTGGTTGGGGAGGCTACGCAGATGAAGTCACGATTTTCGCCTCACGTTTCAACCCGGATTTGATCCTCGTTGAACATCGGGCAGTTCGGTCCAACGATCCAAAACCCATTAACGGCCTCAATCCCATCACACACCGATTGCCGCGTGCATACTTACGCATCGCAGAGTTCTATGTCGAGTTGGGTTGCCGACTAGCCACGCTGGGTTCTCGTACGCTTGCAACCGTCACGAGTGATCAGGTCGGGCGGTGGGCGATTTATGCGCTCGAAACCTCTACGTTAGCGCACTGGGTGCGTCCAACGGGTCTGAAACGGCTTTTCGCAAGCCCTCGCCTACCTGAGGACCTGTTTGAAGAAGGCGAGCTGAACTCCGAGAACGGGAAACCGTCGCGTGCAGCGTCGTGGTTATCAACCGCAATAACATCTATGCCGCCGGTTAGTGCTGTTTCTGACTTCCACAGCAAATTAATTGAATACTATGAAGGAGCAACGGCGGCGGCGTGGGCACAGAAGCTGGTTCTCCCGCCACTGCGAGTTATCCGCAACGGTGCTCTCCTCACAAAGCCAGACGAGGTTCCCATTGAAGAAGCGTTGGCTGGTGAACTTCCTACCAAAGGCGCCTAACCCGTCAATGCAGCAAGCCCGGAAGAAGGCCGCGGACCGTATTCCGGGACTCACTAACTATGCAGCCACAGACACTGCCCCGGAATGCGCTGCGCCCCTTCCGGGCTACTGATCGGGGCTCATGCAGGGTCGCCACCTTTTCTTCGCAAATATTATGCATCGCTCACATTCGGCATTCGCCGCCGGCAATGGGGCCAGCGCAGCGCATCAGGTTGACCCTGCCGGAAACAAGGCGAATAATGCTCTCAGCACAAACAAAGGAGGAGTCAAAATGAAAAGCCGAATGATTGGCACGGCAGTAATGCTTGCAGCAGCAGCGGCACTCATCGCAGCACCCGCGTACTCGATAGCCGCATCCAGCACTTCCAAATCAACCACCAGCAAGCACACCACCAGCAGCGGCAGCAGCGCGGGACGCTCCACCACGCAGGGCAACACCACCAAGCACACCAGTAAAACAGGCAGCAGCGCGGGCAAATCGGTGAAGCAAGGCAACACTACCAAGCATTACGACAAGTCGGGCAAGGTAGTTGGCAAATCGGTTACTCAGGGCAACACCACGCGCACCATGGACAACTCCGGCAAGACCGTGGGCAAGTCAACCACTACCGGCAACACCACGGTGCATAAGGACGCGCAGGGAAAAACCGTCGGCAAGACAGTGACCAAGTAACTACTACGTCATTCCGGCCAAGCGCAACGCTCGCCCCCCACCCTACCCTCCTCCGCGCGCGAGGGAGGGGGATACTGGCGTGCGCCAGGATGACGGCAGGAAATTATTTTTGTATTTTTAGTCCACACGCACGCCCGCGCTCTTCACCACCTTAGCCCACTTCGCGAGTTCATCGCGGAACAGCGCCGCGAACTGCTCTGGCGTGCCACTGCCCGGTGTCGCACCCAGCAGACGCAGCCGCTCGCGCATGTCGGCGGTCTGCAAGCCCTTGTTGACCTCCGCGTTAAGCCGCGCAATCACGTCTTTGGGTGTGGCCGCCGGCACGAACAAGCCAAACCACGCATTCGCGTCGTAGCCGGGCACACCCGATTCCGCAAGCGTTGGAACCTCCGGCGCGAGCGCGGAGCGCCGCATCGTGCTCACCGCCAGGCCGCGCAGTTTGCCGGTCTTGGTCAGCGGATACAGCGTGAGCACGTTGTCGAACAGCACCGGTACCTGTCCGGCAAGCACATCGACCGTCGCCGGCGCTGCGCCCTTGTAATGCACGCTCGTCATCTGCACACCCACGATCGAGCGGAACAATTCGATGAACAAATGCGCACCCGAGCCCGCGCCCGCCGTCGCGTAGTTGATCTGCCCAGGCCGCGCTTTCACGAACGCGACAAATTCCTTGACGTTCGTCACCGGCATCGACGGATGCGTCACCAGCAGAAACGGCGTGTCCGCGGTGTGCGCCACCGCCGCCAGATCGCGCAGCGGATCGTAGGCGAGCTTCGAGTACAGCGACGGATTGATCGACAGCGACACGCTGCCCATGAACAGCGTGTGTCCGTCGGGTGCCGCGCGCGACGCCGCTTCGGCGCCGATGTTGCTGGCCGCCCCCGGCCGGTTATCGACGATCACCTGCTGACCGATGCTTTCGCTCAATTTCTGCGCTATCGCACGCGCCGTAATGTCGGTGGCGCCGCCCGGCGGAAAACCGACGATGATGCGCAGCGTTTTGGAAGGAAAGGGCTGCGCCTGGGCCATGGCCGTCATGCCGGCCAAGGCGATGAATACGCATAAGTATTTATTTTTAATCATATCTATCCTGTACTCATTCTTGTTCATCAGTGTTCATCCATAGCAAAAAATATTTTCAACCCGCAGCAAATGCCGCGGCGTTACGCCCTGCAATGCGCCCGAAGATCACGCACTTGCCCAGCGACGACCCGGTCATGTAGGCCACGCCGTGAAAGCCGCCGGTCATTTCACCCGCCGCAAACAAGCCTGCTATCGGCTCGCCAAATACATCGAGCACGCGCGTTTCAGTGTCCACGGTCACACCGCAGTAGGTTGCGATCAATCCGCTGGTCGAAGGGTACGCATACCACGGCCCGCGTTTGAGTTCGGCCAGTTTGCCATAACCCGACGACAGTCCGGTGCGGCCGAATTCCTCATCGCGGCCCGCGCGCACAAAGCCGTTGTAACGCTCAACGGTTGCGGCCAGCGTTGCGGGATCCAGTTCGACGCGCCGCGCGATGCCTTCCAGCGTCGGCTCGGTCAGCAGCCGACCCAGCGCCAGCGCTTCCCTGAATTTGAACGGCGGTGCGGTATCGCTCGCGGTATCCATGATGCCCTGATCGAAAATCTGGTACGCCCTTGCATCCGGCTGCGCGAGCACCGCATCGCCCAGCAGCTTGTAGGATTTCGATTCATCGACGAAGCGCCGCGCCTGTTTATTGACCGCGATGGCGCCGCGATACACCGCGAGCTTGGTCCAGTCGCGCCCCGGTGTCGTCGCGGAATCGGGATGAAAGCCGAACGTGCCCTTGATATGCGCCACGTCGCGCAATCCCGCGCCCAGCGCCCACGCCATGCGCACGCCGTCGCCATGATTGCCGTAGCCGCCGTAGCGCACGCATTGCGCCTGATGCGGCACAAAGAGTTTCAGCATCGCTTCATTGCGCGAAAAACCGCCGGCGGCGAGCACCACGCCGCGTCGCGCGCGGATATTGGCCGCCTTGCCCTCGATGTTTGCAGACACGCCTTCGACCCGCATTTCCGCGCTCGTTCGCAGCAAGCGCTCGGCCCGCGCATTCAGCAGCGTTTTCACGCGGCCGCCGCCCGCTTCGTGCGCGCGCTGCGCCAGCGTGAGCATGAAATCCTGCGGCTTGAGCGAATGCGCGCGCGGCGCGGAATGCCCTGCTGCGAGTTCGACCGACGTAAATTTTCCGCCTTGCCCGACCACCCATTCATACGCCGCCATCTGATGCTCAACGTACGCGCGCACCAGCGCCTCGTCGTTTTGCTGTTGCCCGGCACGGCGTATGTCGTCGAATAACAATTCATTGCTGTCGCTGATGCCCGCGGCTTTTTGAATATCCGTTCCCGCAAACGCGAAAAATCCGCCGGACAACACGCTGCTGCCGCCGCACTCCGGCTGCTTCTCCAGCAGCAAAACATCCGCGCCGTGCTGCGCCGCTTCAATGGCCGCAGCGTGCCCTGCCAGTCCGCCGCCGATCACCACCACATCGGCTTCTATATCATAAGTATTTGTTTTTATTAACATTTTATTAATACACTAACCATCCGTTTTAACCCCTGCAAAGCGCACCACCTTGCCCCATTTCAGATATTCGTTGCGTATGAACGCGGCAAACGCCTCTGGCGCCATGCCTATCGGCTCGACACCGGTTGCCGCAAAGCGCTCTTTCACGTCTTTGTCGGCGAGCGCGTTGATGAGTTCGCGATTGAGCCGCGCGACGATGGCTTGCGGCGTTTTCGCCGGCGCCAGCACGCCGTACCAACCTGTAGATTCGTAGCCCGGCACACCCGCTTCGGCGATCGTGGGCAACTCCGGTGCCAGCAGCGTGCGCCTAGCGCTGGTCACGCCCAACCCGCGCACGCGGCCGCTCCTGATATGCGGCAAAGCCACCGACGCCGGATTGAACGTGAGCTGTATCTGCCCGCTCAACAAATCGGCCAGCGCGGGCGCAGCACCCTTGTACGGCACATGCACCATTTCAATTCCCGTCATGCTGCGAAACAATTCAGCGGTGAGATGCAGCGCCGAACCGTTGCCCGCCGACGAAAAATTCAATGCGCCCGGCTTGCTTTTGGCAAGCGCAATAAACTCCTTAACCGTGGTCGCGGGCACCGACGGATGCACCACCAGAATGTAGCCTGCTCCGGCAATCAGGTTGATCGGTGCGAAATCCTTCTCGGGATCGTACGGCAGTTTACGATAGTAGTGCGGCGTGATCGCCTGCGTCGCGGTGGTGCCAAAAAACAAAGTGTAACCGTCGGGCGCAGCGCGCACCGCCATTTCTGCCGCAATCACGCCGCCCGAGCCGCCGCGATTGTCGATCACCACTTGCTGACCCAGCGTTTCGGACGCGCGCTGAAACGCGATGCGCGCAACACCATCGACACCGCCGCCGGCGGGGAACGGCACGATCAAACGTATCGGTTTGGCGGGATACGCCTGTCCTGAGCCCTTCGACAGGCTCAGGGCAGGCTCTGTCGAAGTGGGCTGCGCGAACGTTAACCCCGCAAACAACAATGGAACCACAGATGAACACAGACAAACACCGATGGCCTCAACAGCAAAACAACCATGCAGGCGAACGTTTTCAACCGCGGTTTTATCTGTGTTCATCTGTGTTTATCTGCGGTCAACAGTGCTTTTCCGATTCGATTCCAGACGAGGTTTGCTATCGGGCAAATTCTAGCATCATGCAGGCGCACAGCATTCGGGTTAAACTGCCGCCTCCCTCATGAGAAAACTGTTCCATTATTTCGGTAACCTGCGCACCGGCAAAATCGTTCTGTGGTGCTACCTGATCTGGTATGGGGTGATGACAGGTTTTTACTTCGATCCGCGGCCGTCGCTGTGGATCAATTCACTGGGCATCAGCATCGTCATCGGCACCGGATTGATATTGAGCGTGCTCCCTGCGGGCGGAATCCGCGCGATGGAAAAGTGGGCGGTCGCGCGGCTGTTCATGATGCCGTTTTGCGTGTCGAGCTTTGCCGCGCTGATCAAGGATCAGGGTTTCGTCGTTATCTTCTCACCCAGGTTCACGGAGAACGCCGCAGCCGCTGCTGCGTGCGCCATTTTCGTGGCCACCGCCTTCGCCTGCAAAGCTATGCTCAAGGCGCGTTAGCACAATTCCCGAATCCCCGGCGTGCTACTGAATCGAGATATTGCCCTTGCGGATTTAAGTCATTCTCCTGATTGCGTCAGCGCCCACGCCACATGCTCCCGTACCAGCTTTGAAGGATGATCGGCGCGCGCGCGTAACGCATCCGCGATAGCCTGTGCTATGGGCGCGTCGCCCGACTCACGCAACGCATTCCCCATACCCACCGCCAGATTGCGCAGCCAGCGCTCGTAACCGATACGCCGAATCGCGCTGCCGGCGAGTTTGTCGTTGAACTCGCTTTCACTCCAGGCGAACAGTTCCACCAGCGTTGCGTTATCCAGCCCGTTGCGCACGGCAAAATCCGCCTCCTTGCTGGGTTGCGTGAAGCGGTTCCACGGACATACCATCTGGCAGTCGTCGCAGCCGTAGACGCGGTTGCCGATCAGTGGACGTAGTTCCAGCGGAATGCTGCCCTTGTGTTCAATGGTGAGATACGAAATGCAGCGCCGCGCATCGAGTTGATAGGGTGCGACGATAGCCTGCGTCGGACACACGGTGATGCATTTGACGCAGGTGCCGCAATGGTCGCTCTGCGTGATATCCACCGGCAGCGGCAGATCGGTATAGATGTCGCCGAGAAAAAAATACGATCCCGCTTCGCGGCTCAGCAGCAGCGTGTGCTTGCCGCGCCAGCCCAAGCCCGCTTTCACCGCAAGCTCAACTTCCATCACCGGCGCGGTGTCGGTGAACACGCGGTATTGAAAATCACCCGCGGCGGCAGTGATTCGATCCGCAAGCTGTTGCAAACGATTGCGCAATACCTTGTGATAGTCGCGCCCCAGCGCATAACGCGCGATGCACGCGCGGTCCGGCTCGGCCAGCACGGCCTCGACCGCGCGCGCGCCGTCAGGCAGATAATCCATGCGCGCGGAAATCACGCGCAGCGTGCCGGGTTGAAGCGTGTCGGGACGGCTGCGGGCGGTGCCGTGGCGTGCCATATAATCCATGTCGCCGTGCCAACCCTTTTTAAGCCACTCCAGCAGCCGCGGTTCTGCCACCGACAGATCGCAATCGGCAATACCGGCCTGCTGAAAACCCAATTCACGCGCCCAACGCTTGATGTCGCCTGCGAGCGCGGTGAAATCGACCTTGCCTGAGTTTTGCGTATGACCGGACATGGTGCAGAGTTTACCCGCGCCCTTCCCGCCGAAGCCGACACCCTGGCGCTGGGACTGGCGCTGGCGGCCGGGCTCGCGCCGGGCATGGTGATTTACCTGAGCGGCGAGCTGGGCGCGGGCAAAACCACCCTGGCACGCGGCGTGTTGCGCGGACTGGGCTATGAGGGCAAGGTCAAAAGCCCTACGTTCACACTGGTTGAAGTTTATGAATTTTCTAGGTTATACTTGTATCACTTTGATTTTTATAGATTCAGCGACCCACGAGAACTCGGGGAAGCCGGCTTCAGGGAGTACTTCAATCCACAGTCGGTGTGTCTTGTGGAGTGGCCGGAAAAAGCCGCAGGATTGCCTGCGGCGGATTTGAAGGTTGTGTTGCACGTGGCGGGTACGGGGAGGAACGTGTCGATCTTCGCTGACTCGGAGGCTGGCGCATCTTGCTTGAAAAGGTTGCAAATGCAGTAGTCCGCATGACCGGGGCGCCAATCACGTGGATGCGGCGCCCGCGCGATTCCGTCCTCGAAGTTTTCATCATTTGCCTGATCGTGTTTGCGTGCATCGGCTATGCCGCGACGGCGTTTGCGCAGGTGCAGGTGCAGGTCGCCGCAGCGCGCGTGTGGCCGGCCGCCGATTACACGCGCGTCACGCTTGAATCGCCGCAGCCGATACGCCACCAGATGATGAGTCTGAAGAACCCGGAACGGCTGGTGGTCGATCTTGAGAATGTCGCGCTCAACCCCACGCTCAGCGGCCTCGCCGATAAAATCGGCGCCAATGACCCGTATGTGAAATCAGTGCGTGTCGCGCAGTTCAAGCCGGGCGTGGTGCGGCTGGTGTTCGATCTCAAAGCCGAAGTAAAGCCGCAGGTGTTCGCGCTGGCGCCGGTCGCCGGTTATGCACACCGGCTGGCGCTCGATATCTATCCGCTGGAGCCGCCCGATCCGCTGATGACGCTGCTGGAAAATCGCGAGCGCCAGCCTGATACAGTGCCTCCTGTCACGGCAGACGCGCGTCCCGCACCTGAAAAATCGGCGCGCCCCGCCGACAAAAGCGCTCGCGTTGACCCTCGCCGGCCGGGATCGGCCCGTACCCTCATTATCGCCATCGACCCCGGGCACGGCGGCGAGGATCCCGGCGCACGCGGCAAGAACGGCACATGGGAGAAAAACGTCACGCTCGCCATTTCGCGCAAATTGAAGGAACGCATCGATCAGGAACCGAACATGCGCGCGTTGCTGGTGCGCGACGGCGACTATTTCATGCCGCTGCACGCGCGTGTGGTGAAGGCGCGGCGCGCCAACGCGGATTTGTTCGTATCGGTGCATGCAGATGCGTTCACGCGCCCGGACGCGCGCGGTTCGTCGGTGTTCGCGCTGTCGGAACGCGGCGCGACCTCCGCTGCAGCCAACTGGCTGGCGCGCAAGGAAAACGAGGCCGACCTCATCGGCGGCGTCAATCTGGATGTGCCCGACCCGTATCTTAAGCAGACGCTGCTCGATCTGTCGCAGACCGCCACCATCAACGACAGCCTGAAGCTCGCCAGAGCCGTGCTCGGCGAAATGGGCAGCATCAACAAGCTGCACAAGAATCACGTCGAGCAGGCGGGATTCGCGGTGCTGAAATCGCCGGACATTCCGTCGATCCTGGTGGAAACCGCGTTCATCACCAATCCCGAAGAAGAACGCAAACTCAACAACGATGCCTATCAAAGCAAAATGGCCGAGGCGATTTTCGCCGGCATCAAGCGTTATTTCGCCGCCAATCCGCCATTGGCACGCGAAATGATCGTGCAAAAATAACCAATAAAAACAACTAGTTATATTCGTTCTGTGCATGCGCATCTCGCACGGTATTTGATATTGCTAGAATGGCGCCCGCAATAAAACAATAAGTACGACGATCCGTTTTACCCAGGAGGATGATGTTGCGTCTCATAGCAGCCACTGCTTTGCTCGCATTGCTCACGTTGGCGGGCTGCGCCAGCGTGTCCGAACCGCCCGCGGAAATCGCGCTGCCCTACGTCAAGCTGTTCTCGGAGAACGAGCCCGGCGACACCTTGCCCAACGGCTGGCACTTGTGGACGCTGTCGCGCTTCAAGAAATCCACCGAATATAAACTCGTTGATACCGAAGGCCGCACCGCCGTTAAAGCCAAAGCCGATGCGTCGGCTTCGGGTTTGGTGCACAAGCTCGACATTGATCCGCAACAGTATCCGCTGCTGAGCTGGCAGTGGAAGGTCGATGACCTGATCAAAACGGCGGACAACACCACCAAACACCTCGAAGATTCCCCCGTGCGCGTGGTAGTGAGCTTTGCCGGCGATATCGATACGCTGCCGCTCGACGATCGCATGTTTTTCGACAACGTGCGCCTGCTGACGCGGCAGCAGTTGCCGTACGCCACGCTGATGTACATCTGGGAAAACCGCGCGCCGCGCGATAAGGTGCTGCCCAATCTGCACACCTCGCGCATCAAAATGATCGTCGCCGAATCCGGCCGTGAAAGAATCGGCACCTGGCAGGACATCACGCGCAACGTATATGAAGACTATAAACGGGCATTCGGTACCGAACCGGGGCGCATCACCGCCATCGCCGTGATGACCGACACCGACAACACCGGTGAAAACGCGCACGCGTGGTATGGCGACATCGTGTTCCGCCGCGTGGCGCCGCCGCGCGCCCTGTTTGTATCCGACTGACGGCATCACCGCATTCGCGTTACCATCAGCGTTTTTCGGGAGATGATCGTGAAACCCGCGTACCGATTGTTTGTGTTGGCCGCCGCCGCACTTTGCACCGTTGTTGCCACTGCCGCAGAAAAGTATCCTTCGCGCCCGGTGCGCATGGTGGTGCCCTACCCGCCCGGTGGCGGCTCTGATATCACCGGCCGTGCCATCGGCGCCAAGCTCAACGAATATCTGGGGCAGACCTTTGTCATCGACAACCGGCCTGGCGCCACTGGCCTCATCGGCACCGAGCTCGCCGCCAAGGCGCCCGCCGACGGCTACACCATCCTGCTCGCCGATGCGCCGCACACCATCAACGCGCTGGTGTATTCCAAACAACGCTACGACGCAATCAAGGACTTCACCCCGCTTAACCTGATCGCTACCTCGCCGCAGGCGCTGTGCGCGAATCCGTCGTTCAGTGCGAGCACCCTCAAAGACCTGCTCGCCCTGCCGCGTGCGCAAACAGAAAAACTCGCGATGGGCTCCAGCGGGCTCGCCAGCGGCCCGCACATGCTCTACGAGTGGCTGCGGCTGAAAACCGGGCTCACGCTCAACCATGTGCCGTACAAAGGCGGCGGCCCTTCATTGTCGGATGCGGTGGGAGGACAAATTCCGCTGGTGATGAACGCCGTGCCGGCAGCCATGGTATTCATCAAGTCAAACCGGCTCAAAGTGCTGGCCATCACCAGCCCGCAACGCCACCCGCTGCTGCCCAATGTGCCGACGTTCGTGGAATCCGGCGTGAAGGATTTTGTGTCGTTTCAATGGTACGGCATGCTCGGCCCCGCCGGCATGCCCAAGGATATCGTCGCCACCCTCAACCGCGAAATCAGCAGGGCGATCAATGCGCCCGACGTGAAAGACCGCTTTACCGCGCAAACTTTCGATCCGACGCCCGGCACGCCGGCGGATTTTCTCAAGCTGCTGGAATCGGAAGACAAGCGCTGGCGCGACGTGCAGAAACAGGTGAATGTGCGGCTGGACTGAAACGAAGTCCTTCTGCGAGTAAGTATATAAGTATTTGTTTTTATTGAATATTTAATATACATCTGCAGCGCATCCAAATGCGCGCGCGCCGTGTAGTATTCAGCAGCAATGAAATCTCTGCATGACTACTGCCACCGACACCCGCGCTGCCACCAACGATCTGCCGCTGGATTTTGAAGCTGCGCTGCTGCGTTGCGCCCAAGGCGATCAATTCGCCCTGCGCGCGATTTACGAACGCGAGCGGCGCTGGCTGATGGCAACCGTGCTGCGGCTGGTGCGGCGCCGTGAACTGGCGGAGGAAGTTCTTCATGACGCGTTTCTGCAAATCTGGAATAAGGCCGGCACCTACAAGCCCGGGTTGGGCTCGGCGCGCGGCTGGATCTACACCGTAGTGCGTCACTGCGCGCTCAATGCGCTGCGCAGCCTGAACGCTTCGCCGGAACGCGATGACGAACGTTATGAAGAACTGATCGAAGCCCACGCCGCGTGGCATGCCGAAGACCAGTCCGCTGAACAGCGCGCGCTGGCGCAATGTCTGGAACGGCTCGAAGAACAGCGCCGGCAGGCGGTGCTGCTGGCGTTTGTCGATGGCTACTCGCACGAGCAGGTAGCCGCGCAACTCGGTTCGCCGCTCGGCACCGTTAAATCGTGGATCCGCCGCGGATTGGTCGCTTTGAAGGACTGCCTGTCATGATGCCTTCCGATCCCGAAGATCACGATCAGCGCGCCGCCATCGCCGCCGAATACGTGATTGGCTCGCTGCCTGCCGATCAACGCGCGGATTTCGAGCACGCGCTGGCGCGCGACTTCGCCTTGCAGCAGGACGTATATTTCTGGCAGGACAAGCTGCTGCCGATGACGCGCATGCTGGCGCCGGTGGAACCCGCGCCGCACGTGTGGGCGCGCATCGAGCGCAGTTTGGCACGCCATACAGAGGCGCCAAAGCAGAACTGGTGGCAAGGACTCACCTTCTGGCGTTTCGGCGCGATGGCGGCCTCGCTGGTCGCCATGGTATTGGCGCTGAAACTGATCGTCCCCGGCATCACCCCCGCGCCGGAAGCCGTGCGCTATGTCGCGGTACTACAAAGCCCGGACAAGAAGGATGCGGGCTGGATCGTCGAGGCTTCGGCCGGCGGCAAGCTGCGCCTGACGCCGCTAGGCACCACCACGGTTGCGCCGCAAAAAGTGCTGCAATTCTGGACCAAGGCGCAAAGCGCCAGCGGCCCGACCTCGCTGGGGCTGGTGCCGCCCGACCGCGTGACCGAAATCGACGTGGCGCGCCTGCCCACGCTGGAGCGCGAACAGTTGTTCGAACTCACGCTGGAACCGGAAGGCGGTTCCACCATCGGGCGTCCGACCGGGCCGATACTCTACGTCGGCCGCACCGTCGCGATGAACATTCGCTGAAACTGCGCTGAAACGCGCGATAAAAAATTTTCAGCGGCCTGCATCCAGACCGTTCCTCCAAGTGTAGTGCTGAGTGAGACGCCAACTTGTAACCCCGGCACTCATTCACCAACACTCAATGAGAGGACTTATCATGATTAAACCTGTTGCATTCGCCGTATTGCTGGCTACCGCCGGCGCCACCTTCGCCGCCGTCGACAACGCATCACTGCCTGAACCGGTGCGCGTGCCTGCTGGCAACTCCATCAAGCTCGAAACCGTAGGCACCGGCGAGATCACCTACGAATGCCGCGAGAAAAAAGACGCGGCCGGCGCCTTTGAGTGGGCGTTCGTCGCGCCCGTCGCCACGCTGTGGGACATGCAGCAAAAGAACATCGGCAAGTACTACGGCGGCCCGACTTGGGAATCGGCAGACGGCTCCAAAGTCACCGGCAAGCAGGTCGCGGTAGCTCCGGCTTCCGCAGGTAACATTCCGCTGCAACTGGTCAAAGCCGACCCGGCGATGGGCAGCGGCGCCATGACCGGCGTCACCTATATCCAGCGCCTCGAAACCAAGGGCGGCGTCGCGCCATCAGCGGCCTGCAATGCAGCCGCAAAAGGCAGCAAGCAACAAGTGGCATATCAGGCGAAGTACGTGTTCTACAAGCAAAACTAACTAGCAGGCCGGGTGCGCGGCGCGTGCGTGCCGCGCACTTAGAGCGCCCCTAGACAAACAAGTCACGGATATAAGATCTTTTCGGGTTTGAGCGGCTCACCACGATCACTACCTCGTTGCCCTCTTGAAAGGCTGGGGCTTCTGACCTGCTTAAGGTATTCTGCGCGCTATATTGCCGCCCCGCGTAAGTATAAGTGAACTCTATGCGACCGCGCTCTCGGAAAAAAGAGACCTTCTCTATTCTCCCATTGACTGTTTCACCGTTGGCGAAAACGGTCCGGAAGTGCCGCACACGCCAGATCAGCAGCGGCATACAGACGAACGTAGTAATCAGAGCGAGCGTAAGAAAAAATGGTTTATCCGAATCTGATGGCGGCTTGCTGCCTCTTGGATTAGGCAAGTATCCGAAATAAGCGAGCACCAGGTACATTAGCCAAAACACGAGGGGGAACAGCACTGTTAGTAGCGCAATGTGATCCGACGTAACAATACGAGCAAGTGACGGTTTGGAGATTTTGGTTTTCATTGTACCCACGCAACGTCAGCCCACACCGAAAACTCCAGCGCATGACGTTCAATGGAGGCGCGCCGAGAGGCGTCCCTCTCGAATTGCGCGTTAGAGCGCAAACCCAACCTCGCGCGCAAACACAAGGAGTTGCGCCGCTGATTCCGCTGGCTTTGCCTGCAACATGAAATGCGGGCCATCCAGCTCGACCACTTTGAGCCTTGGCAGATGGCGGGCAATTAACTCCGACGCGAACCGTGGAACCACCCGATCGTATTTCGCCCGAAGGTAAAGGACCGGAACTGATATGTCGCGAAGGCGCCCTGTGACGTCAATGGCTAACGCAGATTTGATCCGGGAACGCCACACGGCGGGCTTGACGCGCGCCATCGCGCAAGAAAGGCGATCTCGGGTCGTAGACGTTGCAGACTGACCGAGCAGCACTGCTGCGGCGATGCGAGCCGGAATCAACCAGACAGGCATCAAGCTAAAAAGAGGGTGAAGCCAGGACGGAAGCGTAATAGGGTTGCGTGCGAATGTGCAAACCAGTACCACGCCGCAAAGGCCACTTGGCTTGGATGCGGCGAGCGCAATCGCGATAGGGCCTGAAAACGATTCGGCAATGAGAAAGAAAGGGCCGTTGGTAGGAAGGGCCGCACGCACAAGCGCCTCCAGTTCAGAATACCCAAGCACCCGATCCGGCGGATAGGCCATTACCATGGACTTGACGTCGGCAGGCAGCGATGCGATGAAGTCGCAGAATTGCGTGCCAGAACCATCCATGCCTGGGAGAAGAACAATGGTCACCATGTTTCTTCGCGATCTAACGACCCAAGCTCAGCGAGCTGGCCCACGGGACGCACAAATTGCAACCGGAGCGCGATGGCCGGATTCGCTGCAGCGCATGGTTGGGCGGCGTCCTCACTGAAAGAAACCTGAAAGTCATGGCTTGGGCGGCTCCGAGGTCACCGGCACGTCGCGGGAGAGCTTGTGCCAAGAGCGCTTCCCGCACTGCGGACACTTCATAAAGGAGAAGGTGAGTGACTGGCTTGCCTTCCAACGGATACCGCCCAACTCCCAGATGGACTGCGCGGAGCCGCACGAACATCGCATCATCCACGAGCGAGAGTCAGCCTCCATGCTCTCAGTCCATCTGCGAGGCAGAATGCGAACGAAGAATTTTTGCAAAGGTGACATGAACGTGGTGCGCCGCCTAACGAATGAAAGGGACTTCCCCGTCCCGAGGTAGCGGCGGAAGCCGCAGACGGCATCGAGTGCCATGATGGAGTTTGCACACTACATCAACACCACGAAAGGGGAAGTCCATGAACATTATCACTGTAGGAATCGATCTCGCCAAGAACGTCTTTGCGGTACACGGTGTGGATGATAACGGCAAGGCGGTATTGGTCAAGCCAAAAGTATTACGCGAGCATCTGTTGCCGCTGCTGGTGCAGTTGCCACCGTGTGTCATCGGTATGGAATCGTGCTCCGGGGCACACCACTGGGCGCGGCTGTTTCGCCAGCATGGCCACACGGTTCGGCTGATGGCACCCAAATTCGTTACGCCCTACCGCATGAGCGGCAAGCGCGGCAAGAACGATGCGACGGATGCGGCAGCCATTTGCGAAGCTGTTACCCGGCCCAACATGCGCTTCGTCCCGGTCAAGTCAGAACAGCAGCAGATCATCCTTTGTCTGCACCGCACGCGGCAGGGTTTCGTCGAAGAGCGAACCGCGACCTACAACCGCCTGCGTGGACTGATCGCCGAGTTCGGCATCGTTCTGCCGCTGAAGGTCGCCAGCCTGCGCCGAGAGATCGGTGCGTATCTCGAAGACCTGCCCGGTTACGCCAACCAGTGTATTGGGGATCTGCTGTCCCACGCCGAGCAGCTAGATGCGCGGATCGCCGACTACGACCGCATCATCGCGCATGCGGCACGCGAGGACGCACGCAGCAAACGCCTGATGGAACGTCCTGGCATTGGCCCGGTTACCGCCAGTGCGCTGCTCGCCAGTATCGGCGGCGGCCACGACTTCAAGAACGGTCGTCAGGTAGCCGCCTGGATTGGCCTTACGCCGGGCCAGTACAGCAGTGGAGGCAAGGCCCGATTAGGGCGAATCACCAAGGCCGGCGATCCCTATCTACGTAGTCTGCTGGTCATGGGTGCCCGAGCCATTCTGTCCGGATTGGGCAACAAACAGGACGGCTTCAGTCGCTGGGCTCGCAGCCTGCAAGAACGACGGGGTTACTGGCGCGCGGTAGTGGCTATCGCCGCGAAGAATGCGCGGCTGGCGTGGGCCGTGTTGAAATACGGCGAGGACTTCCGGCTGAATCCGAACGCCACCTGACGTCGAACAAAAGCATCTTCAGAATGAACATACGGAAAGGAAATCGCGGCTGCCAAACTGCAGCCAGGAATCACCGATGCACTGCACGTGTTGATGTGAAGCGGGTTGGACCCGCGCCGGGAGTGCCTGATCAACTTAAGGGGAAGCAGCCATTCCCGACTAACGATTGAGGCCCCGGCGCGCGTCTTTCATCAGGGTCCGGGCGTAACGCCCAACATGACCGATTGTAGTTTCGCAGTCCTCCATCTTCTCGATTAACCGCAGCAGCGCAACCTTCATCGAATTAGAACGGGAAAAAGCAATGAACTGAAAAACAGCACGAGCACTTGCAGATTTGGGGAAGCCCTTGTAGTTCGCGTTGAGCGGGCGCGCCACTCTTGGCGCGTCCGCTCTCAAACGCGCGGTTGGGTGACCTTTGCGATCTCACGATCGAAACGCTCCGCCACTCGTAAAAACTCCTCTCCCCAACCGCTGCTCACGCTCACCTCTTGAATGGGACCTGTGGGAAGAAAAAGAACCGACACATTCGGCACAGATCCTCGTTCCAAAGTATTTATGTGTTCGTCCATCTCCGCCAACGCGGCCTGCTGGTCCTTCCACGACGACCAGGTGAAATCATTTGCGGGCAAAGCCAAGAGCTTCCGGGCGTCACGCATCACGGCAATGAGGCCTTGGAGCTGCGACATTCAGTCACCTAACGTTAATAATTAACGGCCGCCAAAGGCGGTTCGTTGCATTTAAAGTTAGACATCTGTGGCAACGAATACGCTCACTTCCAATTGAGATTTAGTTTACGCTGAGATGTCGCGCAGTCGCGCAAATACAAGTTGATGAGGCTTTGGTACGGAACGCCAACGTCTTCCGAGATCGCCTTGAAGTAAGTGATGGATTCTTCGTCAAGCCGAATCGTAATTTGTTTCTTAAGTTGTGATGCGTATGGATTTTTCCGTGCTTTTGAGAAGTCGTACTCTTTGCGCATGTGGCACCCGATTAGTAAGTTTTGGATTCCTTGGAAACTGCCTTGCGCGCGGAGATGATACGAATGACATTCCCTTTGCTCCGGTAGCAGTGACAGACGAGCAGTAAACGAAGCGCGCTGCTTATTCCAAGTAAAACAAAGCGCTCTTCATCCTTGGAGTGATCCGGATCATCGATAAGCTTGGCACGTTCATCGAAAAAGACTGTTTTGGCTTCTTCGAAACTCACGCCGTGCTTTTTCAGATTTGTTGCCGCCTTCCGATCGTCCCATTCGAAGCGAAGTGTGCTCATGCATGCAGTGTAACTACATTGTAGTGTGGCGGCAAGTGCCGCATGCGTGAACGATGAAAAGAGGTCTAACGTGATTTAGACCGCAAAACTGCCGTATAACACAGCGCTTTGCAGGATAGCATTTTCGGAATAATAGGCAGAACTTGCATGTTGTCAGAGTCTTGCGTTAGTATACTATATATATGTACAGTTTTAACAAAGCCCCCAAACCCGGCAAGCCGCCGTTACAGTCCATCCGGTTGCTGGATCAACTGCGGGAGCGCATCCGCTATTTGCACTACAGCATAAGGACAGAAAAGGTATATGTCTATTGGGTGCGCCTGTTCGTGCGCTGGCACAAGCTGCGTCACCCGGCCGAAATGGGCAAGGCCGAGGTTGAAGCCTTTCTGACATGGTTGGCCGGCGAACGGGAGGTTTCCTCCTCCACGCACCGGCAGGCGCTTTCGGCGCTGTTATTTCTCTACAAGGAGGTGCTCGGTATCGAATTGCCGTGGCTCGATGAAATCGGACGTCCCAAGGCGCGCGTCCGCCTGCCAGCCGTGCTGTCGCGCGATGAAGTGGAGCGCGTTCTGTCTCTGATGGATGGCGAGGTCGCGCTGCTGGCAAGGCTGCTGTATGGCACAGGCATGCGCCTGACAGAAGGTTTGCGTCTACGCGTCAAGGACGTGGATTTCGACCGCCGCTCGATTGTCGTGCGCGAGGGCAAGGGCAATAAGGATCGCGTCGTAATGCTGCCGCAGGTTCTGGAACAGCCGCTAAGGGAACAATTGGCACGTTCGCGAGTACTGTGGGCTGCCGACCGCGCGGCCAGCGTGCCAGGCGTTGAAATGCCCGACGCTCTGGCGCGAAAATATCCCCGCGCTGCGGAAACATGGATCTGGCACTGGGTATTCCCATCGCCGACGCTATCGGTCGATCCACGATCGGAAATTCGCCGCCGCCATCACCTGTATGAAGAACGCCTGCAGCGCGCAATCAAAAAAGCAGTTGCCCGCGCCAACATCCAGAAATCGGTATCCGTGCATACGCTGCGCCACAGTTTTGCAACGCACTTATTGCAAGCGGGCTATGACATCCGCACGGTGCAGGAGTTGCTAGGCCATGGCGACGTGAGCACTACCATGATCTACACGCACGTGCTGAAGGTCGGTGGAGGGGGCGTGATCAGCCCGCTGGATGCACTTTCCCGGGCACAAGACCGATTCAACCGGTTGCCACCGGCAACAGCAACTGCGTATTCGCGATTTCGTCGAAGCGCCCCAGTTCCTTCACCACGCGCTCCACCAGCGCCACCGCGCGCACGAAGCGCGGCATGCCGATGTACACCGTCGATTGCAGCACGACTTCCAGCACCTCGCGCGGCGTCGCGCCGTGCGTCAGTGCGTTGCGGATGTGGTTCTCGGCCTGGATGAATTCACCCATCACCATCAGTTCCCCGATCACGCACAAAATGCGCGTCTTGTCGTCGAGAATATTGCGTGTGTACATGCCGGCATAGATGTAATCCAGCCATAGCTTCAGAAAATGCGCATCGACGCGCTCCAGTTGCTCGACAGTTTTGTGATGGTGGCTGGGCTGCAGCCGCAGGCCCGTGCTCAAACCCTCCCAGCCGAAACGCTGCATGAGTTCCTCGCGGCGCGGGAAGTCCTTGTCGGTCAGTCCCCAGCTCTTGCGCTCGGCTTCGAGTGAACATTTCTTGCTGGGACCGGTGATCGGCAACTGAGTGGAGGTGATTTCCTTCAGACGCCCCAGCCGTTTCAGCACCTTGGTGAACACGCGCACCGCCGGCATGGTCTTGGAATAACCAAGATACACCGTCGCCTGCAGAATCACCTCCAGCACTTCGCGCGGACTGGCGTGATTAAGGGCGTTGCGTATGTGGACAGCAAACTGCTCTTTGTCCTCCATCACCAGAAACTGCCCGACCAGTATCAGGCAGCGCGTGCGCTCGTTGAGGATGCCGCGCCCCGTCATACCGCCATAGGTGAACTCCAGCCACAACTTGGTGAAATGCTGATCCAGCCCGTCGCACCAATCAACATGCTCGGCAATGTGATCCGGCTGCGCGCGTGCAAGGCCGTCAATGGCCCTGGCACCGTATTTGCGTTTCAGTTTCGCAAGTTGGGACGTGCGGGGTTTCGTTGCGACAGATTTTTTCGCGCTGCGTTTTTTTGCTGCGGCAGCCGTTTTTTTCTTGAGTGATTGTTTCATTGAGAGTTCCTCGGCCGGCATTCATAACGTTTTTGGCTGCCATTATAGGCAGCCATCACTGTAATATACTCGACACGGACATACCCATCATTCAGCAAACGGAGATTATTTAAAATGGCATTTCGTAGAGTCGTCACGGGATTCAACAAAGACGGTAAAAGCTGCATCAAATGGGATAGCGCAATTGAACCCGCCAATCTGCGGCCGGGCTTTGACAACATACCGCTGTGGGCGACCAAAAAACTGCCCGCTGAAACCGCGACGGACGATCCCAACAACTGGGAACTCGGCACCAGCCTCGCCGGCGGATCGGTGTTTCGCTTTGGCCGTTACGCGCCGGGCAACATCGCGCGCTGGCACAGCACCGACTCCGTAGACTACGCGATTTGCATCTCAGGCGAAATGTGGATGGAAATGGAAGAAGGCGAAGTTCATCTCAAACCGGGCGACGTGGTTGTTCAGCTCGGCACCAACCACAACTGGAACAACCGCGGCAAAGAACCGTGCGTCATGGCCTACGTGCTGATCGCAACCGAAGGCGCCAAGACCACAAGCTGGGGCGAGCATAACGACAAGCCGCATTAGCGACTGCCGGTGTAGGGCGGAAAAGCGCAGCGCCTTCCGCCCTACGCGCCGCCTGCGCTATCCTGCACGCGCCCGGAATATTTTCAGGGTCAGCCATGCCGACAGCGCTACCAGCAACAGCAACACCACCACCGCAGTCCACTCGCCACCGGGCCGGCAATCGCCGCATAACCACCAGGCATCACTGCTGGCTGCGGGCAACGCAAGGCCGCGCGACTCGAATTCCCGGCGGCGACTGTCCTCCATTTTTTTCAGAACGCCGATAAGATGAACCCGGCCCACATAAGCACAGTCACGCAGGTCGCGGGCATCTACCACGATTTCGAGATCAGGCGCCTCGCTCAACGCCACGAAGGAAACGGCGTTCTGCGCATCTCCCTCCTTGCTGGTATCGGTGTAACGCGCCGAACGCGAGCAATCCGCGCGGGCGTCGGTCAGCCAAACCCAAGCGGAACTTCCGGATTTGACCCGTTCCACAGCCTCGCGCATGCCCATTTTCAGAGGTTCGTCGGTTACCGACTTGGCATCACGCACGCCAAAATGTATCGACAGGACGAGAAGCCCGGTAACGAGCACGCCGATAATCGTGCCGACAATGCAGAGAAAGTTGCGCATAGGGCTGGATTCTAGCGCGTTGCCGAGAACCCATCCGGCGCAATGCGCTGCGCTTATTGACGCCCTACGAATTTTGGGGTGCTGCGGGAGGGAAAATCAATACTCGCGCTCGCGCAGGTCCTGGCAGCAAATCCCCCTGAGAGCCGCCGAGCAGCACAGCGGAAACTGGAGGGGTCGGCGAGGACTGCCTGAGTGCTCCCGCCTTTGTAGTTTGCGAGCGCGAGTTCCGCAGCCGCCAGTTTTCGCGAGCAGCGCAGGGCAGTCCGAAGGACCGGCGAACCGGGGGCGGTTTTTCTTTGAAGTGATAATTGCGTCGCCAACAAAAACCATTTAGCGCGATAGGATTACGCCTTACGCTCGTTTGAGTTTGATCAAGTTGGCTTCGTATGCAGCCAACATGGCTTCAATTTGCTGGCCTTCAGTAGCACCAGTTTCAATGCTGCCACCATCGACCATGCCTTTAAGCAAATAATATTCTTTTTCAGACCGAACCACGCCACGCTTGAGTATTTGCAAGTATTTCCTTGAATATCTTCGCCTGATTTCTGTCAGTGTGAAGGTGCCATGGCTGGTAAATTTTGCGTCGGCCTCAGCAACCTGCCCGGGTGTCCAATCACTGGACATCTCCACACAGTCATTGATAGCCATTTCAAGCCCACGCCCAGCTTGTGATAGTGATGTCTTTTCAAATTCAGTCAGAACCAGCAACGGGTGACTCTTAGGAGAGCTATGCGGTCTAGCCATGTACCAGTCAAAGTACAGACCCATAAAGACTTTGAGTTTTTCATAGGCTTCAGGTTTGAGTTTTTCTTTTTTCATGGGCTATTTGCACGCACGTAGGGCAGAAAAGCGAAGTGTCTTCCGCCACACTTACACCTAACGAATAGCCAGACTACAACTTAACCGTCATCCCATCAACACAACTGACAACAAGCCGCACAAACAACAAGGGCCGCAAAAGCAGCCCTTGTATCGTACACAGCAAATTCAAAAATCACCCCACCGCCTTCACCATGTCCTCAACAACTTTCTTGGCATCTCCAAACACCATCATCGTTTTATCCATATAAAACAAATCATTATCGAGACCCGCATAACCCGCCGCCATCGAGCGCTTGACCACCATCACGGTGCGCGCCTTATCGACCTCCAGTATCGGCATGCCAAAGATCGGGCTGCCGGGCGTGTGCGCGGCAGGGTTCACCACATCGTTGGCACCCAACACCAGCACCACGTCAGTGGTCGGGAAGTCGCTGTTGATTTCATCCATCTCCAACACCTGGTCGTAGGGAATCTCCGCTTCGGCGAGCAGCACGTTCATGTGGCCGGGCATGCGTCCCGCCACCGGGTGAATCGCGAAACGCACGGTGACGCCTTTTTCACGCAGCTTGTGCGCGAGTTCTTTCACGGCATGCTGCGCGCGCGCCACCGCGAGGCCATAACCGGGAACAATGATCACCGAATCGGCGTTACCCAGCAGAAACGCGGCATCATCAGCGCTGCCGCTGCGATGGGTTTTCTGCACGCCATCCGTAGCCGCCGCAGCACCCGAATCGGTGCCGAAGCCGCCGAGGATCACCGACAGGAACGGCCGGTTCATCGCCTTGCACATGATGTACGACAGGATCGCGCCGGAGCTGCCGACCAGCGAGCCGGCAATGATCAGCATCGGGTTGTTGAGCGAGAAGCCGATGCCCGCCGCAGCCCAGCCCGAGTAAGAGTTCAGCATCGAGATCACCACCGGCATATCGGCGCCGCCAATGGGGACAATGATCAGGAAGCCCAGCACGAACGCGATGGCCGTCATCGCAATGAACGCCGTCCAGTTGGTGCCATCGCTCGCGAAAAACCACAGCCCGCACCCGAACATGCTTAAGCCCATCAGCAGGTTGACCATGTGCTGACCGCTGAACACAATGGGTGCGCCGCTCATGCGCCCGGAAAGTTTCAGGAATGCGATCACCGAGCCGGAGAACGTCATCGCACCCACAAACGTGCCGATGAACAGTTCGAGCTTGTTGCCCATCGGAATCGCTTCACCTGCGGCTTTGACGATGCCGAAGGCGAAGGGATTATTGACTGCTGCAATTGCAATCAACACCGCCGCCATACCCACGAGCGAATGCATGAACGCGACCAGTTCGGGCATCGCGGTCATCTGCACCTTGCGCGCGACCACTGCACCGATCGCGCCGCCGAGTACGATGCCGCCGACGATAATGATCCAGTTTTTGGTCAGCGTCAGTGTCACGGCCACGGCAATCGCCATGCCGATCATGCCGAACAGGTTGCCGCGCCGCGACGTCAGCGGCGACGACAGCCCTTTCAGAGCAAGGATGAAAAAGACCGACGCGACCAGATAGGCCAGCGCGACTTGATTGCCGGAGAGCATCTACTTGCCCTCCACTTTCTTGGGCTCTTTTTTCTTGAACATCGCCAGCATGCGCTGCGTTACCAGAAATCCGCCGAACACGTTGACTGACGCCAGCACCACCGCCACCGCACCGACCCACACGCCCCAGTCGGCTTCCGCCGGACCGGCTGCCAGCATGGCGCCCACCAGAATAATGCTCGAAATCGCATTGGTCACCGACATCAGCGGCGTATGCAGCGCGGGCGTGACATTCCACACCACGTGGTAGCCGACGAAAATCGCCAGCACGAATACCATCAGGTTTGTTATTAGCGGGTCTACGGTCATTTCTTGAATCCTTAAATGCGTGAAGACGTGAAGGAGTGAAAGAGTGAATGGGGTACCCCGTTCACGCCTTCACCCATTCACTCGTTCACGGTTTCAAAACCTCACCCCCCGCACACAACAGCGTGCCGGCGATGATTTCGTCTTCGCGGTTGATTTTGAATTCGCCGGTCTTGGCGTCGAGCATCAGGCCAAGAAAGTTCAGCAGGTTGCGCGCATACAGCGCGCTGGAATCCGCTGCTACCAGCGCGGGAATATTCGCAATGCCGATCAAATGCACCCCGTGCTTGACCACAGTCTTGTCGAGTTCCGACAGCGGACAGTTGCCGCCTTGCTCGACCGCCATGTCGACGATCACCGAGCCGGGCTTCATCGATTTCACCATGTCTTCGGTCACCAGCACCGGTGCGGGACGGCCCGGTATCAACGCCGTGGTAATCACAATGTCGGCCTGCTTGATGCGCTCGGCGACGAGTGCCGCCTGACGTTGCTTGTAGTCCTCGCCCATGTCGCGCGCGTAACCGCCCTGCCCCTTGGCGAGTTCTTTTTCGGCATCGGTCAGCGGTACGTCGATAAATTTTGCGCCCAGCGACTCGACCTGTTCCTTGGTTTCCGGCCGCACGTCGGTCGCTTCCACCACCGCGCCCAGCCGCTTGGCCGTGGCAATCGCCTGCAGGCCCGCCACGCCCACGCCCATGATCACCACGCGCGCAGCTTTCACCGTGCCCGCCGCGGTCATCAGCATCGGCATCATCCTGCCGTAGGTATTGGCCGCCATCAGCACCGCTTTGTAGCCGCCGATGTTGGCCTGCGAGGACAGCACATCCATCGATTGCGCACGCGAAATGCGCGGCAGCGCTTCCATCGCAAATGCGTTGACGCCGCTTTTCGCGATGGCAGCAATACCATCCTTGCTGTGCGGATTGAGCAGGCCGATCAGCGTTTGCCCGCTTTTCAATTGCGCCAGTTCTCCCGCATCGGGACCGCGCACTTTGAGCACGATACTGGCTTGCGCGTAGACCTCCGCCGCATTCGCAACCAGGGTCGCGCCCGCAGCCCTGTATTGCTCATCAGGAATGCTCGCGGCATTTCCGGCGCCGGATTGGACAAGCACTTGGTGGTGTCCAGCCTTGGTCAGTTTGGCTATGGTTTCGGGGGTGGCCGCAACGCGCGTTTCATGTGTCCGCGTTTCCGCGGGTATGCCGAACTTCATTGATTTTTCCTGAAGGTTCCTGAATGCTGCATCGCCGCAATTATACTCGACGAATCCTCGTTATTAAAAAAATACAATAAAAACAAATACTTAAAAAAATTCACCTAGAAACGGTAAAGCATTGCGGGATTATCCACCAGCACACGCCGCCACGCGGTCTCGTCTGCTACCCACGCGCGCAACGCGTTCAGCAAATCCATTTCGTCCGGAAAATTACTTTTCACCATCGGGTGCGGCCAGTTCGTCGCCCACACCATACGCTCCGGCGCGGCTTTGAGCAGCCCCTGTGCGAACAGGCGCATGTCTTCATACTGCGGCGCGCCGCTTTTCGAACCGTGATACGGCGCGGAAAGCTTCACCCAGCAGCGTCCGCCTTCAACCAGTTTCAGCAGCGCAAGCCAATTGGGATCGTTCGCATCAAACGGCGGATGCAGGCGCCCGATGTGATCGATCACCACTTCACACGGCAATTTTTCGATCAGCGGCAGCCGCGCCGCCAGTTCACCGCCGTCGAACTGCAACTGCACATGCCAGCCCACGTCGGCGGCGCGGCGGGCCATCAGCGGCACGCTGTCCCAGTCTGCACCCGCGCCACTCATGCGAAAAAATCGGAAACCGCGCATGCCGAGCGCATCCATGCGCCTGATCTCGGCGTCAGGCGTGGCCGCATCGCAGGTAGCGATGCCGCGCGCGCCGCCCGACCCCGGCAGTTTCGCCAGCGCCGCCATCGCCTGCAGCGCGATGCGGTTGTCGGTGCCATAAGCGGATGACTGCACCACCACCGCGCGCGTCAGGCCCAGACGCTGGCGCACCTTGAGATAGTCCGCCAGTTCACACGCCTGCGACGGCCGGTTGCCGCCCGCCACCATCGGCACCGACAAATCGTAAATGTGAAAATGTGTATCGCACGCGCCCGCTGGCACGTCCCAGCTGTTCTTGTTTGACATGATCTTCTCCCGGCCGAAATTTTACCTGCTAACAAGGCGCAGCGCGCGATGCTATGATCGAGCGTCTGCCATTTTGATGGAGCCTCGCTTGAAACTACTCAATCTGATTTTTGCGGTTGCTGCATTGTGTTTCGCTATCGTGAACGCAACTGCCCAAAACTTCCCCTCGCGCTCTGCACGCATCGTTGTCGGCTTCGCGCCCGGCGGCGCGACCGACGTTACTGCACGGCTGATCGCGCTGGAGCTCAACAAACTGTGGGGACAGCAAGTGGTCGTCGACAACCGGCCTGGCGCCAGCGGCATGATAGGCGCGGAAATCGTTGCCAAGGCTGCGCCCGATGGCTACACCATGCTGGTATCACCGCAGACCAGCATTGTGGTCGCGCCGCTGATCATCAAGAAAGTCCCGTACGATTCGCTGCGGGATTTCGCCACCATCGCGGTGGTCGGCTCGACGCCGCAACTGCTGGTGATGCATCCATCTCTGCCGCCGAAAGATTTCCGTGAATTTGTTGCTTTTGTTAAAGCCAACTCGAAAAACCTGTCCTATGGTTCCGGCGGCATCGGCTCCACGCCGCACATGGCTGGCGAGCTGCTCAATTCATCGCTCGGCGTAAAAGTGACGCATGTGCCGTACAAAGGCGAAAATCCCGGCGTTGCCGATCTCCTCGGCGGACAGATTCCCTACATGTTCGTGAATTTCCCGGTGGCGATACCGCATGTACAGGCCGGAAAGTTGCGCGCCGTCGCGATCAGCAGTCCGCAACGTTCGCCGCTCGCGCCGCAATTTCCCACAGTCGCTGAATCCGGTATACCGGGATTCGACACCGCGACATGGAACGGCCTCTACCTGCCCGCAGCGACACCGCGCGAGGTGATCACGCGCATTCATAGCGATGTCATCAAGTTGCTGAATGCGCCGGAGTTGAAAGAGCGCATGCTCAAGCAAGGCATCGACCAGAGTGCGCTCAATACGCCGGAGAAACACGCGGCGTTCGTCAAGGCCGAGTTCTCGCGCTGGGGCAAGGTTATCAAGGAGGCTGGCATCAAAGCAGAATAATTCAATAAAAACAAATAGTTATAAAAACAACCACCATTCGTCGGCTGCGCACCACTCAATCAGTGTTAATGCGCGTTTGTCGGAAGCACGAAACGCATTGCCCAAACGCGTGCCTATAATTCACCATGCCAGCGATACGAGTCCTGCCTGACCTGCTGATCAACCAGATCGCCGCTGGAGAAGTCGTCGAACGGCCTGCCGCCGCGCTCAAGGAATTGCTGGAAAACAGCCTCGATGCAGGTGCCGCCAACATCACGGTGCAACTCGCGGGTGGCGGCACACAACTGCTGAAAGTCAGCGACGATGGCGTCGGAATAGCACGCGATGAGCTCGCGCTGGCGCTCGCGCGTCATGCCACCAGCAAGATCGCATCGCTTGACGATCTCGAACGCGTCGGCAGTCTCGGTTTTCGCGGCGAGGCGCTGGCGAGCATCGCAGCCGTGTCGCGCCTGACGCTTGCGAGCCGACGCAATGGCGATAAACACGCGTGGTCGATTGCATCCGAAGGCCCGCAACTATCGGCACCTGAACCCGCCGCCATTGCCTCGGGCACCACGGTCGAAGTGCGCGACCTTTATTTCAACACGCCGGCACGCCGCAAATTTTTGAAGACCGAGACCACCGAATACGCGCACTGCGAAGAAGCGTTCCGGCGCATCGCTCTCTCGCGCAGCAGCGCCGGCTTCACGCTGCAGCACAACGGGCGTGTGCAATGGCACTTGAAGCCGCAAAGCGTTGAAGAGCGCATCGGCGAATTGCAGGGCAAGGAATTCGCGCAAGCCTCCATCGCGGTGGATGAGAACAGTGCGGGCTTGCGGCTCCATGGCCAAGTCAGTTCGCCCGCGATGGCACGCGCCACGCGCGATGCGCAGTATTTCTACGTCAACGGGCGCTTCGTGCGCGACAAGCTGCTGGCGCACGCGGTGCGCCAGGCGTATCAGGATGTGCTGCATCACGATCGTCATCCGGCGTTCGTGCTGTTTCTGGATATCGACCCGGCCTTGGTCGATGTCAATGTGCATCCCACCAAAACCGAGGTGCGCTTCCGCGACGGCCGCGGCGTGCATCAGTATGTGTTTCACGCATTATCGAAGGCGCTGGCGGGCACGGCAGGCGATACGGTGACGACACAACAGGCGGTTCCCGGCTTTTCCGGGTTTTCCGGTCTTTCATCCAGCGGCGCACCGCGAAGCTGGAGACCGTCCGGCATGCCGGGCACGGCCTACGCGCCGCGCCAAAGTGCCATGGCGCTGACGGCATCGGAAGCCGTGGGGTTTTACGATACCTTGTTCGGTGCGCGAACGGCACCGGCGTCCTCGATGCCCGAGGCAACTGAAAACGAGGCGCCGCCGCTGGGGTTTGCACTGGCACAACTGGCCGGCATCTACATTCTTGCCGAAAACCGGCACGGGCTGGTGATCGTCGATATGCACGCCGCGCACGAACGCATCATGTATGAAAAGCTCAAAACCGCGCTCGACGCGCAGGATATCCCGATGCAACCGCTGCTGGTGCCGGTAACATTGACGGCCGCCGCGCTGGATATCGCCACCGCCGAGGAACACGGCGCGACGCTGCGCCAGATCGGGTTTGATGTCGCCCCTGGCTCGCCGACCTCGCTTATAATCCGGGCAGTGCCGGCGATGCTGGCGGATGCCGACGCGCGCACGCTGGCGGCGGATGTACTACGTGAGATGCGCGAGGTCGGCGCGAGCCGCGTGCTGACGGAACGCCGCAACGAACTGCTGGGAACGATGGCCTGTCACGCAGCGGTACGCGCGAATCGCAGACTGACGGTGACGGAAATGAACGCGCTGCTGCGCGATATGGAAGCCACCGAACGATCGGGGCTATGCAATCATGGCCGGCCAACGTGGCGGCAGGTAACAGTGGCGGAGCTGGATAAACTTTTCATGCGCGGACAGTAAGCAAAACAAGACGACAGCAAAACAACGATTAAACAAACGACCATGAACCAGCCCATACATCCTCCCGCCATCATCATCATGGGGCCGACCGCCAGCGGCAAAACCGCGCTGTCCGGCAAACTCGCGCAAACGCTGACAAGCGAAATCATCAGCGTCGATTCCGCGCAGATTTACAAGGAAATGGACATCGGCACCGCCAAGCCGGAAGCCGATTTCCTGAAACAGACGCCGCATCACCTGATCGACATCATCGAACCGCACGAAACGTATTCGGCGGCCAAATTCCGCGACGACGCGCTCACCCACATGCGCGAAATTACCGAGAGCGGCAAGATTCCGCTGCTGGTGGGCGGCACCATGATGTATTTCAAATCGCTGATCGAAGGCCTGAATGACCTGCCGGAAGCCGATCCGATGGTACGCATGCTGATCGACACGCTGGCCGAGGAAAAAGGCTGGCCCGGCGTACACGAAAAACTGATGGAAGTGGATCCGGAGACCGCCGCGCGCCTCGATCCCAACGACTCGCAACGCATCCAGCGCGCGATGGAGATTTACCATCTCACCGGCAAGCCGATGACGGAGTTGCTGAAAAAACCGAAGTACGTGTACTTTCCGTATACGCCGATCCGCATTTCACTCACACCCAGCGACCGTGGCGTGCTGCACGAGCGCATCGCCACGCGCTTCGACGACATGCTCAAGGCCGGCCTGGTGGACGAAGTCGCGCGGCTGCGCGAAGAATACGTGCTCGAATCCAATATGCCGTCGATGCGCTGCGTCGGCTACCGCCAGGCGTGGCAGCACCTGAACGGCGAATTCGGACTGGACGAATTGCGCGAACAGGGCATCGCCGCTACACGGCAACTCGCCAAACGCCAACTGACCTGGCTGCGCGCGATGAGCGACGAAGGCAATGTCGCGGAATTCGACTGCCTCGCACCGGATGTGGATGCGCTGATTCTCGACTACATCCGCCATGAACTGGAAGCGCACTACGCGATGGAAGGCGCGGCCTGATTCGGCGGCGGAAGGTGCCGTCTGACCAGCGCGCGCCCCGCTATTCTTTTCTTTTTATTTCGGTTTCCACCTGCCCGCGCGCGAAGCTGACTTTGAGCAATTCGCCCACGGCCAGCGTACCTGAATCACGCACGATAGCGCCATCCGCAGTTTCGGCAATGCTGTAGCCCCGTTCTAGCACCAGCCGCGGATTGAGCGCGTTGACATGCGCCTCGGCGCGCGCCAGCCGCGACCGGGCCAACTCAAAATTGCGCCGCATCGCTTCGCGTAATCCGCGCGCGGCTTGCTGCACCTCGCGCTCGTAAGTACGCATGTCGGGACTCGCCCCCCGCAAGCGCCGCGCCGCCGCGTCCAGGCTCCACACGCGGCGATCCGCAGCATGCGTAAACGCGCCCTGCAGCCGGCTCGCGAGGTGCGCAAGATGACGCGTTTGCTCGCGGATGCGGTCGCCGGGGTGTGTCAGGCGCCGCGCCAGATAATCGAGCTTCTGCATGCGGTCTTCGAGCGTGCGGCGCGTGTTTCTCGTCAGCGCGCCGCGCAGCTGCGCCACCTGCTCGCGCAATTCGGCGCGATCCGGGCTCGCCAGTTCGGCCGCCGCCGTCGGCGTGGGCGCGCGTGCATCGGCCACGAAATCCGCGATGGTGAAATCGGTTTCGTGCCCGATGCCAGTGACCACCGGAATCGCGCAGGCGTGTATCGCCCGCGCCACCATTTCTTCGTTATACGACCACAGGTCTTCGATGCTGCCGCCGCCGCGGCACACGATCAGCACATCGCATTCGTCGCGCCCGGCGCGCGCCGACGCAGTGGCGATGGCCTGCATGATTTTTGCCGCCGCGCCGTCGCCCTGCACCGGAGTCGGGTAGATCATCACCGGAATCGATGGCATGCGGCGCTTCAGCGTGGTCAGCACGTCGCGCAATGCGGCAGCTTGCGGCGAGGTCACCACGCCGATGGCGCGCGGAAACGCGGGTATCTCGCGCTTGCGTGCTTCGGAAAACAAGCCTTCCTTGTCGAGCTTGGCCTTGAGTTTCTCGAACGCTTCGTACAGCGCACCCAGTCCGGCGCGGCGCATCACGTCGATGTTGAGTTGGTATTTGCCGCGCGCCTCGTACACCGTCGCTGCCGCCCGCACTTCGACTTGCATGCCGTTGTCCGGCTGCCAGTCCATGAACTGCGCCTTGTGGCGGAACATCACGCAGTCCACCTGCGCGGCCGCGTCCTTCAGCGTGAAATACCAGTGACCGGAATCGTAGCGCCGCAGGTTGGATATTTCGCCCGCCACCCACGCCAGCGGCAGATTGTGCTCGATCGCCACGCGCACCCGCCGGTTCAGCTCGCTGACCGAGATCACCTGTGCAGATAACGGAGATTCGGGCGGCGCTTGTATATCTGAAAACATCGGCGGATTCTAATCCACCATACGCCCGAGCCGAGGTGCGCCAAGCCACCACAGGCGATGCAGCCACTTCAGTGTTGATTTAAAGGGAGTTTTTAAGGCGGTCCCGGCGACGTCATCCACAGCAAGCGGCAAGTCCTTGTTGTAAAAATGCTTTTGCAGGCCCCTCCTCTAAAAAATAAATAAGTAATTGTTTTTATTAACTATTTTTAACATGACATTTGTTGGGCAGAGATAAATTCTCCTGTCTGCAACACGACTTAGCGGCATTCCACACAGCCTGTGCACAGTTTTATCCACAGCTTCTGTGGACAAGCGCCGGAGAGGCCTGAGCAGAAAGGAAAAACCTGCCCCAGAGGCGGGCGGGCCCTGCAGCGAGAACATTCCCGCCTCAAACAGCCTGTTCATCCCGACCTCCCGCAAATGGATAGTAAGCCGGTGGCCGATCCGCCGTGCCGTCGCCTAACTTGCCGAAAACCTAATCACAATATATAGTTAGCGAAATATTCTCAGGGGGTTTATATAGTGTTCTCGATCATCCAAGCGGCAGGCTGGCCGGTATGGCCGCTGATCATCGCTTCCGTCGTGGCACTGGCGATCATCGGCGAGCGACTATGGACGCTGCGCGACAGTCTGGTGATGCCGCGCGGTTTGCTCACGCGAACGGTTCAGGAATACCGCCAAAACGGTGCCGATGCAAAATCCTTAGAGCGGCTGGCAGAAAGCTCGCCATTGGGACAAATCCTCGCGGCCGGGCTCAAAAACATCAAGGCCTCGCCGGTGGTGCTGAAAGAATCCATCGAAGAAGCCGGCCACCTGACGGCGATCAATCTCGAACGGTTTCTCACCACGCTGGGAACCATTGCCGCGATCTCCCCGCTGCTGGGCCTGTTTGGCACGGTGATCGGCATGATTGAAATTTTCGGCTCCACCTCGCCCACCGGCAACAGCAATCCGGTGCAACTCGCGCACGGCATTTCCATCGCGCTCTACAACACCGCGCTGGGCCTGGTGGTCGCCGTGCCGAGCATGATTTTCTACCGCCACTTCCGCGGCAAGGTCGATACACTGATGGTCGAAATGGAAATGCAGGCGACCAAGCTGGTGGAAATTATTCACGGTGAACGCCAGGCATGAGATTCCGCACCCGCGCCTTCCGGGAGGAACCGGAGATCAACTTTATTCCGTTGATCGACGTGCTGTTGGTAATTTTGATCTTCCTGATCATCACCACCACCTATACGCGGCAGTCCGAACTTCAGATCAATCTGCCGACGGCCGACGCGTCGAAGCCGCCGGATCGGGTGGATCAGATCGATATCGCCATCGATGCCAGCGGCAAGTACGTGGTCAACAAAACCGGCGTCACCTACAGCACGCGCGACGCCTTTGCCACCGAGCTCAGGCGCGCAGCGGGCGAGATGAAAGACCCGGTGATCGTGATCAGCGCCGATGCGCAGGCCTCGCACCAGTCGGTGATACGGGTGATGGAGGCCGCGCAATTCGCGGGCTACGGCAAGATCACTTTCACCATCCAGACTGCAAGAAAATAGACTCCTCGTCTTTCGCTCCGGAGCGGCCATGAAGTTGGGCTATCCCGTATCCTGGACGCAGGTTACCGCGATAACGCTGCTGCTGATTCCGGTTTCGTGGCTCTATCACATCGTGGTTGCAACACGCCGCGCACTGTATCGCGTGGGAATATTGCGCAGTGTACGCCTGCCGGTCCCGGTCATTGTCGTTGGCAATATCAGCGTCGGCGGCACCGGCAAGACGCCGCTGGTACTGTGGCTGGTCGAGCGTTTGCGTGACGCCGGTTTTACGCCCGGCATAGTCAGCAGGGGCTACGGTGCCAGCACCCCTCAAGCGCGCGCGGTAGGCGTCAAAGACGATGCCGCTCAATGCGGCGATGAGCCGGTATTGCTGGCGCGGCGCAGCGGCTGTGCGGTGTGGATAGGTGTGGATCGTGTCGCGGCTGCCCGCGCACTGCTGGCCGCGCATCCGCAATGTGATGTGATCGTCAGCGACGATGGCTTGCAACACTATCACCTCGCACGCGATGCCGAGGTCGCGATCATCGATGGCTCGCGCAGATTCGGCAACAGACTTTTGCTGCCCGCAGGCCCGCTGCGCGAGCCGCCGTCCCGTCTGGACACCGTCGATGCCGTGGTAATACGCAGCGACAACAAACCGCCCGATACCTCGGGCGGCAGACCCGCGCCGCGATTCGCCATGTCGATTGAAGCGGGAATGTTTCACAACCTGCGCCATCCGCAACACGCGGTGGGTGCGCGTTATTTCGACGGACAACGCGTGCACGCTGCCGCCGGCATCGGCAATCCGGAACATTTTTTCAACATGCTGAAAGGCCTCGGCCTCACCTGCACCGTGCACCCGTTTCCCGATCATCATCCCTATACGCAGGCTGATCTCGCCTTCGCCGACAGCGACGCCGTCGTGATGACGGAAAAAGATGCGGTAAAATACGAGCAATTTGTCACAGAGGCCACCGAGAAATACTGGGCACTCGGCGTTACGGCTAAGGTCGAGCATGGTCTGGCGTCGATGTTGATCGAGCGCATAAAGCGTACGCAGAGGAAACCCTGAATGGATGCAAAACTGCTCGACATCCTGGCCTGCCCGCTGTGCAAAGGGCCGCTCGTCTACAAGAAGGCGGAAGCCGAACTCATTTGCAAACCGTGCCGCCTCGGCTATCCGATCAAGGACGATATCCCGGTGATGCTGGAGGACGAGGCACGGAAAGTTCCTCCAGAGGAGGAACTGTGAAGGAGTGAAGGAGTGAAAGGGTGAAGGCGGCACCTCATTCACTCCTTCACCCTTTCACTCCTTCACGCTTTCATAATGATCTTCTCCGTCATCATTCCCGCGCGCTACGCCTCGTCGCGCTTTCCCGGCAAACCGCTGGCCGATATCGCGGGCAAACCGATGGTGGTACGGGTAGCAGCGCAGGCGGCGAAAAGCGGTGCGCGCGAGGTGATTGTTGCCACCGACGATCCTGAGATCGCGCGTGTCGCCGAAGCGCACGGCTACGAAGCGGTGATGACCCGCAAAGACCACGCCACCGGCACCGACCGGCTGGCCGAAGTTGCGGCGAAGCGCCGCTTCGGCGCGCGGCATATCGTGGTCAATGTTCAAGGTGATGAACCGTTGATTCCACCCACGCTGATACGCGATGTCGCCGCCAGTCTTGCCACGCACCGCGCAGCCTCCATCGCCACCGCCTGCCACCCGATACGTAGCGCAGCAGAGTTTGCCAACCCAAATGTGGTGAAAGTAGTACTGGACAACGCCGGCTATGCGCTCTATTTCAGCCGCGCACCGATACCCTGGGTACGTGATGCGTTCACCAAAGGCATACGCCGCTTGCCGCCCGGCATGCCCGCCTACCGCCATCTCGGCATCTATGCCTATCGCTGCGGGTTCCTTGGCGCCTTCAAAAAGATGCGCCCGGCGCGGCTTGAGCAACTCGAGGCACTGGAGCAGTTGCGCGCGCTGGCGTACGGCCATCGCATCTGCGTAGCCATCACCCACAAAGCCCCGCACCCCGGCGTGGATACCCCGCAAGACCTCCTACGTATCCGCCGCCACTACCGCCGCGCGAAATGACTTAAGAGGGGCGTCTACGGTATAATCACTTCATTATTAAAACAAATTTTGCCGATTCCTCTTCTGGTGCGGGTTGAATTTCGGTGACGTTTGGTAATTTTTCTAACCCGTTGTTCTGGTTTCTCTTTTCACCATGCGCATTTTGTTACTCGGCCTGCCCGGCGCCGGTAAAGGCACGCAAGCCCAATTCCTGATGGCGAAATTCGGCATTCCCCAGATATCAACCGGGGACATGCTGCGCAGCGCGATTCGCGCCGGTTCGCCGCTGGGCGTTGAAGCCAAAACTTATATGGACAAAGGCGCACTGGTGCCCGACCAACTGGTCATCGAACTGGTCAAGGAACGCATCAAGGCGCCCGATTGCGCCAGCGGCTTCATCATGGACGGATTCCCGCGCACGCTACCGCAAGCGCAAGCATTGCGCGATGCCGGCATCGATATCGATTCCGTGATTGAGATCGAAGTCGGCGACGGTGAAATCCTGCGCCGCATGAGCGGCCGGCGCGTGCATCTGGCCTCCGGGCGCAGCTACCATATCGAATTCAACCCGCCCAAAGTCGAGGGCAAGGATGACCTCACCGGCGAGCCGCTGGTGCAGCGCCGCGACGACAACGAAGAAACGGTGCAAAAGCGCATCGCTACCTACCACGCGCAGACCAAGCCACTGGTGAATTACTACCTCAAATGGGCAGACAGCGGCGACCCGCGCGCACCGCGTTACGCGAATATCTATGGACGCGGTTCGGTGGAGCACATCCGCGACAAGATATTTGCCGCGCTCTCCAAAACGCGGACATGAGCAACCCCGGCAAAATCAGCGATTTCAACGATGCCGACCGCTGGGTGGTTGAATCGGCATTGAAAGAGCGTTACGGCCATCTCGTCAGTATCGAGATCGCCGATGCCGAAATCCGCCTTGATCCTGCATCGAAGGACGTCACCGAGTGCCCGACGTTTTACTGGGGAGATCGCGGTGTGGAGATCGTGATTTTCAAGATTGCCGAGGATAAATTCCGCAGCCAGTTTTATTATTCGATCACCGAGCAGTATGGCACCGGCCGCGATTTCGACGAACTGGCCGAATGCGTTTCCGTCACCTTGAAGTTGCAGGCCGACCACGAGAAAGACCGCGCGGGGGCAACCTCCGGCAAGACCGGCGCTGAATTAGGTGGCCGTGCATGACTCTCGAGCGCGCAAAACAGTTGTTGGGGGTTCAAGCCGGCTTCGGCGGGTTTTATAATGCGAATTCCGCGAAATTGATCCTCTCTGAAGTCAACCGCGAACACGGGCAAACGGCGGTGGACACGCTGATTGCCGAACTGGAACTGCAAAAAATATTCTGCTTCACGCCCGGCACGCACTTCGAGGGCGGCTTGGCGCTTGATAAAAAAACTATTTAAAAACAAATACTTAATTTGATATTATTTAATGTGGCATTGTAACAAGGGAGAGGGTTGAAATGAGTGCATATCAAGGACTGACCATCGCCATTGCCTGCGCGGTGATCGGCATTATCTTCGGTGGCCTGTGGGCGAAGCAGGTCATCAGCCAGCCGGACGGCAACGACCGCATGCGCGAAATCGCGGCGGCGATCAGCACCGGCGCGTCGGCCTATCTGTGGCGGCAATACAAAACCATCGGCGTCGTCGGCGTGGTGTTGTTCATTATCATGGCGATCTTTTTGGACAAAGCCACGGCCATCGGCTTTGCCATCGGCGCGATTCTGTCCGGCGCTGCCGGCGCCATCGGCATGAACGTGTCGGTACGCGCCAACGTGCGTACCGCGGAAGCCGCGCGCACGGGGCTGAATGAAGCGCTGCAAATTGCGTTTCGCGGCGGTGCCATCACCGGACTGTTGGTGGTGGGTCTCGGCATGCTCGGTGTCGCGGGCTTTTTCGCCGTGCTGTATCTGGGCATGGGCTATTCGCTCAAAGACGCGGTGCATCCGCTGGTGGGTCTGGCGTTCGGCGGTTCGCTGATTTCAATCTTCGCGCGGCTGGGCGGCGGCATCTTCACCAAGGGTGCCGACGTGGGTGCCGATCTGGTGGGCAAAGTCGAAGCCGGCATCCCTGAAGACGATCCGCGCAATCCCGCGGTGATCGCCGATAACGTGGGCGACAACGTCGGCGACTGCGCCGGCATGGCCGCTGACCTGTTTGAAACCTATGCAGTCACCATCGTCGCCACCATCATTCTCGGCGCACTCTTGATCACCAAACCTAACGTCGCATTTACCGCTGTGGTTTATCCGCTGGCGCTGGGCGGCGTATCCATCCTCGCATCCATCGTCGGCTGTTATTTCGTCAAGGCACGCACCGGCGGCAAGATCATGAATGCGCTGTATCGCGGCCTTGCGGTGTCGGGCGTGCTGGCGTTGATCGCGTTCGCGGGCGTCACCTGGACCCTGATGGGCAACATCGGCATCGATTACCCGCAATACACCCCGGCAAAACTCTTCGGCTGCGCCGTCGTGGGCCTGGTGCTGACCGCGCTGATGGTCGTCATCACCGAGTACTACACCGCCACCGAATACGCGCCGGTGCGACACGTGGCAGCAGCCTCGACCACCGGTCACGGCACCAACATCATCGCGGGCCTCGGCGTATCGATGCGCTCCACCGCTTGGCCGGTGCTGTCGGTATGCGCCGCAATTTACGCTGCGTTCGCGCTAGCCGGCCTCTACGGCATCGCCATCGCCGCTACCGCCATGCTGTCCATGACCGGTATTATCGTGGCGCTCGACGCTTATGGCCCGATCACCGACAACGCCGGCGGCATCGCAGAAATGTCGGGCTTGCCGAAGGAAGTGCGCGCCATCACCGATCCGCTCGACGCCGTGGGCAACACCACCAAGGCCGTCACCAAAGGCTACGCCATCGGCTCGGCCGGCCTCGCCGCGCTGGTGCTGTTCGCCGACTACACGCACGCGCTGGAAGCGGCGGGCAAGGTCATCACCTTCGACCTGTCGAACCACATGGTCATCATCGGCCTGTTCATCGGCGGCATGATTCCCTATCTGTTCGGCGCCATGGCGATGGAAGCCGTGGGCCGCGCCGCAGGATCGGTGGTAGTCGAAGTGCGCCGCCAGTTCAAGGAAATCCCCGGCATCATGGAAGGCACCGCCAAGCCAGATTACTCGCGCGCGGTGGACATGCTAACGCTCGCCGCGATCAAGGAAATGATCGTGCCGTCGCTGTTGCCGGTGCTGGTGCCGGTAGTCGTTGGCGTATTGCTAGGACCGCAAGCACTGGGCGGCGTGCTAATGGGTTCCATCGTGACCGGCTTGTTCGTCGCGATTTCCATGACCACCGGCGGCGGCGCGTGGGACAACGCCAAGAAATACATCGAAGACGGCAACCACGGTGGCAAAGGTTCCGAAGCCCACAAGGCAGCAGTGACCGGCGACACCGTGGGAGATCCGTATAAAGATACGGCGGGACCGGCGGTGAATCCGCTGATCAAGATTATCAATATTGTGGCTTTGTTGATTGTGCCGTTGCTTTAATTAGCCGCATTTCCAGACAAACGGGGACGCCAAGGCGTCCCCGTTTGTTTGGCACACCTGAATAAAACGGCTGACATTACAATATCCCGCTTACTACACACATGTAGGTCGGTCACGCACAACTATAAGGAAGAAAAAGTCATGAAGCGCTACACCATCACAGCAGCCCTTGCGGGGGTCACGTCGGTGTTCGCGGCCGGCGTGACGGTATACGCCGCAGAGGGAGGCTACCCCAATCGGCCAGTGCGGCTCGTGCTCGGCTTTGCGGCGGGCGGGACGCCGGACTCGCTCGCGCGCACCGTGGCAGCGCAGGTGGAAAGCCAATGGGGGCGTAACATCATCGTGGACAACCGGGTCGGCGCGAACGGCATAATCGCGGCGGAGATCGTTGCCTCGGCAAATCCCGACGGCTACACGATACTGTTCAGCCCACCCGCACTGATCATCAACCAGATCATCTACCGCAAGGTGCCGTACGACGTGCTGCGGGATTTCGTGCCGGCAGCGAACGTCTGCATCGGCGAGGGATCGTTGCTGGTGGTCAATCCGGCGCTACCCGCGAAGTCGGTGCGGGAACTGATAGCGCTGGCGAAGAATCCCGACAAACCCATCACGTACGGTACACCGGGAGTCGGCAACACCCAGCATCTCGTCACCGAGCTATTTAACCTGCACGCGGGCACGAAGTTGATGCATGTGCCTTTCAAAAGTCTGGTTCCCGCCCTCAGCGCGGTACTGAGCGGCGAAGTGAACATGCTGTTCGCACCGCCGGCCATTCTTGTGCAGCACATCAAGAGCGGCCGCTTGCGCGTGCTCGGATTTACCGGCGCATCGCGCTGGAAATTGATGCCGGAAGTGCCTACTATCGCCGAAGCAGGCATTCCGGGGTTTGAGGTCAGCGGATCGTGGCAGGGATGGTTCGTGCCGGCCAAGACGCCAGCCACAGTCATCGCCCGCATCAACGCCGACGTAGCGAAAGCAATCCAGGTACCACACGTGCGGGACTTCATTTTGCGCGCAGGCTACGAGCCCGATACGCGATCCACCGATGAATTCCGCAAACTGATTCTCTCCGACCTCAAACGCTATGGAGATATCGTACGCAAGGCCGGCATTAAGGCAGACTAGACTGATTATCAACGAATCACGCATTCATCGATCGACTGTCGGCCGTGACACAGTAGCAAGCGTAGGTTGGGCACGTTCTTTGTGCCCACACGGACAACGGCTTGTAGGCGCACTACGCTTTTCCCATCCCGCATCCACTGAATTCCTGAAGAACTCAAAATGAACCTCTCCCGATTTTTCCGGATAGCCGCCCTGCTGTTGTGGCAGCTACATACCTCCGCCTTCGCCCAGGAAGAAATCCGCTTCAACAAAGGCCTGACCACCGGCACCGTGCGCGGAGAAGTTACCACCACCATCAAAACCTGGCAGTTCCGGGCGCAAAAGGGACAACGCATCACCATCACGCTCGCGCCCATCGGCGGCGACAAAGGCACGTTGACGATGACGCTGTACGCCTATTGCGGTGAGGAATACGGCAAGCCGCTGATATCAGAATCCCTCCACTGGGAAGGGCAACTGCCCTGCAACGACCGCTACACCATCGACGTGGCGCCGAGCGTTGATGCGATGAAACTCGCGCGCGTGCAGCGATACACGTTGACCGTGAAGATCATTTGACAGGCACGGCCCAATTTGGAGTGCGGGAACTTGCTGCTTCGCTGCAAGTGTGCCCTTGTCCCGCTTTTATTTTTCACGGCTTGCCTCGGTGCCAAAAGCGGCGGCAAGCCGCCGCACTCCACATCGACAGGCGCGCTTATGCATAGTGTCAGCATCATCGGCGCCGGTCCCGCAGGCCTGATGGCTGCGGAAGTCATCGCCACCAGCGGCATACGTGTTGACGTGTACGATGCGATGCCTTCGGTAGGACGCAAGTTCCTGATGGCCGGCAAGGGCGGTCTGAATCTCACGCACTCGGAACCTTTGGCACCGTTTCTAGCGCAGTATGGCGCGCGGCGTGCGCAGGTCGAGCCGTGGCTGGCCGCTTTCGGACCGGAAGCATTGCGCGCATGGGCGCACACGCTGGGCGTTGAAACCTTTATCGGATCGTCGGGCCGCGTGTTCCCGAAAGACATGAAAGCGGCACCTCTGCTGCGCACATGGCTGCACCGGTTAAGAGCCACCGGCGTGGCGTTTCACATGCGCCATCGCTGGCAAGGGTGGAATGACGACGGCGCGCTGCAATTCCACACACCCCAAGGCGTAATCAACATAAACGCCGACGTCACACTACTGGCGCTGGGCGGCGGCAGTTGGGCACGGCTGGGTTCGGACGGCGCGTGGACAGCATTGCTTGCTACGCGCGGCATCAATATCGCACCGCTGCGTCCGGCGAACTGCGGCTTCGATTGCGCGTGGAGCGAACACTTGCGCACGCGTTACGCCGGGCATCCGGTGAAATCGGTGGTTGCCTCGTTCACCGACGATCTAGGCACAACACATCGCCAGCCAGGCGAATGTATCATTACCGAGAATGGCATCGAAGGCGGCGTGATCTATGGGCTGTCCGCGCCGTTACGCGATACCATCGCAAAACACAACGGTGCCACGCTGTATCTCGATCTCGCACCCGGCCGCGATCTGCCGCGGCTGACCCGCGATCTGTCCTCGTCGCGCGGCAAACGTTCGTTGTCCAATCATTTGCAAAACAAGGCGGGCATTGCCGGCGTCAAGGCCGGATTGTTGCGAGAGGCCGCAAGCGCCACCGACCTCGCCGATCCCGCGCGGCTCGCTAAGCTCATCAAGACCTTGCCATTGAAGCTGACCGCGCCGCGCCCGCTCGATGAAGCGATCAGCAGCGCCGGTGGTGTAGCGTTCGACGCGCTCAATGAACACCTGATGCTGTGCGCGCTGCCCGGCGTGTTCTGCGCTGGCGAAATGCTCGATTGGGAAGCGCCCACCGGCGGCTATCTGCTCACTGCCTGTTTCGCCAGTGGACGCGTGGCGGGCGCCGGCGTAGTGGAGTGGCTGCGCGCCGCGCGCTGAACGCGCGCGGACTACATGCGAAGCGCGCATATCTTGCGCGCGCGCACTCCGCTATAATCCGCACTTCGTTTATTCCGTCAATATCATATAACTATTTGTTTTTATTATGAAATATACACTCGGCGAACACAGAGTCATCACTCACGGTAACTACTGGATCGCCCCTGGCGCGCATGTCATCGGCAACGTCGTCCTCGGCCACGATGTCAGCATCTGGTTCAACAGCGTAGTGCGCGGCGACAACGATATCATCACTATCGGCGACAACTCGCAGGTGCAAGACGGCTGCGTATTGCACACCGACCCCGGTTTTCCGATGACACTCGGCAAAGGCGTCAGCATCGGCCACATGTCGATGATCCACGGCTGCACTATCGGCGACGGCACGCTGATCGGCATCAACAGCGTGGTGCTCAACGGCGCGAAGATCGGCAAGAACTGCGTGATCGGCGCAAACTCGCTGATCACCGAGAAAAAAGTCATTCCCGACGGCGTGATGGTGATGGGTTCGCCGGGAAAAGTGGTACGTGAGTTGCGTCCGGAAGAAATAAAATTCTTCAATGAAGTCGCCGATAATTATTCGGACCGCGCCAAATACTACCGGCAGGCATTCAAGATCGACAACACACCGTAATGCATCTGATTATCCAGGGTGCCGAGATCGAAACCGGCGATCTTAAGGTACTGGCAAAAGCGGCTGGTGCATCCGGCATCGAACAGATTTCCACTTCGGCGTTTCGCCTGCGTGATGCCGGCGGCACCAGTGCTGCGACGGAAATCGCCACGATCTGCGAACGGGCACGGCTCGATTTCGCGTTCATCCCCGAAGACCGCCGGCTGGCTGATTTTAAATTGCTGGTGATGGACATGGACTCGACGCTGATCAACATTGAGACCATTGACGAACTCGCCGATCTGGTCGGCCTGAAGCCGCAAGTCGCGGCAATCACCGAACAGGCGATGCGCGGTGAAATCGAATACAACGAAAGCCTGCAATGCCGTGTGGCGCTGCTCAAAGGCCTGGATGAAAGCGCGCTTAAGCGCGTGTACGATGAGCGGCTGAAACTCTCACCCGGCGCTGAAACATTGTTGGCTGCAGCAAAAAAACACGGCATCAAAACGCTGCTGGTGTCCGGCGGATTCACCCACGTCACCGAATTACTGAAACCCCGGCTCGGTCTCGATTACACCTACTCCAACACGCTCGCCGTGATGGCCGGCAAGCTCACCGGAGAAATCATCGGGCGCATCGTCAACGCCGATGCCAAACGCGATGAGTTGCTGCGTGTCAGCGCCTCTCTGGGTATCAGGCGCGAGCAGATCATCGGCATGGGCGACGGCGCCAACGATCTCAAGTTCATGGCCGAATGCGGCGTCAGCATTGCCTATCACGCCAAGCCGATAGTGCGCGGGCAAAGCACGCATGCGCTGAATTACGTCGGGCTCGACGGCGCGGTGCATCTGTTCAATTAAACCCCGTTCGCCCTGAGCTTGTCGAAGGGCATCCGAAGGGTATCGACAGGGACCAAGGCTTCGGCAAGCGCAGCCCGAACGGAATTCATTAACTCAAGTATTTGGCCCGACGACATTCTGTGGAGTACCCGCCAGAAAACGCTCCACATTCTCAATCGTCAGCAGCAAACCGTCGCGCCGCACCTCCGGTGTCTGTCCCGCGTTATGCGGCGACAATACCGTATTGGAAAAACCCAGTATCGGGTCACCGGGCTTGAGCGGCTCGTCGTGAAACACATCCAGCCCTGCCCCGGCGATACGTTGACTGGCCAGCGCGTCATGCAGCGCATCACGCTCCACCAGCGCGCCGCGCCCGGTATTGACGAGTATCACGCCGGATTTCATCAACGCAAATTCTCGCGCGCCGATGAAGCCGCGTGTCTGCGGCGTCAAGCGCACATGCAGCGACACAAAATCGGCACGCCGCAGCATGTCGTCGCGCTCGGCAATGCTGTTGCGGCGCGCGCTCCATTCGAGCACCGTCATGCCGAACGCCCGCGCGAGTTTTGCCACCTGCGCGCCGATGGCGCCGGTGCCCATCACCGCAAGCGTTTTGCCATGCAGTTGCCCGAGCATTTCGCGCGGCCAACCGCCCCCGCGCATTTCGCAGTCGATCTGCGGAATCTTGCGCGACACCGCCAGCATCAGTGCAATAGCGTGTTCGGCCACGGCAATGGCATTCGCACCTGGCGTATTGCACACGGTGACGCCGTGCCGCGCCGCGGACTCGAGATCGATGTTATCAGTGCCTACGCCCCAGATCGACACCATGCGCAGGCTGGGACAGGCGGCGAACACCGCATCAGTAAACGGCGCGTAGGCGCGTATGTTGACGGCCACCTTCGCACTACCGATACGCCGCGCAAGTTCAGCCGCGTCATCGGCGCCGCGTCCGCCACACACGCGTATCGCGCCAAGTTCGCGCGCACGCTCGTGCGCGGCACTGCCGTCGAACACCGACGGAAAATCGTCGGGGACTACGATCAGCGCATCACTGCCAGTATCGGTCATGTTCTTCAGCACCTTACTCTGCGCGGATCCCTGCGGCCTTCACCACGCGGCCATACTTGGCGATCTCAGCCTTCATCAGCGCGCCAAATTCCTCGGGACCGGCGCCTGCCGCATCCAGCCCTTGGTGCGCGAGCGCCTCGTTCATACCCGGCAGCTTCAGCGCAGCAACCAGCTTGGCATGCAGCACCTGCACAATCGCAGCAGGCGTTTTCGCGGGCGCGGTGATGCCCTGCCAGTTCAATACTTCATAACCCGGTACGGTTTCCGCGATGGTCGGCACCTCGGGCAATACGGCAGCACGCTTGCGTCCCGATGTGCCCAATGCGCGCACCTTGCCCGCACGCACATGCGGCAGCGCCGCCGGCATGGTGGTAATGATCATCTGCACCTGGCCTGCGATCATGTCGGTGAACGCGGGCGTTGCGCCCTTGTATGGCACATGCACGATGTTGGTTGACGTCGCGTGCTTGAAAATTTCTGCCGCGAGATGCAGCGATGAGCCGTTCCCTGCCGATGCGTAATTCAGCGCGCCGGGTTTCGCCTTGGCCAGTGCGATCAGTTCCTGCACGGATTTCGCCGGCACCGCATTGTTGACCGCCAGCACGAACACCGACGTCGCCAACAGCGTCACCGGCGCGAAATCGCGCAGCGGATCGTAACTGGGCTTTTCCTGCAATACCGGGTTTTGCGCAAGGTTGCCGACGCTGCCGAGAAACAAGGTGTAGCCATCGGGCGCTGCAGCAATCGCAATCTGCGCGCCCAGCGCGCCACCCGCGCCACCACGGTTATCGACGATGATTTGTTGATTGACGACTTCAGAAAGACGCTGGCCCACGGAGCGCGCAAGGATGTCGTTGCCGCCGCCTGGCGGAAAAGGGACGATCAGCCGCACCGGGCGACTGGGAAACGGTTGCGCATGAACCAGCGTGGCGACACTTATCACTATTCCGTATGCCACCACCAACAGCTTGCATAGCCAACCTGGGATCGTCATGGAGTTATTTTTATAAACAATTAGTTGTAGGTAACTACGCTATCGCCGCTGCGTAGACTGATAAATCGGCATCACCTGCGCAGCGTATTTCTGCAAATCCTGTATGCGATCAGCCGCCGTCGGATGCGTGCTGAGAAAACCGGGAGGGCCGCCACTACCGCTGGCCTGCGCCATTTTCTGCCACAGCGTGATCGCCGCGCGCGGATCGTAGCCGGCGCGCGCTGCAAGCTCGACGCCGATGCGATCAGCCTCGCGCTCAAACTCGCGCGAATTGGGAAGGCCGTAAGTGACTTGCGCTACGATATTCGCCAATCCCGCGCCGCCCTCACCCACGCCCAGCACCGCAGCACCCACCCCGATCACCGCGTTCTGCGCCGCCTGCTGCGAGGCCTTCTCGCGCCCGTGCTCGCGCAATGCGTGCGCAATTTCGTGCCCCATCACTGCCGCGAGCTCGGCATCCGAAAGCTGCAAGCTGGTCATCAATCCAGTATAAACGGCAATCTTGCCTCCCGGCATGCACCACGCATTGATTTCCTGTGATGAAATGACATTGACCTCCCACCGCCAGCCGGGTGCATCATTGCGAAACGCCCCTGTCGCGAGAATCAGGCGGCTTGCCACGGCGCGCACACGATTCACCTGATTCGCATCGCGATTGAGCACGCCTTTGGCCTGCGCCTCACGCATGGTTTGCGTGTAGGATTGTTCCGCCGCGGCGTTGATCTGCGCGGACGAAATCATCATGCGCTGCTGGCGATCCACGCCGACGGCGCCGCCGCCGGTGGTCTGCACGGTCTGGCAGCCGGCCAGTGCCAGCATGGAAATCCACACAGCGACAGTGGCATGACGGTTCATAAACTTACTCCTCGTATGCGCCTCGCTGACTTAACGATAATCAACGATGGCGATCTTGGGAACTCTTAGTACACCGGCGATTTCGTATTGTCGCTCAACAACTCATAAGCCCGCCACTCCCCGGCCTCTTCACGGCACATGCCGTAACGAAACGGCCACACCACGCGGCCCGGCGTAAAAAACCGCAAATCCTGAAACCACACACAGGTATGCGGATTGTCGGAATCGACGCGATGGAGCACGGGATACTGCGCGAACCAGCGAAAAAAACTGAATTGCGGATGCGCCATGACTTCCCGCGCGAGCGTGGCGTGGGCGGATTGCGCCGATGCGCCCCATCGATCCGCACTCACCCACTGTGCGTGAGACAACGGCAGATAAGGTGCCCCCATCCGCGCGAAAAAACCCGCTTCCGGCGCCAATTGTGGCGGCGCTCGCCTCGACAAACTAATCAGACTGTAGTGATAGCGATCCTCTGTTTCCACCACCACCATCCAGTTAAACGGTGACACCGGCCGCGGCAGCGCGCTCACGCGCGCATTGCCCAGCGCAGATTGGCCTGCGAATTGTTCTCCAAAATCCACCGCGCGCTGCTGCAGCACGAACTGAAACGCCACGTACGCGCACAGTACACCGAGTCCGGCAATTGCGGGCCAGCGCGAGCGACGCCACGCCCATGAAGCCAGCAACCCTGCGATAATGATGCCGCTGAACCATAAGTCGATGATGAACGTGGTGGACAATGCGGCCCGCCAATCTGAAATCGGCGCAAACACCATGGTGCCGAAAGACGTAATCCAGTCGCCCGCAATATGCGCCGCGATGCCCCACGCGATCACGCCCGCATAAGCACGCCAGCCCGACCCTTTATTTTTGCCATTCGGCCACACGCATGTGCACAGCCACGCCAGCAGCACCGCCCACAGCGCAAGCATGACCAGCGAGTGGGTAACGCCGCGATGATGATACAGATAAGACAGCGGCGACAGCCACGAGGCGACAACATCGATATCGGGAAACGCCGCAGCCAGCGCACCGATGGCCACCCTGCGCCGCAGCGGCAGCGCATCAGCGGACGGTGCTGGCGCCGTCGCGCGCGCAAGCAATGCGCCGGACAGCGCGTGAGTTAGGGTATCCATTTAACTGCCGTGAAGATGTAAATTGGTGAATGCGTGAAGGGGGTACCCCATTTACTCTTTCACTCCTTCACACTTTCACGGCTCTTACAGACTCAAACCGCCACCACCTCGATATCCGGCTCGATTTGCCGCACCAGGTTTTCGATCCCGGTCAGCGTGCCCGACAACGAACTCGGACAACTGCCGCACGCGCCCTGATAGTGCACACTGAGCTTGTTGCCTTCGAGCCCCACCACATAGAGATCGCCGCCGTCGCCCTGCAAATAGGGGCGAATCTGCTCGTCGAGAATTTCGTTGATCTTGTCGAGGCGCGCAAGATCGGCTTCGCTCATTTTCGACGGATCGAAATTCGACTCGGCATCCTGCATCATTTGCTCCGAGTGCGCGTCCGCCGCCGGCGCTTCGCGTATCGGTACCGCCAGCGTGCGCATGAGGTCCTGCCAGTCAGCCTTTCCGTCTTGCGTCACGGTGATCCAGTGATCAACATAAAACACATTGGTCACATGCTCGATATCGAACAGCGCCGCGGCGAGTTTGTCGTTCTGCGCTTTTTCAGCGCTGTCGTACGAACGCGTAATGCCCCAGGTCAGCGGCTCCTTGAGGATAAACTTCATCGCATTGGGATTCGGCGTGGGCTCGATTTCGGCGATCTTAGGCATATAGAAAATATATGTGAGTATTTGTTTTTATTAAATTTATTCTACGTTCCGATCACCGATGCATGCACAGGGTCGGCATCCGCCTCGGTCGATGTCATGCTTTGTGAATGCAGCGCCGCGTGCAGCGTGTGCCACGGCAAAATCGCGCACTTCACGCGCGTCGGCAGATCGCGCACACCGGCAAACACGGTAAGACGCCCCAAATGGTGCGGTGACACCATGGTGTCGAGCTTACCCGTCGCCATATCGCGAAACTCGTTGACCATTTGCTCGGCATCGTCGCGCGATTTGCCTTTAACAAGTGTCGTCATCATCGACGCAGACGCCTTGCAGATCGCGCACGATTCACCCTCAAACTGAATAGCTTCGATGTTTTTATCTGCAACTTTAAGCGACAGATAAATATGATCGCCGCACAACGGATTTAGTCCTTCGGATTTGTGCGTAGCATCCGCCAGCGCGCCCCAGTTGCGCGGTTTCTTGTTGTGATCGAGGATCACTTCCTGATAAAGATTTCGACTGTCGGCCATCGTTTTAACCAAAAACTTTTTGCACCCGCCGTATCGACGCCACCAGCGCGTCCACTTCCGCCAGCGTGTTGTAAAACGCAAAGGATGCACGGCAAGTCGCCGGCACCTTGAAGCGCTGCATCACCGGTTGCGCGCAATGATGCCCGGTGCGTATCGCCACGCCGTCTTCGTTGAGCAGCGTGCCCACGTCGTGCGGATGCACACCTTCCACTGCAAAAGACAACACGGCAGCTTTCTTTTCCGCCGTGCCGATGATGCGCACGCCCGGTAGACGGGTGACTTCCGTGGTTGCGTAATCGAGCAAATCGGTTTCATGCGCCGCGATACGATCCATGCCGATGTCCGTGAGGTAATCCACGGCAGCGCCCAGGGTGATGGCCGCGGCAATCGGCGGCGTGCCCGCTTCAAACTTGGCAGGTATCGGCGCATAGGTGGTTTTCTCAAATGTCACCGACAGAATCATGTCGCCGCCGCCCTTGAACGGCTGCATCGCCTCCAGCAGCGCCGCCTTGCCGTACAGCACGCCGATGCCGGTCGGCCCGCACAGCTTGTGACCGGAAAACGCATAGAAATCGCAATCCAGCGCCTGCACGTCCACCGTCAGATGCGGTGCTGCCTGCGCGCCATCCACCAGTGTTACCACGCCTTGTTTGCGCGCAATAGCGACCATCTCGCGCACGGGATTGATGGTGCCCAACGCGTTCGACACATGGGTGAAGCATGCGATTCTGGTGCGGCTGTTGAACAGCTTTTCGTAGGCATCGAGATCGAGTTCGCCGTTATCGAATATGGGCACTACCCGAATCTTCGCGCCCTTTTCATCGGCCACCATCTGCCACGGCACGATGTTTGAATGGTGTTCCAGCGTGGTAAGGATGATTTCATCGCCCGCACTTAAGAATTTGCGGCCCCACGCGTGCGCTACCAGATTGATACTCTCGGTGGTGCCGCTGGTGAAAATGACTTCGCGCTCTTCCCTGGCATTGATAAATGCCTGCAATTTGCGGCGCGCCGCTTCGTATTCCGCAGTCGCAGTCTCGGAAAGGTAATGCACGGCGCGATGAATGTTCGCATGCTGGCTCGACTGGTAACGCGCCCAGCGGTCCATCACTTGCCTGGGCATCTGGCTGGACGCTGCATTGTCCAGAAATACCAACGGCTTGCCATTAACCTTCAGGTCGAGGATCGGGAAATCCTTGCGGATGCGGGTCGCATCCAGCGCAGCCGCAGTTTTGCGTACACTCAAAGGCGCATTCATCTCAAGCACCCGCCTGGGTTTGCGCTCCATGCGCCGTATGGGCCATGACTGCGCGCTCGAGTTGCACCACCAGCGATTTCACCGGTATGCGATGCACGATCTCGGCGCCAAATGCGAACGTCAGCAGATTGCGTGCCTGCGTGTCAGGCAAGCCGCGGCTCTTCAGATAAAACAGTTGCTCAGCATCGAGTTGGCCGACGGTTGCACCGTGTGCACATTTCACATCGTCCGCAAAAATCTCAAGCTGCGGCTTGGTATCGACGCGCGCTGTGGACGACAGCAGCAGATTGCGGCTTTGCTGGGCGGAATTCGTCAATTGAGCGCCCTCGCGCACCAGCACCTTGCCGTTGAACACCGCGTGCGCCGCGCCGCCGACGATGGTCTTGTGCAATTGCGTGCAGCGACCATTCGGATGGGCATGGTCCATCAGCGTATGCGTGTCAGCGAGTTGCCGGCCGGAAATCAGTGCCAGCCCGTCGATCACCGCTGCCGCGCCTTCGCCTTTGTGCACTACATCGAGGTTGTAGCGCGACAGCCGCGCACCGAACGCCACCGACTGCGAAATATAGGACGAATCTTTCGCCAGCGACACGGCGCAAGAGGCGATATGAATGGCCTCGGCGCTCTCACGCTGCAAACGCACATGCTGCACGCGTGCGCCGGGCGCGATGGCGATTTCAGTCACGGCATTGGTGAAATACGCATCACTCGTCGCCGCGACATAGTCTTCGATGATCGCGCATTCCGCACCAGACTCCGCAACAATCAGGCAACGCGGGCAGGTTGCCACGCCTTTCTTGGTAGCAACAAATAACAAGTGCAGCGGTTCGCGCAGCACCGTGTTTTTTGCAATATGCACAAGCGCGCCATCGCGCAGCCAAGCCGTGTTAAGCGCCGTAAACACCTGTGCGTCAAATCCTGCGTGCGCGCCCAGATGCGGTTCAATCAGCGCCGCGTGCGCTTTCAATCCTTCCGCCAGCGTGCTGACCGTCACGCCCTCCGGCAACACCCCGCCACCAGAGAGCGGCTGCGAATACGCGCCGTCCACAAACGTAAGACGAAACCCCGCTTCCGGCACGGCAAATGGCGTAGCATCGACGAGCACGGCAGCCGAAGCCGGCGGCTCCACGCGCAAGCGGTTCAACGGCGCGAGATCGGTAAAGCGCCAGTCTTCGTCTCGTATCGTCGGGACGCTCAGTGCATTGGCACGTTCCAATGCCGCGGCACGGCGCTGATTCAACCATGACGTATCTGTCGCAGGCAGCGTACGGCCTCCGGCGACCAGCGCCTCAACAAACGGATGGGTTGCTACCGCGCTCATGCCACAGCCTTGGCATTTGTGTTCTGCAGCCAGTCATACCCGCGCGATTCGAGTTCCACGGCGAGTTCCTTGCCGCCGGTCTTGACGATGCGGCCGCTATCCATCACATGCACATAATCCGGCGTAATGTAGTTCAGCAACCGCTGATAATGCGTGACCAGCACGCAGGCATTGTCGGACGTCAGCAGTTTGTTGACACCACCGGCCACCACGCGCAGCGCGTCGATATCGAGACCCGAATCGGTTTCATCCAGGATCGAGAGTTTCGGATCGAGTATCGCCATCTGCAGAATTTCATTGCGCTTTTTCTCACCGCCGGAAAATCCGTCGTTCACGCTGCGGTCGAGAAACTCCGGGCTCATTTCCAGCAGCTTCATTTTCTCGCGCACAAAGTCGTCGAACTCCAGGGGATCGAGTTCGTCCTTGCCGCGTTCGCCCTGCACCGTGTTGTAGGCCAGGCGCAAAAAAGAACTGTTCGACACGCCAGGAATTTCCACCGGATACTGAAAACCGAGAAACAGCCCCGCGCGCGCGCGCGCTTCAGCTGCAAGGGCAAACAGATCGCTGCCTTCGAACAGCACCGTGCCACCGGTCACCTCATATGCCGGATGTCCTGCCAGCACCTTGGCCAGCGTGCTTTTGCCCGAGCCGTTCGGACCCATGACGGCGTGCACCTCGCCCGCGCGTACCGTGAGGTCAATGCCCTTCAGTATGGTGACGCCCGCGACCGTAGCCGTGAGACCGCGTATTTCAAGCAGGCTTTTTGCGTTGCTGTTGATCATCCCACGCTGCCTTCAAGTTTGAGTCCGAGAAGCTTGGTCGCCTCGACCGCAAACTCCATCGGCAATTGCTGAAACACTTCCTTGCAGAAGCCATTGATGATCATCGACACCGCTTCTTCGGCGCCTATACCGCGCTGCTGGAAGTAAAACAACTGGTCTTCACCGATCTTTGAAGTGGTCGCTTCATGTTCGACTTTGCCGCTGGGATTGCGCACATCGATATAAGGAAACGTGTTCGCGCCGCATTTAGCACCAATGAGCATGGAGTCGCATTGCGAATAATTGCGCGCACCCGACGCCGTCGGCGCGATACGCACCAACCCGCGATAACTGTTGTTGGAATGGCCTGCCGATATGCCCTTGCTGATGATGGTGCTGCGGGTATTTTTGCCGAGATGAATCATCTTGGTGCCGGTGTCGGCCTGCTGGTAATGATTGGTCAGCGCCACCGAATAAAACTCGCCCACCGAATTGTCGCCGCGCAGCACGCATGAAGGATATTTCCAGGTAATCGCCGAGCCGGTTTCGACCTGCGTCCAGGAAATGCGCGAATTCACGCCCTTGCACAGTCCGCGCTTGGTGACAAAGTTATAGATGCCGCCCACGCCTTTTTCGTCGCCTGCGTACCAGTTCTGCACCGTCGAATATTTGATGTCGGCGTTGTCGAGCGCGACCAATTCCACCACCGCCGCGTGCAACTGGTTAGTGTCAAACTTGGGCGCGGTGCAGCCTTCGAGATACGACACCGACGCACCATCCTCGGCAATGATCAGCGTGCGTTCGAACTGGCCGGAATCCTGCGTGTTGATACGGAAATAGGTAGACAGTTCCATCGGGCATTTCACGCCCTTGGGAATAAAGCAGAACGAGCCGTCGGTGAACACCGCCGAATTGAGCGCGGCATAAAAATTATCGCCCGCAGGCACCACGGAACCCATGTACTTGCGCACGAGGTCCGGATGGTCGCGCACCGCGTCGGAAATCGAGCCGAAGATAATACCCACATCGGCCAACTTTTGTTTATAAGTAGTGGCTACCGACACCGAATCAAAAATCACGTCCACCGCCACGCCCGCCAGCGCCGCACGCTCGTTCATCGGCACGCCAAGTTTCTCGAAAGTCCTGAGCAATTCCGGATCGACCTCATCCATGCTCTTCAGTTTTTTCTTCTTCGGTGCCGAGTAATAACTGATGTTCTGGAAGTCAATTTCCGGATAGTGCACGTTGGGCCACGACGGCGCAGTCATGGTGAGCCAGTGGCGATACGCCTTCAGCCGAAACTCCAGCAGCCACTCCGGCTCGGCCTTCTTCGCCGAAATAAAACGGATGGTATCTTCGCTCAGCCCCTTGGCTGCCGTATCCGATTCGATATCGGTGACGAAGCCGTGCTTGTATGGCTGATTGACGAGCTGCTCTATCGCTGCGGTGCTCATGATGTTTCCTTGACGGCGCGAGGCGTGAGGCGTGAGGCGTGAAGCGAAAACCTTCCCTCGCGCACCGTCTCGCGCCTCACGCCTAACGCCTCACGCTTCACGCCTTTTCCTTCACACTAAAACTCTCGCCGCAGCCGCACGTCGCATCGACGTTCGGGTTGTCAAACTTGAAGGTCTGTTTCAAGCCTTCTTTGACGAAATCGAGTTTTGAACCGTCGATAATCTCCAGACTCTTGTCGTCCACAACGAGTTTGGAATCGAAGGCTTCAAATACCTTGTCGTTCGCCTTCACTTCGTCAGCATAATCGTAGGTGTAGGCCCAGCCGGAGCAGCCGACTTTCTTGATGCCCACGCGCAGGCCCACGCCTTTGCCGCGCTTGGTCAATTGCGTTTTAATTTGTTTGGCCGCGTTTTCTGTCAGTTGTATCGTCATCATTGTTCTCCGTACTCACCCGCTTGTCACACCGCCATCGCAGTAAGATTCTTGAATCGCGCAATTATTTGCTTCAATGCTTTCAGGAATTCATCAACTTCCTGCGCTGTGTTCGCCGCGCCGAGCGAAAAGCGCACGGCGCCGCGCGCGATTTCCGGCGCTACACCCATCGCCAGCAGCGTTGCCGAAGGCTCGGGATTCGCGCTGGAGCACGCCGCACCCGCCGCGACGCCGAAGCCCAGTTTGTCGAGCTCGATAATCAGCGTTTCACCGTCAATGCCGCGAAACGCAAAGTAGCTGGTGTTGGGCACGCGCGGCGACTCATTTGCGTGACCTGCGCCGAATAGCATTGCGCCCATCTTGGTCAGGCCCTGTTCGACACGCGCGCGCAGTTTTTCCAGCCGCGGCGCGAGTTCCGTGAGTCGGCTGGCGGCAAGCTCGGCCGCTGCGCCAAACCCGACTATCGCCGGCACGTTTTCAGTGCCCGAGCGCATGCCGTGCTCATGCCCGCCGCCGGCAATCAACGGCGCAAGCTCGATGCGTTTATCGACGATCAGCGCACCAGCGCCCTTAGGGCCGTAAATCTTGTGCGCCGACAGCGTCATTGCATGCACGTTCAATGCCTCAAAATCGACGGCGATTTTGCCCAGCGCCTGCACCGCATCGGTGTGCATCCAGGCTTTCACCGCGCGCGCGCGCGCGGCCACAGCGGCAACATCCTGAATCACGCCGGTTTCATTATTGGCGAGCATCACCGAGACGATGCCCGTGGGGACTTTAAGCGCCGCATCCACATCATTCAAATCTACTTTGCCGTCACGCGTGACCGCAAGTTTGCGCGCAGTCCAGCCCTTGCGCGCGAGTGCTTCCGCAGGCCTCGCAACGCACGGGTGCTCAATCGCGCTCACCGCAATCTGCGAAGGCTTGAGAATTTCCGCAGCACCTTTGATAAAGAGATTGTTCGCTTCCGTGCCGCCCGACGTGAACACCACCTGCGGCGGACGCACGTTCACTAGCGCCGCCACCTGCTCGCGCGCCTGATCGATGGCGCGCCGCGCGCTGATGCCCAGATCATGCCGGCTCGACGCGTTGCCGTACTGCTCGCGCAGGAACGGCAGCATCGCCTCCAGCACGCGCCCATCCAGCGGCGTGGTAGCGTTGTGGTCGAAATAAACGAACGACATGGGCTGTATCAGGCCGGAACCACCGCGCGCTTGCTCACAGTGGGACGCATGTCATGCATCGGTGTGACGCCGGCTTCCTTGGCGCGCTGGTTATCCACGAGCTGCTGCAACGTGACCGAGCCCAGATATTCGAAGATGCGCTGATTGAGCGACGCCCACAGATCGTGCGTGATGCACTTGTTGTCGTCGTGGCAATTTTCCTTGCCGCCGCATTGCGTGGCATCGATGGGTTCATCCACTGCCAGAATGATTTCGGCAACCGACAGCGCGCGCATGTCCTTGCCCAGCAGATAGCCGCCGCCCGGTCCGCGCACGCTTTCCACGATTTGCTTGCGGCGCAGTTTGCCGAATAATTGTTCCAGATAAGACAGCGAAATTTTCTGACGCCCGCTGATTTCCGCCAGCGTCACCGGACCGCCGCCGTGACGCATCGCCAGGTCCACCATCGCCGTTACCGCAAACCGCCCTTTGGTCGTGAGCCGCATAGGATCACCTATAAAATATTATTTAAAAACAACTACTTATATTAGTTTTGGCTACACGGAAAAATCGCTGTCGCATTGCCGACTAATCTGCTCAACTTTACCTATTCCTACTAAATTAGTCAACTATAGCTTGACTGAGTTCCCGGCAGCGCCCGATTGGGCGCCGAGACGCTTAAGTTCGACAAGGATTTCTTCGATACGCCTGTCGGTCTCACCGCTGTGGCTGATGATCTCGTTCAGCGCACGCGCCAGCGGATCATTTTCGTCGCGCCCGACGGCATAGGCAGCGAAGCGGCCATTCGATGCTTCGGATTCCACGACGCGCGCGGGAATGCCAATGGCCGTCGCGCCCGCCGGCACGTCCTTGACCACCACTGCATTGGAGCCGATTTTAGAGTGATCACCCATGGTTATAGGGCCGAGGATTTTCGCGCCCGCGCCCACCACCACGCCTTTGCCAAGGGTGGGATGGCGTTTGCCTTTGTTCCACGACGTGCCGCCCAGCGTAACGCCGTGATACAGCGTGCAATCATCGCCGATTTCCGCTGTCTCGCCGATCACCACGCCCATGCCGTGGTCGATGAAAAAGCGCTGGCCGATGGTTGCGCCGGGATGGATCTCGATGCCGGTAAACCAGCGCCCGCAGTGCGACATAAAACGCGCCAGCCACTTCAGCCCGCCTGCCCACAAATAGTGCGCCATACGATGCATCAGCAGCGCATGGAAGCCCGGGTAGCAGGTGATGACCTCCCAGGTATTGCGCGCTGCCGGGTCGCGCTCGAACACCACGGCAATCTCTTCTTTTATGCGGGAAAACATCAGGTTAAGTAGGAGAAACCAGAATGAACGACGAAATAGTATACTAAATTTATCGGTTATTGAAAATTATGAGATAACCTTTTAAAAACATATTCTTATTGTTTTTTCTTGGGATTCCGCAACGTTTGTACCACGCCACGCAGAATGTTGACCTCCTCCCGTTCCAACCCGGCACGGGCAAACAGCCGGCGCAGGCGCTGCATCAGTTTTTTCGGTTGTGCGGGATTCAGATAACCTGTCTCCACCAGCGCGCTTTCAAGCTGCACATAAAACCCCTCAACTGCTTCATGGCTGGCGCGATCTTGCGTGGGATCGCCCGGCACACGGTCACTGTCGATTCCGGCCCCTAGCGCGGCCAATCGCAGCTCATAGGAAAATACCTGCACCGCTGCGGCGAGATTGAGCGAAGCGTATTGCGAATCGGCGGGTATGCTCGCGATCAACTGGCACTGATTCACCTGCGCGGTCGTCAGCCCGTAAGTCTCGTTGCCGAACACCAGCGCCACCGGCTGGCTGGCGCCAATCGCCGCCAATCGCACCGCCGCCGTGCGCGCATCGACCGCCGGCATTGACAGTTCGCGTGGACGCGCCGAGCACGCCACTGCGAGTGCGGTACCGTGCAGCGCCTCGCTCAACGAATCGCACGCGCGCGCGCCAGCAAGCACATCGGTCGCGCGCGAAGCACGGCGCGTGGCTTCTGCACCGGGAAAGTTTTCGGGATTGACCAGAATCAGCGTGCGCAGGCCCATGGTTTTCATCGCCCGCGCCGCGGCGCCGATGTTGCCCGCGTGATGCGTTTCGCACAGAACGATGCGGATGTTCCCAAACGAGTTTTTGAGCACGTCACTCATATCACGTACAATGCGCAGCGCGGCAACATTTGCACATTCGCTCTTTCACGTTTTACGGCTATCGGTTCAAACGCTATGCATCCCATGCTCAACATCGCGGTCAAGGCCGCGCGCAGCGCCGGCAGCCTGATCAATCGCGCTGCGCGCAATCTCGATATCGTCGCCGTGCGCGAAAAAGCCGCCAATGATTTTGTCACCGAAGTGGATCGAGAGGCCGAACAAATCATCATACGCACGCTGCTGGAAGCGTACCCGAAACATTCGATTTTAGCAGAGGAATCCGGCGACACTCATTCCGGCGGCCATGCGGATTATCAGTGGATTATCGATCCGCTCGACGGCACCACCAACTTTCTGCACGGCTTTCCGCAGTATGCGGTATCGATCGCGCTCTCCCACAAAGGCATCGTCACGCAGGCGGTGGTCTACGATCCGGGCAATAACGATTTGTTCACTGCCACGCGCGGCGCCGGCGCGTACCTCAACGACACGCGCATCCGCGTCAGCAAACGCCTGCAACTCAAATCGGCGCTGATCGGCACCGGCTTTCCGTTCAAGGAACACAAGCATATCGACGCTTATCTCGCGATGTTGCGCGACATCATGCAAAACAGCGCCGGCGTGCGCCGCGCGGGATCGGCCGCACTCGACCTCGCCTATGTGGCCGCCGGACGACTGGACACGTTCTGGGAAATCGGCCTGGCGCCATGGGATATTGCCGCGGGATCGCTGCTGATCACCGAAGCTGGCGGCGTGGTTGGCGACCTCGAAGGCAACGATCAGTATCTGAAATCCGGCAACATTATCGGCGGCAATATCAAGCTGTTCGAGCAAATGGTCAAACAACTGGCGCCGCATCTGACGCCCGCGCTGAAATCGGCCTAACGCAGCCGCTTCTCGCCGGCAATCTCCTGCCGTATCGCTGCTGCCAGCTTCGGATTGGATTTCTCCATAGACCGTGCGATGCCCTCCGCTTCGGACGGTCGGCCCAGCTTGATGTAACTGCGCGCAAGCCCCGCCCACGCCGGCGTTAATCCGCCGTCGAGATCCAGCGCCCGCCGATAGGCGCGCACCGCCTCGTCGAATCGTCCAAGGTCGCCATAAACGTCGCCGAGTGTCATCAGCGTTGTCGGCGAATCACGCAGCGCGAGCAGCGCGTTGTTGAGGATGGACAGCGCGCGCCGCGGATCGCCCACGGTGCGATGTTCCTGCGCCAGCAGGTTCCAGCCTTCCGGCATGTCCGGTTCCAGCCGCACCATTTCGCCGAAACACTGAATCGCCCGGAAATGCTGTTTCTGCTGCGAATACGCATAGCCCGCGACCATCCACCACGCCGCGTTCGGCCGGTCCTTGGCAATATTGTCTTCGGCGAATTGCGCGAGACCCACCCAGTCGCCGCGCTGCTCGAGTTCCGCGACGCGCTGGCGGTTGGCGCTGGGCGCGCGCTCAAAATGACTGAGCAGCACCGACAGCGTGCCGTCGGGAATCGCTGCCAGCAGCAGTTGTTGCGCCGGCGTCAGGCACGACGACAGCAGCGGCAGCGCCAGAGCGCACGCCAGTACCCACAGCCTTCCTGCGCGATAGTGACTCAAGCCGATTTCATCTCCTCAATGACCGCCGCCCGTGCGATTATTAATCAGCCCGGCCAAATGTACAAGTGGAGAATGTCATGCGCCCGACGGCGACACCATTGCCGGCGCAGAATAACGCTGCTACTCCTGCTTGATGCCCGCTTCCCTGCCCACCTTGAGCCATTTTGCGACTTCGGATTTCAGGTACGCGTCGTGTTGTTGTGGCGTATTCCCCACGGGATCGGCACCGTTGTCGATCATGCTCTTGCGCACCAGCGGATCCTGCATCGCCTTCACCAGCGCGCCATTGAAGTTTTCCACTACAACCAGCGGCATACCGCCAGGGCCAACGTAGCCAAAGCCGCTATTCACCACGAATCCCGGCAGACCCGCTTCCTGCGCGGTGGGCATATCTTTCAGCATCAACGAGCGTTTCACCCCGGTCTGCGCCAGCAAACGCAGCTTGCCGCTGTTCACATGCTGTATCGCGCCCGACACCGTCGGAAAAGAAAACGCGATCTGCCCGGCAATCAAGCCCACCAGCGACGGCGCACTGCTTTTATACGGCACATGCACCGTGTTGACCTTGCCCACCAGATTGAACAACACGCCGGCCAGATGCGATACCGTGCCCGGCCCGGCGCTGCCGAAATTAAGTTCACCCGGCTGCGCGCGCGCGATGGCGATCAGTTGCCCCACATTGCGCGCCGGCAACGAAGGATGCACCACCAGACCGGCAGGCACATCCGCCACCAAACCCAGCGCAGTGAAATCACGCGCTGGATCGTACGGCAAGCTTTTGGTCAACGCCGGATTCATCACAAAGCCCGCCGCCACCATCATCACCACATAGCCATCGGGCGGGCTTTTGACGGTCAGATTCGCGCCGATGGCCCCGCCCGCGCCGGGACGGTAGTCCGCTACCAGTTGCTGCCCGAGTATGCCGCTCATGCGCGTGGCAACGAGGCGAAAAAAAAAGTCCGCGTTGCTGCCCGGCGAGCCGCCAATGACCACGCGTACAGGTTTCGCGGGATACGACTGTGCGTGAGCCACAACAGACGCAAATGCCATCGGCAGGACACAGGCCACTGAAAAACATCGTGGAAAGCATCGATATTTCATTGGGCGCACTTTGCGTTCAGATAACGGAATTGAAAATCCACAACCGGCAGGCAGCAGTGTAACGCCTTGCAATCACGGCATGCACTCCCTAGAATCAAATTTCCATTTCAGGCAAGGAAACTTCGTGAGACAGTTCGATGTCGTGGTCGTCGGCAAAGGCAATGCCGCCCTGTGCGCCGCATTGGCCGCCCGTGACACCGGCGTGAGTGTCGCCATGCTCGAAGCCGCCACTCCGGACGAGTCCGGCGGCAACAGCCGTTTCGCCGGCGGCGTGATGCGCTTTGCCTACGACAATGTAAGCAATCTGCGCAAACTGATCGATATTACGGACGAGGAGGCACGCACCACCGACTGGGAAAGCAACACGCAGGATCAGTTTTACGACGACCTGTATCGCGTCACCAACTTTCGCACCGATCCCGATCTGAGCGAAACGCTGATCACGCAGAGTCTGGACGCCATGGTGTGGCTGCGCAGCCAGGGCGTGCGCTTCGTGCCCAACTACCGCGCGCAATCGGCGGTAGTCAACGGCACGCGCCGCTTCTTCGGACGCATGCCGCTCGAAATTTCGGGCGGCGGGCCCGGGCTGGTGCAATCTGCAACCGATACCGCCGTCAAAAAGGGCGTGGAGATTTTCTACGAAACGCGTGCGGTGTCACTGATTTATGACGGCCAGCGCGTATCAGGCGTGCAAGCCAAATGCAAAGGTGAGCCGGTCGAGTTTTACGCGAAAGCCGTGGTGCTCGCCTGCGGCGGCTTCGAAGCCAACCCGGAGTGGCGCACGCGCTACCTCGGCCCCGGGTGGGAACTTGCCAAAGTGCGCGGCTCGCGCTTCAACATGGGTGACGGCCTGAGAATGGCACTCGACATCGGCGCCTGCCCGCACGGCAACTGGTCGGGCCGCCATGCCGTGTCGTGGGAACGTCACGCGCCGGAGGTCGGCAACCTCCATCTGCCGCATAGCTCGTATCGCCACAGCTATCCTCTGTCGATCATGATCAACGCCGACGGCAAACGCTTTGTCGATGAAGGTGTCGAGTTCTACAACTACACCTACGCCAAGTACGGCGCGGAAGTGCTGCAACAACCGCAGCAGTTCGCGTATCAGGTGTTCGACGCCAAGGTGCGTCCGCTGCTGCGCCCCGAATACGGCGACAAAATGGTGACACGCGTGGTAGCAAATACCATCGAAGCACTTGCCGGGAAACTCGAAGGCGTTAACAAGGAGAGCTTTCTCAGGACGGTTCTCGAGTACAACGCGGCGATACAGAAGAACAGGCCCTTTGACCACTCGATCAAGGATGGCCGACGCACCGAAGGCATCGATCCGCCGAAATCCAACTGGGCCAACACCATCGACACGCCGCCCTTCGAGGCCTATCACGTGACCTGCGGCATCACCTTCACCTTCGGCGGTCTGCGCATCAATCACGAAACCGGACAGGTGGTGGACGTGCATCTGCACCCGATACCGGGCCTGTACACTGCCGGAGAAATGGTCGGCGGGTTGTTTTATTTCAACTATGCGGCAGGTACCGGACTGGTATCGGGCACCGTGTTCGGGCGTATCGCGGGATGCGGCGCTGCCGCCGAGGTAAAAGGCGGCTCGGCATAGCAATCTGCAGTTGTGTCGCGCAAGTTTTTAGTCGCCTTGCACACGGATAACGGACCTTCGTATAAGAGGTGCTCTGACACTCGTGACACTTTACGGAGGCTCCAGCGGGCTCGCATGCAGATCGAGTGAGTGATATGGCAGTACGCAACAACGGTACCGTTTTGGCCTGGCACCCGACGCGGATGTCAATACCGGTCACGCCGCTACATGGCTCGACGAATTGCTGTTTTGCCTTAGCCAGTCCCACGCGGCGTTCTCCGACGCCGAGTCGAAGTGCTGAACCTGCGCGCGGAGGAAATGGTTTGCCAGTTCAGGCATGACTGTCGGGAAAACGCCGTCAGCGACGACCGCAACTTTCTCAATGTCCTGATGATGCGCCTTGACGAACTTCAGGTGGAATAGAAGAGCGCCAAAGTTTTTCCAGCCAGAAAACGATTTTGCACGTATCAATACACCGCGCAGCTTCCCGTGCCGTTGCAGATAAGCATCGACACAGCTTGCCAGCGCCGTGAAATCCGCCGCCTCAAGCGGCTCTTGGGGATTCAGAACCAGAATCTCGGCGCGGTGTTGCAATTCGTGATTGAGCACTTAATACCCCCTATACGGCCCGGCGAGGCTGATCACGCGGCTTGTGCTTGTAGCGCAATCTCGCGTCCTGGTACTGTGCTTTTATTGTCGCTGGCTTTGGCGATTGGCAAGCAACGGTCGCTCGCAAAGTACCCCGCCCGGAAGCCCAAACAATATTCATCAATTCCTACCATGACATAAATTGCGGGCGCCTTGCCACTTATGCGCCCCAGGTCTCCTTCGACATACCCCTGCGCATACTCTGGTGACCATCTATTTAGTTGTGCTGAAATTTTATGTCTGCTCGTTATGGTGTTGCGTTGAGTCCAGCTTGCGAAAAAAATCCGTTGATCTCAATTTTCGTTTGAATTGAAAGAGCCTGGAGTCGTCAATTCTGGAAATAGCGAAAATAAGCACCCAAGTAATGCCACTGAAGATTACTAAAATGGTGAAACCTGTTGTCCATTCCGTTAAGGTGATGAACAGCATGACTCCAATTCCGACGACGGCCCAGGCCAGTAGTATTGTCTTTATTGACATTTTGATTGGCTCCGTAAGATGCGCGCTGAGATCAATAGCGAATCCGGCCAAGCATTTCTTCTCGTTGGGACTATTTTTTGCGAGGAACTCATGTCGTAGCCACGATCGGAAGATAAAGGCGCGGCGTGATATACGTCGGTACGCTGGCGCACACAACGATCGTCTTGTATGACTACGGTAATTAACATTACCACCCTATACAATGTCGTCAATGCGGGCGGGTGGATAGCCGAAATTTTTCACTCCTTTTTCACTTTTTTTCAATTAAACCGCCGACGCTGGACAAAATGTTCCCTTTGAAATGGGCGGGGCAACTACGGGTAACTTTGATGCGCAGGTATCGTCTCGAAGTAAAGGTAATTAAATGAAATCAAATATTTATGAGACACCCTCGCACACGCCGATGATGCAGCAATATCTGCGCATCAAGGCCGATCATCCGGACATGATGTTGTTTTACCGGATGGGTGATTTTTACGAGATGTTTTACGATGATGCCGAGCGCGCGGCGCGACTGCTTGACATCACGCTCACCAGCCGCGGTGCATCCGCAGGCGTGCCGATCAAAATGGCAGGCGTGCCGTATCACGCGGTCGAACAATATCTTGCGAAGCTGGTAAAGCTTGGCGAATCCGTGGCGATATGCGAGCAGATCGGTGACCCGGCAACCTCCAAAGGGCCGGTCGAGCGCAGGGTCACGCGCATCGTCACGCCCGGCACGCTGACGGATTCGGCGCTGCTCGACGACAAGCGCGACAATATTCTTCTGGCGCTGCATCGTGTGCGCGACATGCTGGGACTGGCGTGGCTGTCACTCGCTTCCGGGCGCTTTGCGGTGATGGAGACCGCCTGGACCAATCTCGACAGTGAGATCGAACGCCTGCGGCCGGCAGAAATCCTTGTATCCGAAACCTTCGATAGCACGGTGTTCGAAGCCGCCAAAATGCCGGTGCGGCGCCTGGCGCCGTGGCATTTTGACTTTGATGCCGCGCGGCGCAACCTGTGCCATCAGTTCGGCACGCACGATCTTGCCGGGTTCGGTGCGGAACAAATGAACATCGCCGTCGGTGCCGCCAACGCGCTGCTGGATTACGTAAAATCAACGCAGGGTGCCGCCATCGCGCACGTGCGTGCGCTCAGGGTCGAGCAAGCAGGCGCATGGGTGCGCATGGATCCCGCGACGCGGCGCAATCTTGAGATTACCGAAACCATACGCGGCGAAAGCACACCGACGCTGTTATCGTTGCTCGATCACTGCGCCACCGGCATGGGCAGCCGCTTGCTGCGCCATGTGCTGCATCATCCGCTTGCGGATCGCGCCTTGCCCCGCACGCGCCAGGCGGCAGTCGGTGAGCTGATGCAAATCCGGTGTCACGAGGATATACACGCGTTGCTGCGCACCTTCGTCGATGTTGAGCGCATTGCCTCGCGACTTGCTTTGAAATCCGCACGCCCGCGCGACCTGTCGGGCTTGCGCGATACTCTAAAACGCCTGCCTGATCTCAACACGGTGATCGGCGCCGCCGGCAGTCCGCGCATGCTGGACATCGCCGCACACCTGACGCCGCAGGATGATCTCGCAACCGTACTCACCTCGGCCATACGCGACGAGCCCGCATCCGTATTGCGCGAAGGCGGCGTCATCGCCGACGGCTTTGACGGTGAACTCGATGAGCTCCGCGCTATCCAGACCAACTGTGGCGAATTTCTACTGGCGCTGGAAACGCGCGAAAAAGCGCGCACCGGCATTGCCAATCTCAAGGTCGAATACAACCGCGTGCATGGTTTTTACATCGAGGTCACGCGCGCGCAAAGCGAGAAAGTCCCCGATGATTATCGCCGGCGGCAAACCCTCAAAAATGCCGAGCGATACATTACGCCCGAATTAAAAACCTTCGAAGACAAGGCACTGTCGGCACAGGATCGCGCGCTCGCACGTGAAAAATTACTGTACGAAAAGCTGCTCGATGACCTGTTGCCGCATATCCCTGCGCTGCAACAGGCTGCCGGCGCACTGGCCGAACTCGATTTGCTCGCCACTTTCGCCGCGCGCGCATCGGCACTCGACTGGAGCGCGCCGCAGTTCAGCGACGATCCCGCGATAGAAATCGACGGCGGGCGGCATCCCGTGGTGCAAGCCCAAGTCGATCAATTCATTCCCAACGATACGCGGCTCTCGCCCGCGCGCCAGATGCTGCTCATTACCGGCCCCAATATGGGCGGCAAATCCACCTACATGCGGCAAGTCGCACTGATTGTTTTGCTGGCGCATTGCGGGTCTTTCGTGCCCGCCGCGCGCGTGCGACTCGGACCGGTGGATCAGATATTCACGCGCATCGGCGCTGCCGACGATCTTGCGGGAGGACGCTCCACCTTCATGGTCGAAATGACGGAAGCGGCCTACATACTGCATCACGCAACGCCGAAAAGTCTGGTGCTGATGGATGAAATCGGGCGCGGCACTTCAACCTACGACGGTCTCGCGCTGGCGTGGGCGATTGCGCGTCATCTGGTGGAGAAAAGCCATAGCTATTCCCTGTTCGCCACGCATTACTTCGAACTTACGGAACTGGCGGTACGATTCAAGGAAGTGGCGAATGTGCATTTCGACGCCGTGGAACACAAGGATCACATAGTTTTTCTACACAGCGTGGAAGAAGGTCCGGCCAATCGGAGTTACGGCCTTCAGGTCGCGCAACTTGCCGGCGTGCCTTCGAGCGTCATTCGCGCCGCACGACGCAACCTCGCGGAACTCGAAGAAAAGAGCATGGCATCAACGCCGCAACGCGATCTGTTTGCGAATCGCGATGCCACCGTGGAACCGGAAACGCCGGCAGAGCACCCGCTGGTCGGCACGCTCAGAGCGGTTGATCCCGACACGCTTACACCGCGCGACGCGCTCGAATTGATTTACCGGATGCGCAAGAATCTTGATCGGTAATGAATAAAAATATCAATAAAAACATATATTTACATAGTATCGCGTGCAACCGCTTTATGCACATCTGCGCGTGCGTTGTTAAACGATACTCGCGACTGGTTTTCGCGGCTGTTTTGTGGTCGGCAAGTCACGGCATTGCGGCGAGTTTCACTTTCGCCGCGTTTGGCGATGCGCCCTACACGGAAGCCGAAGAAGCGCCGTTTATCAGCATCATCGCGGCGATGAATCGCGAGCCGCTGGCCTTTGCGATACACGTGGGCGATTTCAAGAATGGATGGTCGCCCTGCACGGATGCATTGTTTGCGCGGCGCCGTGACGAATTCGCGTTGCTGCACCATCCGCTGATTTACACGCCGGGCGACAATGAGTGGACGGATTGCTGGCGCGCCGTCGGCACAGCGGACCCCGTGCGCGATCCGTTGAATCGCCTGCAACAGTTGCGCCGGATATTTTTCGCTGATGATTACTCGCTGGGCCAGCGCAAAATCGCGCTCGCGCGGCAGAGTACGGATTTTCCCGAGCATGCGCGATGGACGCACGCCGGCGTTTTGTTCGCCACGCTCAATGTTCCCGGCGGCGACAACAATGCGCGGCAGCCGCACGAATCCGCTGCACGAGGAAAAATGGTCGATGCGTGGATTGCGGAGACCTTTCGCGTTGCACGCGCGCAATCCCTCGGCGCCGTAGTGCTGGCGATGCAGGCAAATCCGTGGTCATTGGGCGGTGGTATCAGGCGCAATTACGGCAGCATGATAGCTACCATCGCACGAGAAACGCAGCGCTTTGACGGCGAAGTGCTATTGATACATGGCGACACGCACTGGCATCGCATCGACAAGCCGCTGATCGATCCGCACACGCGTCAGTCCTTGCCTAACTTTACGCGCATCGAAGTCTTCGGCAGTCCTTTTGTCAATTGGGTGCGGATCACGGTCAAACACGAAAATGGCCGCATTCGCTTTGACGGCGCGCCGGGTGGTTAACCCACGTCAGTGATGATGGTGCCCGTGCGGCCCATGCACGTGCCCGTGCGTCAGCTCTTCTTCGGTAGCCGCCCGCACCGATGACACCACGCACTGGAAATTGAGCGTCTGCCCCGCCAGCGGATGATTGCCGTCCACCACCACCTTGTCTTCGGCGATGTCGGTAACCGTATAGATAACTGTCTCGCCATTTTTGCCGGACTGTCCTTCGAATTGCATGCCGACGTTCACCTCGGCGGGAAACTGGTCGCGCGTTTCCACTCGCACCAGTTCGGCATCGTATTCGCCGAAAGCGTCGCCCGGCGGCAGATGTATGCGGCAGGTCTCGCCTACCGCCTTGCCATCCAGCGCCTGTTCCACCAATGGAAATATCCCGGAATAACCGCCGTGCAGATACTCCAGCGGTGCTTCGGCCTTTTCAATCAGCTTGCCATCGCCATCGTACAGTTCGTAAGTCAACGACACCACCGTGTTGCGCACCACGTTCACTTCACGATTCCTTTGACCAGATCGAGTACTTCCGCGGCATGCCCCCGCGGGCTTACGCCGTACATCGCATGTTTCACCACGCCCTTGCGGTCGATAATAAACGTAGACCGCTGGATACAGATTCGTTTATTGCCCTCATGCTCTTTTTCATGCAGCACGCCATAGCGGCTGCAAACTTCGCCTTCCATGTCTGCCAGTAATTGCACCGCCAACCCATGTTTGTCGCGGAACGTACCGTGCGACACGCAATCATCCATGCTCACCCCCAGCACCACGGTCTTCAGCTTTGCAAATTCATCGTCGAGATCGCTGAAATCTATGGCTTCGATAATGCATCCGGGCGTATCGTCTCGCGGATAAAAATACAGCACGACATTGCGATCCCGAAAATTTTCCAGGCTCACAACATTCATGTCGGCGTCGGGCAATTCAAAACTCGGCGCGGGTCGTCCCGGTTGCAGCATGGCGGACCTTGGCATTCTCCCTGATCAACACAACACCGTATCGATACCGGTTCATTGTAGCGGAATTCCCCACAGGCAACGGCGGGGTGCCCGCGATTTTGTCGCTGCCGTAAAGTGAAGTCTATAATCCGCGACATGGCACACCGTTTGCTAGGTGGATTGTCACCCGCGGCCTTTCTTCGCCGTCACTGGCAGAAGCGGCCCCGGTTCGTACGCGATGCATTGCCGAACTGCGGTGAATGGTTGCAACGTGACACCCTGTTTGAACTATCCACCCGCGAGGATGTGGAATCGCGCATCATCACGCACACACACGGGCATTGGCGCGTCGAACATGGTCCGTTTACACGTGACAAGCTGCGCCGCAAGCCCGACCGAGGCTGGACGTTGCTGGTGCAGGGCATCGAACAATTTCTGCCCGAGGCATCAAAGCTGCTGCAGCGCTTTTCTTTTATTCCCCACGCACGGCTCGACGATTTGATGGCGAGCTATGCCGCTACCGGCGGTGGTGTCGGTCCGCATTTCGACAGCTACGACGTTTTTCTGCTGCAAGGGACAGGCTTGCGCCGCTGGCGCATCAGCGCGCAGAAAGACCTTACGCTGGTCGACAGCGCGCCGTTGCGCATCCTCAAGCACTTTCAGCCGCAACGTGAATGGGATGTCGAACAGGGCGACTTGCTGTACCTGCCCCCGCACTATGCCCATGAGGGCGTGGCGTTAACGCCGTGCATGACGCTATCCGTCGGTTTTCGCGCACCACGCAAACAGGAGCTTGCGGAAAATTTCCTCGATTTTATTCAAGATAATCTTCGGATTGAAGGGATGGTTGCAGACCCGGAATTGCCGCTACAGCAGCACCCTGCGAAACTGCCATCATTTCTGGTCGACAAGTTTGCACGCGTTCTGAAACAGATACGGTGGAATGATGCAGATATACAACGTTTCGCCGGCCGCTATCTGACCGAGCCCAAACCGCAGGTCATTTTCCGGCGGCCGCGCCGTCCAATGACGCCCGGCGCCTTCATCAGATGCGTGATGAAGCGTGGTGTACGGCTTGCGTTGCCCACACGCATGCTGTTCGCGGGCAACCGGGTTTTTATCAACGGCGAGTGCCACACCATCGAGCGCAACCATCGCGGCACGCTGGTACGGCTGGCTGATACGCGTGAAGCACCGGCCTTCATCCCCGGCGCGGCAACCGCGCAGCTGCTGCATGCGTGGCATTGTGCGGGCTACATCCATGTCTGACCCGAGCCCGATCTCGGAAACCGCCGGCACGTTGCCCCTTACGCGCTACCGGCGCTTTGAAAGTTTTCGGGAGTACGAGTCACTGCTTGATGCCATGGTGCCGCAGACCGAATCGGTGATTCGCGTATTCGACCGTGCGTTGTCGCGAGCGTGGAATGAAAAGTCGCGCGCGGACTTGATACGCCAGTTTCTGCTGCGAGATCGCGCCAATAAACTGATGGTGGCGCTGCATGTTACCGACAACATCGAGCGCGAGTTGCCGCGCTTGGTTGAACTGGTCGGCCATTTCAGCCACGCGATAAAAATACGCCAAACGCCCAAAATGGCGCATCACATTTACGACCCTTTCACCATCTTTGACGCCAGCCACTATTTGCATCGTTTTCATTACGCGCACATGCGTGCAGCACAAGGAAGCCACGATGTGGAAGGTACGCAGCAACTACTGGATCGGCACGCGGAGCTATGGGAGGTCTCCGCTCCCCTAGCCTTGGGGAGCGCAAGCGGCCTGTAGCCGGTCAATAAGCGTTACTTTATATGGACAATTACTTATTACTTAAGGTAGAATCCTGCCGCTTCGGCCCACTGGCTTCACTAGCTATGGGTCAGATGAAGTTGTTGTATTGTTTATTGTATTTCGGTCGGACTTAAGCCGGCTTTTGATCTCAATCCTATTTCTACCTTCGAAGGAATTTAAAACTATGAAACATACGCTTATACTCGCCGCCCTCATGGCGGTAGGCATCAGTGCTTGCGGCGACAAGCCCGCTCCGCCGCCACCGCCTAAAGCCGCAGCACCTGCTCCCGCACCTGCAGCAGCCCCGGCAGCAGCACCCGCGCCGACCGCTGACGCAGTGAAAGACGCAGCAGACGCCGCCAAAGACAAAGTCGACACCGCAAAAGATGTCGCCAAAGACAAAGTCGATACCGCAAAAGACGCTGCCAAAGACAAAGTCGATATGGCGAAAGACGTTGCCAAAGACAAAGTCGATACCGCAAAAGACGCTGCCAAAGACAAGGTCATGGAAGTGGCCAAGGGCGCAGCCGCTGGCGCAGCTGCCGGTGCGAAAGACGGCGGTGGCGTTTCGGGCGCAACCTCTGGTGCCGCCAAAGGTGGCATGGACGCGATGAAGAAGTAATAGCCGTTCATTCAGTAAAATCAAAAAGCCGGCCCCGCATCAGGAGGCCGGCTTTTTTTACGCGTGTTTTTTGCGGTCGCCTGGAAATCAATCAGGTGATTTCTCGCCAGGCGAATCCATCCTCCTGCGTCGCCACGCCGATCCACTGGTCGTCGCAGCCGAGCACCGCCGCCAGCCCACGTCGTGCCAGCACCGGTGTATTGTTTTGTTTGGACAGGTGCGCGGCAATCACATGCTGCATGCGGCCCGTTGCCCCTGGTATCTTTGTCAGCGCACCCAATAAACCGGATGCCGTACCGTTATCCAGATGCCCCAAGCGCCCGGAAATGCGCTGCTTGAGCGCATACGGGTAAGCGCCATTCATCAGCATGTCGATGTCGTGATTGCACTCGAGCACCAGCGCATCGACGTCAGACAGCATCTGTTCAATATGACTGGTGGATGCCCCCGTGTCGGTGAGCACCCCCAACGAGCGTTGACCATCGCAGAATACGAATTGCGCCGGTTCGCGCGCATCATGCGGCACGGGAAAAGGCCGTAACTCGATATCGGCAATCGGAACCGGCGTGTGGCTGTCGATAAGCGTAATCGCTACATCGTCAAATTTGCCGGCGCCGGCCGCGACCATGGTGCCGTAGGTGAGATACACCGGAATTCCATGCTTACGGGCGAACCGCGGCACACCGCCAACATGGTCATCATGTTCGTGGGTTACCACAATGCCGTCGATATCTTCGGGCGCAAGATCAAGCCGCCCCAGACGCCGCGCAGTATCGGCAAGTCCGAAACCACAATCCAGCAGCAGGCGGGTGCTTCCGGCCTGGACAATCAGTCCGTTGCCTTCACTGCCGCTGCCCAGCGATGCAAAGCGCATGCGCTAATGTGGATGGCAAGTGAATCGTGACACGCGGGTAGCAGTAGCGCAATTTCTCACTGCCATCCGTTCATTTTTCACGTTTTACATTTCACGAATAAAAATTTACTTCAACTGATCGTACAGCAGCGTCAAAATCCGGTTGGCGGTAGCGGACTGCTCTTGCCGCCCGTCCTTGGTCAACACATTGACTTCGGCGCCGGCATCGATATCCCTGACAGCAATCTGGTACTGCTCGTTTTTCTTCGCCGGTGAATTGCCCCAGAACTTGAGCCCACCGATCATTCTGCCGATAAACCCCGGCTTTTCGTCGCTCGTCTTGACATCCGTTTCCGGATCGATGTAACGAACGAAATAGAGTCCCTTGCTGCGGTCGCGGTCTTCGACGGTGAAGCCCACGCGATCCAGCGCCAGCCCCACACGTCGCCACGCGCGGTCGAACTGCTCGTTGAGCATGAGTTTGCCGCCGCCGCTTTGCCTGGCCAACGAGGCTCGCGGCGCCTCGGCTGCCGCAACCAGTTGCTGCTTCGCGCGCGTTTCCTGCACACCGAAGCGCACCATCAAGCGACGCAGCATTTCCGCTTCCAGTTCGGGATCGGGCTTGCGCGGCTGCCATTTCGTCGACTCTTTGCTGGAGGTGGTGTACACCTCCTCCATGCCGCGATGGCTTACATAGATTTCAGTGGTGCCCGTTGCGCCTCGTTCCAGCCGCGTGCGGAACTTGTCCCGCTCGCCCGTGGAATAAACCGAGTCCAGAAATTTACCCAGCGTCCTGCGAATAAACCCGTCATCAATCTTCGCACGGTTCTCTGCCCAATCGGTTTCCATCACGCCGGTTTCCGGCATCTCGATATTCACGATAAAACCGGTTTCCTGCCAGAAATCCTTCACCACCGGCCACACCTTCGTGGGATCGCCTTTGACCACAAGCCAACGCTGCGTGCCGGACCGCTCGACACGCGCGTCGCCTCCTTCCGGCAACACACTGGCGCTGCTGCTCGATACCTGCGGACGGCCTTCGCGATCCTTGCTGTACGCCGAAAAAGTCGCCGTGCCCTTGGGGTTGACGTCGGGAACCGCAAAGCGGTCGTCCGCGCTGGGGCGCGTCAGATCCGGCGGAATTTCCAGCGGCGGCAGTTTTCCAGCGGATTTATATTCGATTTTCTTGGTAGGTAATTCGATGGCACTACACGCTGCCAGCAGCGCACCCGCCGCGATACAGCACAGTGCCTGAACAAGGGGAATAAGTCGCATGGAAAACCTCAATCGCTAGTTTCGCGCATCAACCGGGTATGCTCGCCTGCCGCATCGCGTCACGCACCACGTCGTAACACGCCGGCGACAAGGGTGTCAGCGGCAAACGTATCCCGCCTTTGATCAAACCCATCTGTTGCGCCGCCCATTTCACCGGGATCGGATTGGCCTCGCAGAACAAGTGGCGATGCAATCCCAGCAAGCGGTCATTGATTTCGCGTGCCTTGACGATGTTTCCCGCGAGCGCCGCGGCGCACATCTCGTGCATTGCTTTCGCCGCGACATTGGCAGTCACCGAAATCACGCCATCCCCGCCGAGCAGCATTAACGACAAGCCGGTACCATCGTCACCGCTGAACACCAGAAAACCCTTGGGCTTGCGGCGTATCAGATCCGCGCCGCGCTCGAGATTGGCGGTGGCGTCCTTGATGCCGACGACGTTGGGCACCTGCGCCAGCCGCAGCACCGTGTCGTTCTGCATATCCGCCACCGTGCGGCCAGGCACGTTATAGAGTATCTGCGGAATATCGACGGCTTCGGCAATGGCCTTGAAATGCCGGTAGAGGCCTTCCTGCGTGGGCTTGTTGTAATACGGCACCACCGACAGGCTCATGTCGGCGCCCGCCTTCTTTGCATATTCGGACAACTCGATTGCTTCGCGCGTGGAGTTGGCGCCGGTGCCGGCAATCACCGGAATGCGCTTGGCCACGTGGTCGACTGCGGTCTTGATCAACAGACAATGTTCGTCGTAATCCACGGTCGGCGATTCGCCGGTAGTGCCGACCACAACGATGCCGTCGGTGCCTTCCCGGATATGCCAATCCAGAAGCTTGCGGAACGCATCCATATCCAGCGCGCCTTCGTCGCTCATCGGCGAAACGATCGCCACCACACTGCCTTGTAAGGCTGCCATCTCTTTGATTTTCCTGAATAAAATAGCTATCGGGCTCTGCTTAGTCGCGCATTGTACCCGAAGACTGGCCGGACGGGTTACGGGTGTGACTGCACCGCGCGCGAATGGTTGCAGCCATGGCGGGGTTCTGAACCGCGGCGCACGGACGTACGCCGCGAAGGTCGGCACAATAAAACGTGAATCAGCCGCGCTGCAACTCGTAGAAACGCTTCAGGAATGTGTCGACGTCTGTCGCGGCCACTTCGGCCAGCAGTTCACAGGCTCGCGACACCGGTTCTGCGATCACAGCGACCATCGGCGTCCAGTTCGCGCACAAAACCTCGATACCGTAGTTACCATAGTCGGTATAGCGGTCAAGGTCCGAGACAGCAGAGGTGATAGCAGGAATATCCATGTTCGTCAGTTTTCAGTCGCGCCCATCGCGGCAGACTTACAAGTGCTAACGAACCAATCGCCGATTCGGTTGATATGATTTTAGTCTATCGCACGAACCGCGCAGATGCGTTGCACCATTGCCGGTTTAGGCAAATCGACAAACAGGTCTTCATAGGCCAGCACCCGCAGCCGGCCGCGCACCACCTCCAGCAACTCGCCCGGCCTCAGCAAAAAATCCGCATTCGACGGGCGTCCGTAACGCTCATTGCCCAGCGCAAAAGTCTCATAAATCAGCACGCCACCCGGCGCCAGGACATCGAGCAGTAGCGGAAACAAGGGCCGATGCAGATAGTTGGCAACAACCACCGCACCAAAAGCGTTGCCCGCATGAGGTGCATAAGGCCAGGGGCCGGATTCCAGATCTGCGCAGCGCGTCACCACGTTTTTAATCCCGGAGAGCCCGGCCAGCGCCACAGCGTCGCGGTCAACAGCCTCCACCAAGTGCCCTCGCCCGGCAAAGAAGCGGGCGTGCCGCCCGCCACCACACGCCACATCCAGTACCGTGCAACCTACGGGCGCCATCGCCGCCCAGCGCGTCACCCATGCCGAGGGCGCTTCGAGTCGATGTAAATCACAAAATTCAGTTTGCTCTGACATAAAGAGTCATTATAAGGCGCTGCTAGAATACACAATACATCGCAGCGACTCGTGTATCTCATGCCGCCACTGGAAAAAATCGCGCTCCACCGCTTGCGCATTCCGCTGTTCAGGCCGTACCGGCTATCGTTCGGCGCAGTTGAAAGCTACGACGTGATTGTGGCCGCAATCACCGACCGTGATGGGCGCACGGGCTTCGGCGAAGCCAACATCATCACCGGCTATACCGACGAGACCATAACCGACGGCTGGCGCGTGGCATGCGAATTCGCGGCACGCATCACTGGCATCGGCAGCGCGGCGGCCAAGTCCGAAACGCTCAAGTTGGGTGAACACTACCCTTTCACCGCGAGCACGTTCGGCACAGCGCTGGAAATGCTGGAGTCGCCGCCGATACTTACCGTCAACAAGACCCATCCGGTGCCGCTGCTCGGCCTGCTCAACGCCACTGAAGAAGATGCGATACACGCTGAATTCGCGACACTGCTCGCCGATGGCTTTCGCACGATCAAGATCAAGGTCGGCTTCAATGCGGGGGCGGACGCGCGTTTCGTGCGCACCGTGCAAAGCGTGGTCAACGGCCGCGCCAAAATCCGCATCGATGCGAATCAGGGCTACAGCGCCGACGAGGGCGTTGCGTTCGTGAGGAGCATTACGCCGCAGGACATCGAACTTTTCGAGCAGCCGTGCGCTGCCGGCGACTGGGATTCGCATATGGCGGTGGCGCGCGCGGCTGAGGTACCGATGATGCTCGACGAATCGATCTACGGCCTCGCCGACATCGACAAGGCCGCCTCGCTCAAGGCTGCTGCTTACATCAAGGTCAAGCTGATGAAACTCATCACCCTTGAAGCGCTCACGCATGCCATTGCGCACATCCGCGCATGCGGCATGCAACCGGTGCTCGGCAACGGCGTGGCCTGCGATCTGGGCTGCTGGCTTGAAGCCTGCGTGGCCGCGCAGCACATCGACAATGCGGGCGAGATGAACGGCTTTCTCAAACCGCGCGCGAATCTGCTCACGCAGCCGCTGATTTTTCGGGACGGCTCCTTGTGGCTGGAACCGGGCTACACACCGCAACTGGATGAAACTGTGCTTGAACGCTATCGCGTGGATACCTATACCGCATCATGAAAGCTATCGTCATCCGGCAATTTGGCGGAGCGGAGGCCATGGAATTTTCCGACTGGCCCGACCCCAGGCCCGCGCCGGGCGAAGTGCTGGTCAAACTCGAATACGCCGGCGTGAACTTTACCGACATCTACCAGCGCAGCGGAAAATACGCGCGTTCACATACTTACCAGACACCGCTGCCGATGGTGATCGGCATGGAGGGAGGTGGCACCGTGTTGGCGCTTGGCGATAGTGTGACGAATGTAAGGGTGGGCGACCGAGTTGCTTACACACCGGTGCGCGGCAGTTATGCGCAATGGCATGCCGTGCCTGCGTGGCGTCTGGCGAAAGTGCCGGACACAGTGTCCATGCGCGGGGCGGTGACGCTGATGATGCAGGGCTACACCGCGCATTACCTTACGCACTCGGCATTCGTGCTCGGCGCGGACCACACCTGCCTGATACATGCCGGCGCGGGCGGTGTCGGGCAGTTGCTGATTCAGATTGCGAAATTGCGCGGCGCAACGGTGATCACCACCGTGGGCAACGCCGACAAAGCCGCCATCGCGAAAGCGCTCGGCGCCGACCATGTGATTCTTTATCGCGAAACAGATTTCCGCGAAGAAGTCCTGCGCATCACCGGTGGCAGAGGCGTGGATGTGGTTTACGACGCGGTGGGCAAAGATACCATTGCGCGCAGCATCCGTAGCCTGAAACGTCGCGGTTTGTGTGTCAACTACGGTGGTGCATCCGGACTGGTAACATCGCTGGAACCGCTGGAACTCGCCGAGGCCGGTTCAGTTTTCTTCACACGCCCCCATCTGGCCGATTACATTGCGACGCCGGAAGAAATGCAGCGCCGCGCGGATGATCTGTTCCGCTGGACTATTGAGGGTAAACTGAAGGTTACGATAGACCGCGAGTTTCCGCTGGAAGAAGCGGCGGCAGCGCATCAATACCTCGAAGCCGGACGCACGCGCGGCAAGCTGCTGTTGAAGATTCCGGAATAGCCGGAGGAACAATGAATCGATTCATTTTTGCAAGCGCGGTGCTGGTGCCCATGCTGTTAGGCGCGTTGCCGGCAGTGGCACAGCCGATCGCACAACAGTACCCCTCGAAATCCGTGCGCATGATCATCGGATTTCCGCCGGGCGGCGGCACCGATATCGTGGGGCGTATCGTCGCGCAGAAGCTGAGCGAGGTATTCGGACAACAGGTAATCGCCGACAACCGCGGCGGCGCTGCCGGGCAGATCGCAGCGGAATTCGTCGCGAAGGCGTCTCCAGATGGCTACACCATCATGATGGCCCACATCGCCGCCATTTCAATCCTGCCGTCGATCGTGGCAAAATTGCCTTACGATCCGCAGCGCGATTTTGCGCCGGTTTCGCTGGTGGCCATCGGCCCCAACCTGCTGGTGGTGCATCCGTCGGTGCCGGCGCGATCCGTGAAGGAGTTGATTGCGCTGGCGCGCGCGCGTCCCGGCCAGTTGCAGTACGCGTCGCCCGGCGCAGGAACCGTGCAGCATCTGGCGGCGGAGTTTTTCAAGTTGCAGGCCAAGCTGAATATTCTTCACGTGCCGTACAAGGGCAGCGGACAATCGATTGTCGATCTGGTCGCAGGCCACGTGCACATGAACTTCGATTCGGTGCCGCCGGTGATCAATCACGTCAGGAACGGCAAGCTGCGCGCGCTCGCGGTCACCTCCGAAAAACGCTTTTCGCTGTTGCCCGATATTCCGACAGTTAACGAGGGCGGCGTTCCCGGATTCGATATGAGCACGTGGTGGGGACTGGTTGCACCCGCTGCGGTCGGCAGAGAAGTCATTGCGCGATTGCAGACCGAGACCGTCAATCTGTTGCGACAGGCAGACGTCAAAGAGCGGCTCGCCAGTGTCGGTGCGGAAGCGGTGGGAAATTCAGCCGAAGCGTTTGCCAGCTTTATCCGTAACGAACGCGCCAAGTACGCGCGCATCGTGCAAGAAGCCAGACTCCGCACTGAATAGGCATTAATGTATTCCTAACGGGTTTGTGGGTGCATTGCAAGACGGCTACGTCACCCGAAAATTCTTGAACTGCCAGGGATCGGATTCATCGACATCCTCCGGAAACGGATGGTGCCGGCCCTTGAGCGGACTCCACTCGGTGTAAACGCCGCGCACCTCGCCCAGATACGGATTAGCGACTTCCAGCACGCGGCGAAAATCGAGATCATCCGGATCAAGTATGCCCGCGCGCGGATTCTCCATCGCCCAGACCACCGCACCTAGCACACCGGCTGCAACCTGAATGCTGGTGGCGTTGTTGTACGGCGCGAGCTTGCGCGCTTCGTGAACATTGACGCGTGAGCCGTACCAGTACGCGCCGCGTTTATGTCCCATCAGCAGCGCACCGAGCTCATCGGTGCCGTCGATGATTTCGTCCATCAGGATGCGTTTTTTCTCCGGCAGTTCCCAGTTCTTGCCAGCCAGCTCATGAATGGACGTCACGGTGTTATCACACGGGTGATACGCGTAATGACAGGTCGGGCGATACACCACTTTGTCTTTCTCGCGAACAGTAAAATAATCCGCGATCGAAATCGCTTCGCCATGCGTGATCAGAAATCCGTGGTAATTGCCTTCGCTTGGCGTCCATGAGCGCACACGCACCGAAGCGCCAGGCCGCGTCAGGTAAATCGCAGCATCGCAACCATACTCATGGCGCTGGCCGTCATTCGGAAAGTGATTTTCGTGCGTGCCCCAGCCCAGTTCGCACGGCTGCGAGCCTTCGCCGACGAAGCCATCAACCGACCAGGTATTGACGAACTCAAAGCGCTGTTTGCCGGGACTGGCCACCTGCGTGTCGCGCTCGGCACAATGAATCACCTTCACACCCAGCTTCATCGCGAGCTGCGCCCATTTGGCTTTGGTTTTGGGAATATCGGTTTTGCGATGCAGATCGCGCGCAATATTGATCAGCCCCTGCTTGACCCAGTGCGAGATCAGCCCCGGATTGGCACCGTGCGTCGGAATCACCGTCGGTCCGCCGTTGGGATATTTGTCGCGCAATGCCAGCACGTCTTCGCGCAAGCCGTAGTTGGAACGGTGCGACGCGGAAACCGTCGGATCGGTGTACCCGCCGAGCCAGGGCTCGATGCAGGTATCCAGATACATCGCGCCCTTCTCGTAGCAAAACTCGATCAGCGCGACACTGGAAACATCCACCGAAAGATTGAGAAGAAAATCGCCCTTGTCGAGCAGCGGGTCCAGCAGCGAGCGGTAATTGTCCTGCGTGAGCGGGTGAACGACGAACTTTACGCCGAAGTGTTCGGCCTCCGCCTGGCCGCGCTCATCCCCGGTGAGTATGGTGATGCGCTCAAGCGGCATGTCGATGTGGCGCAGCAGCAGCGGCAGCGTGCCCTGCCCCACGGAGCCGAACCCGACAAACACCAGTCTTCCCGGAAATTTAACGTGTTTTTTATCGGCCATTTCATAAACTGCCTGTTAACCGTCCGAACGGCGCGCAGTGTAGCATTTTCCGGCGGCAGAGCGACGTACTCATCCGCCCCGCTCGCCACAACACTGGCGCAGGCTAGATACTATGTAACCATATGTTTTTATTGAATTATTTTTTACATGGATTTGGCCGACAAAGTAGCAGACAGCACCACCAAACACACTGATAAAATCGTCGGCATCGCACGGTTGATCCGATAGATCAAGGACTTGCTTCATGACACCCATCACAGTACACCCCCTCACCCAACGCATCGGCGCTGAAATCTCCGGCGTCGATCTCGCGCAACCGCTGTCCGGCGACACCTTCAACGCAATACACGCTGCGTGGATGCAGCATCAGGTGCTGCTGTTCCGCGATCAGAATCTTTCCGATCCGCAGCTTGAAACATTCAGCGCACGCTTTGGCGCACTTGATCGCAAGCCGGGTTATTCCGCCGACGTGGTGGATACCACTACCAGCGACTTCGTATGCGTGATCTCCAACGTCAAAATCGACAACAAGCCGATCGGCGATTTGGGCGACGGCGAAGCGGTGTGGCACACCGACATGTCATATAACCCGCTGCCGCCGCTGGGCGCGGCGCTCTACGCGCTTGAAGTGCCCTCTGCCGGCGGCGAGACCGGCTTCTCCAACATGTATCTTGCTTATGAGGCCCTGCCGTCCGCGCTGAAAACCCGCGTGCAAACGCTGCAATGCAAACACGACGCCACGCGCAACAGTGCGGGCCTGCTGCGGCGCGGCATGCCAGACGTGACCGATCCCAGCCATTCGCCCGGCACGCTGCATCCGATGGTGCGCACGCACCCGGTCACCGGCAGACCCTGTCTTTACCTCGGACGCCGCCGCCACGCCTATATTGCCGGGCTGCCGCTGGCCGAGAGCGAAAAACTGCTGGATGACATCTGGGCGCATGCCAGCAAGCCGGAATTTTCATGGCACCACAGTTGGCGCAAAGGCGATCTGCTGATGTGGGACAACCGCTGTGTCATGCATCGGCGCAATCCATTCGATCCCGCCGCGCGCCGCGTGATGCATCGCACACAAATTATTGGCGACAAGCCTTTTTTTAAACCCGCGGCACCGCAAACCGCTGAAGCTCATGCCTGATACCGCGTCCGCATCCTCTTCTGCCGTGCAAATTGTCGCCGAACTCGTCACGCGAGCGCGCGCCGCGCAGGCCGTGGCCGCACGTTATACGCAGGCGCAGCTCGATGAACTTGTCACCGCTGCCGGCTGGGCGATCATGGAACCGGTGCGCAACAAGACGTTGGCGGGAATCGCCGTGCGCGACACCGGGCTAGGCAACGTGCCGGACAAGATCAACAAGAATCATCGCAAGACGCTGGGCCTGCTGCGCGATCTCAAAGGCGCGATTTCCACCGGCGTGCTTGCCGAATATCCCGACAAGGGCATTACTGAAATCGCGCGGCCGGTGGGTGTGGTATGCGCAGTGGTTCCTTCCACCAACCCTGGCGCCACACCGGCCAACAACATCATCAACGCGCTGAAATGCGGCAACGCGGTGATTCTGTCGCCGTCGCCCAAGGGTGTTTCCACCAGCGCGAAACTGCTCGAATACATCCATGCCGAATTCAAGCGCATGGCTGTGCCGCTTGATCTGGTGCAAATGCTGCCGTCGCCAGTGACCAAGGAAAGCTCCAGCGAACTGATGAAGCAATGCGATCTGGTGGTGGTCACCGGCTCGCAAGCCAATGTGCGCGCGGGTTACTCCAGCGGCACGCCGGCGCTGGGCGTGGGCGCGGGCAACGTGGCGGTGATCGTCGATGACAGTGCGGATTGCGCAGACGCCGCCGCGAAAATCATGTGCTCCAAGATTTTCGACAATGCCACCAGTTGCTCATCGGAAAACAGCGTGATCATTCACACCGCGGTGTATGACCGCATGCTCGACGAGTTGATTAAGCAAGGCGGCGCGATGTTGAGCGCTGCCGAGAAAGACACGCTGCAAAAGGCCATGTTTCCCGGTGGTCACCTTTCGTCCGCAGTCACCGCACAATCCGTATCCAAAATCTGCGCGGTCGCCGGACTGACGCGCCCGGAACTCGTCAACGCCAAATGCCTGATGGTCGAAGAAACCGGTGCGGGCGAAGCGTACCCGTTCTCCGGCGAGAAACTCTCGCCCGTGCTCACGGTGTACAAAGCACGCGATTTCAATCACGCCTTCAACACGCTGCGTGCAATCTACGATTACATGGGCGACGGCCACTCCTGCGGCATTCACACTAAAAACGACGCGCACATCCGCAGGCTTGGTTTGGAAATGACCGTGTGCCGCGTCATCGTCAATCAGGCGCACGCCATCGCCAACGGCGGCAGCTTCGACAACGGCCTGCCATTCTCACTGACCATGGGCTGCGGCACCTGGGGCGGCAACAGCTTTTCCGACAACCTCAACTACAAACACTTCATGAATATCACGCGCATCGTGCGCCCGATTCCGGCGCGCGAACCCAGCCTGGATGACCTCTTCGGCACGTATCGTGAGAAGTATCATAAGTAATTGTTTTTATTGATATTTTATTGTGCGCACTCTACGTACAATTAGGCATTATGTAGACCTGCGCGCGCGTGAAACGCCCGCAGCGCCTTATGTCATCGCACCGAAAACCGGCGCAACGCTCACCTACGCGCAACTGCAACGCGACTCGATTCAGCTCGCTGCATTTCTGCTAAATCGCCGTTTGCGCAAAGGCGACAAAGTTGCGCTGATGCTGCACAACAGCTACCAAGCCGCGCGGCTGTTGATCGGCGTGATGTACGCCGGCTTCATGGTTGTACCGCTCAATCTGCTGGCACAAGCGTCACAACTCGGTTACGTACTCGATCACTCCGACAGTGAACTGGTATTCACCAGCGAAGAACTCGCGCCGCGTGTGCGCGAGGCGCTGGCGGGCGCAAGTCGGGAAATCGAAGTCGTCGTGATTGATCCCGACGCAACATCTATTTTCGACGTGCAAACAGAAGTCACGTTGCCGGAAGCCGGCGAAGACGACGACGCGCTGCTGATGTACACCTCAGGCACCACCGGTAAACCGAAAGGCTGTGTGCTTTCCAATCGCAGCGTGGTTGCAGGCGGAGAGTTCACCAGTTCAGCGCATCAACTCACCGCGCTGGATCGCGTGTTGTGCGCGATGCCGCTGTACCATATCAACGGGCAAATCGTGACCACGGTTGCGCCGCTGGTGCATGGCGGCAGCGTGGTGATGCCGCATCGTTTCAGTGCATCCAATTATTGGGAACTGGTCGTCAAATATCAATGCACTTGGATTAACGTGGTGCCTACCATCATCGCGTATCTGCTGAATGGTGCCGACCCGCGTGAACGCGGGCTTGATATCTCGCGCGTGAAATTCTGCCGCTCGGCCTCGGCACCCTTGCCGCCGGAGCAGCATCGCGCGTTCGAGGCAAAATTCGGCATCGGCATTATTGAAACGTTCGGCATGACCGAGACCAACGCACCGTGTTTTACCAATCCTTACGATCCGGCCCAGCGCAAGATCGGCAGCCCGGGCCGCGCCTGTGGCAACGAAGCGAAAGTCATCGACACGCACACCGGCAAGGACCTGCCGCCGAATGCATCGGGCGAACTGATGATCCGCGGCGACAACGTGATGAAGGGTTACTATAAAGATCCGGAGAACACGAGAAAGACGCTGGAGCCCGACGGCTGGATGCACACCGGCGACCTCGGTTATCTCGACGAAGACGGTTTCGTCTTCGTCACCGGCCGCATCAAGGAACTCATCATCAAGGGCGGCGAAAACATCGCACCGCGCGAGATCGATGAGGCGCTGCTCAAGCACCCGGCCGTGCTCGAAGCTGCGGCAGTCGGCATCCCCGACGCGAATTACGGGCAGGAAATCATGGCGTGCGTGGTGCTGAAGCCCGGCGTTCACTGCACCCTGGATGAACTGAACACGTTCGCGCTCGGTGAACTGGGCAAATACAAGGCACCAAAAATAATAAAATTAATCAATGATTTACCCAAAGGCCCTTCAGGGAAGGTGCAGCGGCTGAAGCTGCTCGACGCATAACCGTAGCGCGGGTCTCGCGCAAATAGTTACGACGACGTTCCACTTTGTGGTGCGCATGGCACGCGCTACACTAGCCAAGTCGGTCCCTTGGGCAAAATACACTTTCCGTCAGCTACGGCTGCCAAACGAGCATGTGATTCGAGGAGGAGGAGATGATGACAATCGCAAGAGGTATCCTGTTGGCGGCAGGTATGTTGTTGGCAGCATCTGCATGGCCGCAGCAATATCCTGCCAAGACCGTGCGGCTGATCGTTCCCTTTCCGCCGGGCGGCGGCACCGACACTATAGGGCGCATGGTGGCCCTCAAGCTATCGGAGCAAATGGGGCAACAGGTGGTAGCGGAAAACCGTCCGGGTGCAGGCGCCAACATCGGCGCCGAAATCGCGGCCAAGGCGCCACCCGACGGCTATACGCTGCTGGTGGCCTCTGTCACGCACGCCATCGGCCAGACGCTTTACACCCGACTGGGATTCGATCTTGCAAGGGATTTCGCGCACGTGACGCTGATGGCCACCACGCCGCTGATCTTGGTGGTACATCCCTCGGTGCCGGTGAAAACGGTGAAGGAGTTTGTCGCTTTCACCAAGGCGCGGCCCGGGCAATTGTCCTATTCATCATCCGGCGCGGGTTCCGCCGCGCATCTGGCGGGGGAATACTTTTCCAACATGACCGGCATCAAGATGGTACACGTGCCCTACAAGGGCGGCGGGCCATCGATGATCGCGCTGGTCGGCGGTGAAGTTTCCGCTTGCCTCGCCACCATGCCCTCAGCCATCGGGCACATCCGCAATGGCAGGTTGCGCGGCATCGCGGTCACGACGCCCAAGCGCTCGCCGACAGCGCCGGAGTTTCCCACCATCGACGAAGCCGGCGTGAAGGGCTACGCCGCCGACTCCTGGTACGGCCTGGTCGCGCCCGCCGGTACGCCTGCCCCTGTCATCACGCGCCTGCACACCGAGACGCACGCGCTGCTGAAAGTACCCGACGTGAAAGATCGTCTCGGCAACGCCGGGTTCGAGGTCCTGACCAGCACTTCGGACGAATACGCGGCCTTTACGCGCAGTGAAATTGCGAAATGGGGCAAAGTCGTGAAAGCGATCGGCCTGCGCGCCGATTAGCAGAAACTTTCGTTGTTCTAACAGACTTCAGCACAACGTAGCACCCGCGCGAACTTTCAGCGCGGGCTGCGTGTTCGACAACCTTTCGTATAGTTTTGCGCTACCGCTTTGCCGTGCGCGCGGCACACGCTACACTTCACCGGATAACTTCTGCAAGGCAAAACCATGACCCGCGAAACCGCCATCTCCCGTGCCACGCGCCACTTCGATGAAGGCCAGTTCATCGAAGACCTTGCGCGCCGCGTTGCCATCCGCACCGAAAGCCAGATTCCCGAAAGCCGTCCCTACATGGATGTGTATCTCAAGCAGGAAATCACACCGGCGTTCGACCGCATGGGCTTCAAAACCGAGATACTGCCGAATCCAGTTGAAGGCGTAGGACCGATACTGCTCGCCGAACGCATCGAAGGACCGAACCTGCCCACGGTGCTGATGTACGGCCACGGCGACGTGATCCGCGGCCTGGAGGACCAGTGGCGCAGCGGCATTGGCCCTTGGCAGCTCAAGCAGGAAGGCGACAGGTATTACGGCCGCGGCACCGCCGACAACAAAGGTCAGCACTCGGTCAATATGGCAGCCATGGAAACCGTGATCGCCGAGCGCGGCAAACTCGGCTTCAATGTGAAGTTCATGCTCGAAACCGGCGAGGAACTCAGTTCACCCGGTCTCAAGGAATTCTGCGAAACGCATAAGCAGCGCCTGAAAGCCGATGTGCTGATCGCTTCCGACGGGCCGCGCCTCTCGGCCAAGCGGCCGACGCTGTATCTCGGCTCGCGCGGTTGCATGAATCTTACTTTCACCGTGGAATTGCGCGAAGGCGCACATCACTCCGGCAACTGGGGCGGACTGCTCGCCAATCCCGGCATCGTGCTCGCGCACGCGCTGGCGAGCATCGTCACGCGCGAGGGCAAAGTGCTGGTGCGCGAATTGTTGCCCGAGAGCATACCCGACAGCGTGCGCAAGGCGTTGCTCGACTGCCAGCCCACGCCCGAACCTGACGAGCCGCAGATCGATCCGTGGTGGGGCGAGCCGGGACTTTCCGCGGCGGAAAAACTTTACGCCTGGAACACGTTTGAGATTCTCGCCTTCCGCACCGGCAATCCGGACAACCCGGTGAACGCGATTCCCGGCAAAGCGGTGGCCACCGTTCAGATACGTTTCGTCGCGGGCACCGATGCGAACACCTTCATTCCGATTCTGCGCAAACATCTCGACGCCAACGGCTACGAAAGTGTGCAGATCAGCATGGCGCGCAAGAGTTTCATGCAGGCCACGCGCCTCGATCCCGACAATGCGTGGGTACGCTGGGCGGCGGAATCGATACGCCGCACCACCGGCGCGAAGCCGGCGATCCTGCCCAACATCGGCGGCTCGCTGCCCAACGACTGCTTCTCCGAAACACTGGGCCTGCCAACGCTGTGGGTGCCGCACTCCTACGCCGGTTGCTCGCAGCACGCGCCGAACGAACATGCGCTCGGGTCTGTCATGCGCGAAGGCTTACAGATGATGACCGGGTTGTTTTGGGATTTGGCGGAGGAAGGGGTGCCGAAGTCGCTTTCGTGAGGAGGTTATCGTAATTCTTAATTTAAATATGTTTTCAGAATTTCCTCCTCATGGGTTAATGAGGTCGCGCATCAAGTCGAGGCGCAACACCATGACTCTGAATCTCAATTAGAAGACAATTGTGCCAAAGGCTAGAGAGCGGCGTTTCTGGTCGATTACAGGTTGGGACAGCCTGAAGGAAATTTATTCCCGACGCGTTCCTTACGGCTCGATCAGCGAATCACGCCTGCGTGCCCTGCTTGCCGCTCTTGCGGCGAAGCACGGGCTTACCAATGATGAGGTTGTCGACTCATACTTGAATACGAGGGCTAAGGGATATCGCGTGCATTTGGAAGTTCAATTGGATTCGGCCTCGTATGTTCTGTCCTGTGGTGACAATCCGCATTTCATTGCGCAAATCGTTCACGAGTAAGTTGGCCTCTAGTTTTAGCGGATGCAACCAAAGTTGCAATTTTCGACTCTCCTTTTTTAGTCAGGAAATTTATGCCTTCTGAGCCCTACCTCGTCCACGTCGATGACGTCACGCCCGAAAACATGCAAAAAGGCGACGGCTGGGCGATCTCCGAATTCCGCCTGCCAGTCACCGGCGCACACGGCAGCGCGACCACGATATTTCATTCGATCTTCCGCCCCGGCTCCACGCACGCCAAGCATCTGCATAGCCGCTGCGACGAGATCGCGGTTTACATCCATGGCCACGGCATCGTCGGCCAGAGCGACCAGCGCACGCAGGTCGGCCCCGGCCATTGCCGGCTGATGCCAGCCGGTTCGCCGCATTTTTTTCACAACGAAACCAAAGACCAGGATGGTCTCGTCATCGGCTTTTACATGGGGGCGAAAAGCGTGCCCGACACCGGCTATGAGTTCTGCGGCCATGTCGCGAAGGCCGATCTCGATATGCTGCGCGCGACGACGCTCACCGAAGGCATCCTGCTCAACGTCGCCGATGTGAAACCGCTGCAACTCAGCGCGCAGGACGGCTGGAACGTGAGCGACTTTCGCCTGCCCATCGGCAAACACAACTGGAAACACGGCGGCAGCCCCAACGCGCAGTTCTGGATGAAGCTCGCGCCCGGTGACGTGCATCACAAGCACCGCTTTGACCGCGCCGAAGTGCTGTATTACGTGGTTTCCGGCGAGGGCATCGCGGGCGCCGGCGGCAAAAACGCGCGCGTGCGCGGCGGCCACGTGCATTTCATCCCTAAGGGCGTCGAGCATTTCATCGCCAACACCGGCAACAACACGCTGGAAGTGATCGGCGTTTACACCGGCGCCGGCAGCATCGAAGATGCGGGGTATGTGCACACCGGCAAGGTGACGAGTGCCGATCTCGCAGTGAACTAGCCGTTCATTATAAAATATAATAAAAACAAGTACTTATAACATTTTCAGTAGGCAGCCGTCGTAGCCGCCGGATTTCTTCCGTAATCACTGGCGCCTGATTGACATGCGCTTTGCATGCGGCGCAGACTGTCCGCGGTCAATCATTGCCCGCCGCCGCGTCCCGGCGTGCGCATCGAAAACACCACCCAGGAGAGCAACGTGAAAACACGCCATCTGTTCGCCGCCGTGTCCATCGCAATGTTGTCGAGTTCCGGCGCTGCATTCGCTCACGAGAAAGCCGACCAACTAGGCAAAGTTTCTTTTCCGACGTCGTGCGCACCCAAGGTGCAGAAATTGTTCGAGACCGGTGTCGCCATGCTGCACTCATACTGGTTCGGGGAAGCGAGGAAAACTTTCGAAGCAGTGCTGAAGGACGATCCGAATTGTGCGATGGCGCACTGGGGCATTGCGCTTGACTACCTCGGCAACTCGCTCTCCGGAGCGCCACCCGCAAAAAACGCGGCTGCAGGTTGGGAATCACTGCAAAAAGCCATTGCGATCAGCGCAAAGACCGAGCGCGAGCGTGACTGGATCAATGCGCTTGCCGCGTATTACCGCAATCATGAGAAAACACCTGTCAATGCGCGTCTTGCGGCATACACCAAAGCCACCGAAGCGCTCACGGAAAAATATCCCGATGATTTCGAAGCATGGGTGTTCTATGCTCTGAATCTTCAGGCCTCGGCACCCAAGAGCGATGTGCAATACCGGCAACAGTTGCAGTCGGCGCAAATACTCGAAACGCTGCTGCTGAAAAGCCCCGAACATCCCGGCGTCACGCACTTCCTGATCCACGCCTATGACTACCCGCCGCTCGCCGACAAGGGCATCGCCGCCGCGCGCCGCTACGCCAAGCTCGCGCCCGCCGCACCGCACGCACGCCACATGCCTTCGCACATCTACTCGATGGTGGGCCTGTGGGAAGAGTCGATCGCTTCCAATATGCACTCGATGGCGATACGTCCGGACTACTATCACGCGGCCGATTTCGTGGTCTACGCACATTTGCAACTCGGGCAGGATGCGAAAGCCAAGGCCATGCTGGAAAAGGCGCGCGAGGTTTACGCCAAGACGCAATCAACGGGCCCCGGCTCGGTTCTCGGCTTCCAGACCGGCATGGCGGCCATGCCGGCACGCCTCGTACTAGAGCGTGGTGACTGGAAAGGCGCCGCTGCACTGCCGGTCGACAAGCCGGGCACTCCCGCGGCTGAATCTCTAATACGTTTCACGCGCGGGCTGGGCATGGCGCGCACCGGGGATCTTGCCGGCGCAAAAGCCGAAATCGGCATCATGCAAAAGCTGCGCGCAACGCTTGAAAAAACCGACAACTCTTACTGGGCCGACCGCACCGAGGAGCAAATGCTTGCGGTATCTGCGTGGATCGCGCTCGCCGAGGGCAACAAGGATCGGGCAGAGCAGTTCATGCGCACCGCCGCCGATAACGAAGATGGCAGCGTGAAGCACGTAGCGATGGAAAACCGCCTCTATCCAATGCGCGAACTCTACGCCGAACTGCTGCTGGAAATGGGCCAGGCCGCGCCCGCGCTGCGTGAATTCGAAACCGCGCTCAAGGCCTATCCGAACCGCTACCGCAGCATCTACGGCGTTGCGCGGGCGGCCGACGCCGCCGGCGACCGGCGCAAGGCCGCCGATTACTATGCGAAGCTGACGGCGCTCGCGAAAAAAGCCGACACGCCGCGTCCCGAACTCGCGCAGGCCCGGACTTACGTGGCGCAACGCTGAGCGCCCGCATGTCCACTACACCCGTCCAGCGGTTTTTTGCCTTGGTGCTGTGCCTGGCAGTATCTTTGGCTGCAGCGGAGCCGTTTGAGGATACTCCCGGCGCTTCTGCGCGCGACCCCGATTACGCCGCAGGCAAGGCGGCAATGGACAAGAAGAACTGGCAGGAGGCGCTGAAGCGCTTCCAGCAGGCGGCGCTGCGTGATCCGGACAGCGCCGACCTGCACAATTACATGGGTTATTCCTACCGCAACCTGAAACAGATGGACCTCGCGCTCAAGCATTACAGGCGCTCGATAGAACTCAATCCACGCCATCGCGGCGCGCATGAGTACATCGGCGAGGCGTACCTGATGTTGAACGATCTGCCCGGCGCGGAGAGACACCTCGCGGCGCTGCGCAATATCTGCCTGTTGCCGTGCGAGGAACTCGCCGATCTGGAGAAAGCAGTTAAGGAATATCGCGCCAAAAGAAAATGACCAGCAGCGCGGTTGCATAGCATGTCCATTCATACCTTTCCGAAAAATTCTCCCGCCGTCGTTCCTGCGCAGGCACAAATCCGTACGACGCAGCGGAACCTCGCCTTGTGACCAGCAGAAGAAATTTGATCATTGCCAGCGCGGCTGGCGCAGCCGGCATTGCGGGCGGCGTCGCATGGTGGCGCGGTCAGGAACGAATCACGAGCGAAACGCCACCGCCGTTCAAGCCCGACACCGCGTTCCCCAATCGATTGCGCGTACCTGGTGCCGACGGTCTGTATGGCGTGCATGATGTCGCGGGCGCATTCACGCTCGCGGCAAAATCGGTACAGCAGGAAATCGTACCAGGCAAGCCCGCGGCCCTGCTCGCCTACGAAGTCGAGAGTCAGGGCAGACGCCTGTTCAATCCGCTGATTCGCTTGCGCAGCAGCGGCAAGATCAGCGCCAAATTCTGGAACGGCATCGAGGAAACCAGCATCATTCACTGGCACGGCCTCATGGTCGATAGTAATAACGACGGCCATCCGCATTACGCCGTGGCCGGCGGCGCGACTTATGAATACAGCTTTGCCGTGCCCAACCGTGCAGCCACCTACTGGTATCACCCGCATCCGCATCATCTCACCGGCAAGCAGGTGTATCTCGGACTCGGCGGGCTGTTTATCGTTGAAGACGACGAAGAACTTGCGCTGCAAAAGGCGCTGGATCTCAAGCTCAGTACCACCGACATACCGCTGGTGCTGCACGACCGGCGCATCGACGCGCGAGGCCAGCTCGTGTTCGCGCCGACGGACATGGAACGTGCCGACGGCTTTCTGGGATCGCAGGTGCTGGTGAACTGGACGCCGCGCCCGTATTTCGAGGCGTCCACCCGCCTCTATCGCTTCCGCATCCTCAACGCGTCCAACGCACGGCTTTACAAACTTGCCTTTCGCGGCGGCGAACAACTGCTGGAGTTTCAGTTGATCGGCAACGACGGCGGCCTGATCGATCGTCCGCAAAAAATCAAGGAGGTGTTCCTGTCGCCCGCCGAGCGCATCGACGTGCTGCTCGATCTGCGCAACGCGCGCGTGGGTGATGTGATCACGCTCGCCAGCTTACCCTTTGACCCAATGGAAAACGAGGATGGTCCTGAAGCCAAGGACGGCAAGCCCGTTGAAGGCGCGAAGATGGCGCCGCAAGGCCCCCACGCCATGCACGGCGGCAACGCCAGGAACGAAAAAAGCGCGGTACCCGCCGATGCCAAGGACAAAGAAAAAAACGACATCCCCGAAATCGGCGTGGCGATGGAACTCATGCGCATCCACGTGCGGCGCAAAGAGACTTACGATCGTACGGTACCTGCAACGCTGTCGCGCATCGTACCCATCGCCGCCAACTGTGCCTCGCCGCGCGTTATCGCACTCGACCACGTCAAAATGGTATGGCGCATCAACGGCCAGACCTATCAGCAGGAAAAAACGCCGATCACGGTAAAGCGCGGCGCCACGGAAGTGTGGAATATCAAGAATGCCGAAGCCAGCATGCCGCACCCCTTCCACATTCACGGTTTTCAATTTCAGGTGCTCGAACGCCTCGGCAGCCCGGAGCAGCAGAAAAAACTCGCGCTCGGTAACACTGGCGACAAAGGCCTCGCCGCCAGCGATCTCGGCTGGAAAGACACGGTGCTGGTATGGCCGGGCGAAACCGTTTGCATCGCGATCAATTTCACGCACCCGTTCAACGGCGATCAGGTGTACATGGTTCACTGTCATAATCTTGAGCACGAAGATCAGGGCATGATGTTGAATATGAAAGTCGAGGCTTAGAAACCATGTCATTTTTCCGGTTGCGCGTTGCGCAAATCACGTCTATCGCAGCACTTTTCTCCAGCACAGTCGCGCACGCCGCCGAATACCCCAGCCGCCCGCTGCGCCTCATCGTGCCGTGGGTCGCCGGCGGCGGCACCGACATCGTCGCGCGCATCCTCTCGCCCAAGCTCATCGATGCGCTCGGCCAGCAAGTGGTGATCGACAACCGCCCCGGCGCCAACGGCATCATCGGCGCCGAAGTGGCCGCCAAGGCCGCGCCCGACGGACATAGCATGGTGCTGCACGCGGTGGAGCATTTCATCAACGGCAGTGTCCAGTCCAGGTTGGCTTACGACACGGTCAAGGACATCGCCCCGGTATCGCTGATCGCCGCGCACGCACTGGTGTTGATTGTGCAGCCGGCATATCCCGCGGCGTCGCCGAAGGAGCTCGCGGCAATCGCAAAATCAAAACCGGGGCAACTGAGCTTCGGCTCGTGGGGCGAAGGCAGCCTCGCGCACCTGTCGGGAGAATTGTTCAAGAACAGCGCCGCCCTGCAGATGACGCATGTCCCCTACAAAGGGGCGCCGCAGGCGGCACTGGATGTGATCGCGGGACGCGTACCGTTCATGTTCGTCACCATGCCGGTCGGCGCGCCGCACGTCAAAGCCGGCAAGGTCAAAGCGCTGGCCGTCACCAGTGCCAAGCGGCAGGCGCTGATACCCGAGGCACCGACGATGATCGAATCCGGATACGCGGGTTTTCAGGTCGATTCGTGGCGCGGCATGTATGTGCCGGCGGGCACGCCCCCATTCGCAATCACGCGGCTGAATCGCGAACTGGTCAAGATCATGCAGATGCCCGATGTGCGCACGCGCATCAATGCGTCGGGGTTCGATCCGCTGTCGAGCACGCCGGAAGAACTCGATGCCTTCGGCAAAGCCGAATATGCGAAGTGGGCGAAGGTAGTGAAGACCGCGGGTGTGCGTATCGAGTAGCCTGGAACTAAAAGCCATATTTGTGATCTTCTGATATGCTGGTTTCGATGGCATTCCTGTTAATATTATAAGTATTTGTTTTTAAACAATATTTAATGTACGAGCTGCGCAAACTGCTAATGCTGCTGCTGATGCTGATCCTGCCGGTGCAGGGGCTGGCGGCAGTGTACACCCCCTTGCACAAGACGCTGGGCCAAGCAGTCGATGCCATGCCGTGCCACGACCAACAAGCCGCACACCACGCCGATGACAACAACACCGGCGCTGCACACGACACCGACGCCGCCAGTCACCTATGCTGCCATCAGGTTTTCACCGGTGCCGCCTCCAGCGTGTTGACCACGGCCGCGCATAAATTTAGCGACATACCCCGATTCGTTTTGCCGCTGGCAACGCTGTTTATTCCCGACTCTCCCGACCGCCCTCCGCGCGGTTGATCTTCGTTATATCTGATTAGGCCGGCGCGCGCTTTTGGTGTGCGCCGAATTTGCGCGTGCACGTGTTTACACGGCTCGTGCGCACGCTCGATCACGAGGATCGCCCCATGCGTTACAAACCATTATTCACGCTCGGCGCATTGATGTTCGCCGCCGGCTGCACCACGTTCTCGCCCGACGGCGGCATGGGCCGGGTAAACGAACTCACACGCAGCCGCATCCAGCAGGACGCTATATGGATACGCAGCAAACAGGAGGAGCAATCCGCTCGTGCCGCCACGCGCGAACTGCTCACTAAACCGCTCACCGCCGACGACGCGGTAAAAGTAGCGCTGCTCAACAACCGCGGTTTGCAGGCAGTCTATGCCGACCTCGGTATCGCCGAAGCAGACCTGGTGCAGGCGGGCCGGCTGCGCAATCCTGGATTTTCATTCGCGCGACTGCGGCGTGCCGATGAGCTCGAAATCGAACGCACCTTCCTTTTCGATGTGCTGGGTCTCATCACCATGCCGCTGCGCACGGAACTCGAACGACGCCGATTCGCGCTCACGCAAACCAGCGTCGCCACCGAGGTGTTGCAGGTCGCCGCCGACACACGACGCGCGTGGATCGCTGCGGTGGCGGCGCAGGAATCGGCTGCCTATATGGAGCAGGTAAAACAAGCCGCCGAAGCGAGCGCGGAACTCGCGCGGCGCATGGCGGCAGCCGGCAACTTCAGCAAGCTCGATCAGGCGCGCGAACAGATGTTTTACGCCGACGCCATCGCGCAAGTCGCTCGCGCGCGCCAAATTGCATTGGCGCAACGCGAACGGCTTACGCGGCTGATGGGCGTCATGAGCGACCAGGGCGAAGCTGTACAGTTCCGCATCCCAGCGCGGCTGCCGGCGTTGCCCAAAAACGCTCTTGATATCGCAGAGCTTGAAACGCAGGCCATCAAAAACCGGCTCGATGTGCAGCGCGCGATGCAGGAGGCGGAGAACCTCGCATCCACCCTGGGCCTTACACGCGCGACGGGCTTTATCAGCGTGTTCGAAGTTGGCTACCAGCGCAACAGCGCCAGCAACCAGCCGCGCCAAACCGGATACGAGATCGAACTCCGGTTGCCGATCTTCGACTGGGGCGGCGCGAAGGTCGCGCGTGCCGAGTACACGTATATGCAGGCCGTGCATCGCGCCGCCGACACCGCCGTGCGTGCACGTTCGGAAGTACGCGAGGCCTATGCGGCCTATCGCACGGCGTTCGATCTCGCAAAACACTATCGTGATGAAATCGTGCCGCTGCGTAAAAACATCTCGGAGGAAGTACTGCTGCGTTACAACGGCATGCTGATGAGCGTGTTTGAACTGCTCGCCGATGCGCGCCAGCAGATCGCTGCGGTGTCCGCCACCATCGACGCACAGCGCGATTTCTGGTTCGCCGACACCGCGTTGCATCTTGCCTTAACCGGAACATCGCCCGGCGCGATGGCATTCACGGGCATGGGCACGACCTCAACAACCGGCAGTACTGCCGCTGAACACTAATCGCAAGGAAACTCTCGTGAACTCACGCCGCAATTTCCTCCGTACCGCCGGCACTGCCGGTGCGCTACTCACCGCCGCCACCGTAAGCCGCGCCGCGCAGGGCGCTGTGCCGGAAGCGCCCGCGCAGAGCAACCCCGACACACAGCCGCCTCTCTCGCCACGCGATGGCCGCCCCTACAACCCGGTGGTGACATTAAACGGCTGGACGCTACCGTGGCGCATGAACAACGGTTGGAAGGAATTCCATCTCGTTGCCGAGCCGGTGCGCCGCCAGATCGCACCCGGCATGACCGCACGGCTGTGGGGCTACAACGGCCAGTCGCCCGGCCCCACGATCGAGTGCGTCGAGGGCGACAAGATACGCATTTTTGTCACCAACAAACTGCCGGAACACACCACGGCGCATTGGCACGGCATCCTGCTGCCCAATGGCATGGATGGCGTCGGCGGCCTCACCCAGCCGCAGATTCCTGTCGGCAAAACCTTCGTCTACGAATTCGAGATGAAAAAATCCGGCATGTTCATGTATCACCCGCATGCCGATGAGATGGTGCAAATGGCGATGGGCATGATGGGATTCATCGTGGTGCATCCTAAAAATCCGGCGCTGTTTCGTGTGGATCGAGACTTTGTGTTCCTGATCAATGCATTCGATATCGAACCGGGCGCGGCCACACCCAAAGTGAACACCATGACAGACTTTAATCTGTGGTGCTGGAATTCGCGCGCGTTTCCCGGCATCGCGCCACTGGTGGTGCGTAAGGGCGACCGGGTGCGCATCCGCTTCGGCAACCTCACCATGACCAACCACCCGATCCACATGCATGGTTATGATTTCGCGGTGACGTGCACCGATGGCGGCTGGGTGCCCAAAAGCGCGCAGTGGCCCGAAGTATCGATCGATGTGGGCGTGGGCCAGATGCGCGCTTTCGAATTCGTCGCCGACGAACCCGGCGATTGGGCGATCCATTGCCACAAGTCGCATCACACCATGAACGCCATGGGCCACAAGGTGCCGAACATGATCGGCGTCGATCATCGCGGCGTCGCTGAAAAAATTATCAAGCTGATTCCCGACTATATGGCCATGGGTGAACGCGGCATGGCCGAGATGGGCGAAATGCAAATGCCGTTGCCCGACAACACGCTGCCGATGATGAGCGGACAAGGGCCGTTCGGTGCGCTGGAAATGGGCGGCATGTTCAGCGTGGTGAAGGTGCGCGAAGGTCTGGCACGCAACGATTACAAGGATCCCGGCTGGTACCAACATCCGCCCGGCACCGTCGCCCGCGAATGGACCGGCGCCGCGCCCATTGCGCAACACGCTGCGCCAGAACCCAAACGCGCGGCGCAGAGTGCTACGCCCGAACGCGAATGGCGAGCGCGCAAGCCCACAGCACACGGCAATCACTAACTATTTGTTTTTATTAATATTTTTAAGGACGACTATGTATCGACATCTGCTCTGGAGTTTGTTCGTTTCTGCTGCAATGGTTGCCGGCGCCGCGTGTGCACACGAAGTGACAGCAAACAAAAAAACCGCCAAACCCGCCGCGCAAAGTGTCGAAGAAACCCCCTTCGGCAAATCCGGCGATGCGAAAAAGGCAACGCGCACCATCCACGTCACCATGAGCGACCGCATGCGCTACACGCCGGACAGCATACAAGTCAAGGCGGGCGAGACGGTAAAGCTCATCGTGAAGAACGAAGGCAAGATCATGCACGAGCTGGTGCTGGGCCGGGCGCAGGATCTGAAGGCGCATGCCGAACTGATGAAGAAGCACCCTGGCATGGAGCACGATGAGCCTTACATGGCCCACGTCGCGCCGGGAAAAACCGAGACCATCGTCTGGCAATTCACCAAGGCCGGCGAGTTTAAGTTCGGTTGTTTGATACCTGGTCATTTCGAAGCTGGGATGATCGGCAACATTGCAGTCAAATAAAGGAGCAACTCATGAACCCACGACGCAAAGCATTGAAACTATTATTGGGCGGCATCGCCGCGTGCGTAAGCGCGCCGGTTTTCGCAGCGCTGGAGATCGAGGTTTATCACAGCCCTGACTGAGGCTGCTGCGGCGCGTGGATCAAGCATCTGCGCGCCAACGGCTTCCGGGTGAAGCCGATTTCGGTAAACGATCCGGGCGTGCATCGCCGGCGTCTTGGCATGCCGGACGCGCTCGCCTCGTGCCACACCGCGGTGATCGACGGTTACGTCGTCGAAGGCCACGTGCCCGCGCGCGAGCTAAAGCGCCTGCTCGCCGAGCGTCCGCGCGCGTTGGGACTGGCCGTACCCGACATGCCGCGTGGATCGCCGGGCATGGAAGCGGCGGTGAACGACCCCTACGACGTGCTGCTGGTGCAAAGAGATGGACGTTATACAACTTATGCCCGTTACGGGCGTTGAAACCAACCGAAAGGATTACCCATGAAACAAATGACTTTGATGGTGGCCGTGCTGGCAGCTCTGGCAGCCCCTGTTTACGCTCAACAATCGACCACGGATCACTCGGCTCACCACCCGGCGCAGGCGCAAAATGCCGCCACGCTCACCGATGGCGAAATTCGCAAAGTCGACAAGGACGCGCAAAAACTCACCATCCGCCACGGCCCGATCCTGAACCTGGAGATGCCGGCAATGACCATGGTGTTTCAGGTCAAGGATCCCGCGATGCTCGACAAGGTCAATGCCGGCGACAAGATCAAATTTTTCGTGGAGAAAACGGGCGGGGCTTATATCGTGACGCGGATCGAGCCTGGCACGTAACCGGGCATGTTCGTGCGTGGTGATGACACATCCGGAACCCGGCCGCAGGATGCGTTGAATATCAACGAGGCAGTGTGAGTGTCGCCTCAAGACCACCGCCGGGCCGGTTGGCAAGCACCAGCCGCCCGCCGTGCAATTCGGCGACGCCACGGGCAATCGGCAACCCCAGCCCCGTACCACCGGTGTCACGATTGCGCGAGGCTTCAACGCGGTAGAACGGCTCGAATACCTTGTCGAGTTCCTCAACCGGAATGCCCGGCCCCTCGTCCTGTATGCGGAGTTCCAGCCGCGCATCGTTGTCGTCAACGAGAACGCGCGCACGCTGGCCGTACTTGACCGCGTTCTCGACAAGGTTGCCTATACAGCGCTTGAGTGCCTGTGCGCGGCCCGGATAAGGCGCACTCGGCTGCCCCTCGATCACCACGGTTCCACCCGTTTCCTGAATGTCGGCCTGCAGGCTTTCGAGCAGGGCCATGATATCCACCGGTTGCACCGGCTCGCTGTTTTCCATGCCACGCAGGAAATCCAGCGCGGCGCTGACCATGGCTTCCATTTCCTGCAAGTCACCGGTGAACTTGGCGCGTAGTTGCGCATCGTCCAGCAGCTCCGCCCGCAAGCGCAGCCTCGTGACCGGCGTCTTCAGGTCGTGCGACATCGCCGCCAACACCCGCGTGCGTTCACGAAGGTAGCCGGAAAGACGCGATTGCATCTGGTTGAAAGCGCGCGCTGCGCGCACCACCTCCAGCGGCCCGGTTTCCGGCATCGGTGGCCGATTGAGGTTCCGGCCCAATTCGTCGGCCGCATCGGCCAGGGCGTTCAGTGGGTGCGTTACCCAGCGCACCGCGATCAACGACACCAGGATCACGGCCACCAGCAATACCACGATACTCAGCAGCAGTCGGTACGGCCAACTGGTCGTGGTACGTGGCGCACGGCTGTCGAACGTGGCCAGCGTGCCTTCTTGCAGACGAACTTGCGCCACAAACGAAAATCCCGGCCCCTCGGCGTGTCGCATCATGGGCGGCATCCATTCGCTGCTCCCATCGTACCTATCATGCGATTTCTTGCCCCACCCCATCCCGGGTGCCGGTACGGCGGAATCGCTCACCGCAACGACAACAGGCCTTTCGTCCGCCAGATACCGCCGCAGCATCGTTCCGAACACGGACGCACGCATGCCCATGGCTGTATTGCCGATATTGTCATTCAGCGGCGCGCGGTCGAGGCTTACTGCCAGCGGCGGCGCGCTCAATACCTGAATAATTTTCCGGCGCTCGCCCGGGCTCATCGGATCGAGCAACCGCACAATGTCGGCAATGCGCTGTGCCGACTGCATGCCCGTTGCCTGCGCGAGCAGTTCGCCGCGTTCGTGCATGTGCAGCGCAAACCCCAGCAGTTGTGCGGCCACCAGACCGGTCAGCATCACCAGCACGAGCCGGCTGAAAAGCGAGCGCGGAATGAGTTTCATGGATTAACCAGCTCGACGTGCGCGGCAAGCACGTAGCCGTGACCGCGAACCGTCTTGATAATGGCCGGTTCGCGCGCACCCTCGCCGAGACGCTGGCGCAGCCGGCTCACCTGCACGTCAACCGCGCGATCGTACGGTCCAGCATCGCGTGCCAGCATCAGGTCAACCAACTGGTCGCGCGTCAGCACGCTGTTGGGATGATCCAGAAAAATCCGCAGCAGCCGGAACTCGGTGCCGCTCAATGCCACGACCACACCATCCGGCGAAGTCAGGTTGCGCGTGACGGTATCCAGCGTCCAGCCGGCGAAGCGAAATCCGCGCGCCCGCTCCGGCTTGAGGTTATCCGGCAACGACCGCGCGCGGCGCAGCACGCTCTTGATGCGCGCCACCAATTCACGCGGACTGAAAGGCTTGGGCACATAATCGTCAGCGCCCAGTTCCAGCCCGACGATACGATCGGTTTCCTCGCTGCGCGCAGTCAGCATGATGATCGGGATTTCGGAGCGCGCCCGCAGATCGCGGCACAGCGAGAGTCCGTCCTCGCCGGGCAACATCACGTCGAGCACGATGACATCGGGATGCGACACGCTGATGGCTGCGCGCATGGCTTTGCCATCGGCAACCGCGGTCACTCGGTACCCCTGCTTCTGCAGATATTCCGCAAGCAAGCCGCGAAGCTCTCGATCATCATCCACTACGAGTATGTGATCCGGTGCATCCATGGTTGCTTTATAGCGGGCCGGAACGGCCTGCGGCAGGGAAATTGTAACGCAATGTATCAACACCGCCCACTGCAAGGCTGTGATACCAAACAGGGGTTTTCTGCAACACTTTATTTGCGTATTAATGCGTTAATCATTTCAACCGCGGCTCATCCTCAGATGACGGTGACTACGGGAACCCAACCCAACTATCTTGAAAGGATTACTTTATGAAACGCACTCACAAATTGATCGTCGGCATTGGCGCTACAGTCAGCCTCGGCATCGCAGCACTCGCGGTATCGGCGCATCCCGGGCAAATGGGCGCAGGCATGGGCTCCGGCATGCAAGGTGGCACGCACCAGTTCTCAAAGGGCAGCATGGGCCACGGCTCGATGAAGCACGGCGGTGCGGGACCGCAGGCTGCCCAGCAATTGATGACACCCGAAGAACGCACGGCGCTGCAGGAAAAAATGCGCTCCGCCAAGACGCCGGAAGAACGCCAGCAGATCGCGACAGCAACCCGCACCGAGATGGAAAAACGCGCCAAGGACAAGGGAATCACCCTGCCTGAGCACCGCGGCCCCCGCGGACACCATGGCGCCGGCCCCGCCGCGGCAACCACGCCGACGACGACGACCGAGCACGCACACTAAGCCGCATCGGGAGAGGCGGCAGCGTCGTCCGTCTCTCCCGTATTCCCTGCATTGAGGAGAAACAACATGCAATACACCAGCCAGATTGCAATCTCAGTCGCTGCAGCGTTGGTTTTCGCAGCCGCGGTGTTCGCCCAGCCTGCCAGCAGCGGGCCCGGCACTGCCGGACACGGCCCGATGATGGGCCAAGGTATGGGACACAGCCCCGGCGCCGGCGGTCACAGCCCAATGGGCGGCCCCACCATGATGCTGACCAAGCAGGACGCCAACTCCGCCACCGACATGGGGCTGGTGATGGGCCTCGTGCACAACAACACCAGGATCAAGCGTACCGTGACCAAGCTGCCTGACGGCATCAAGACCATCACGGAATCCGATGACCTCAAGGTGGCGCAGGACATCAAGGCACATGTCGCCAGCATGTCGGGCCGGCTCAAGGACGGGCGCGAGTTCAACCTATTCAGCACCACGCTGCCGGTGATTTTCGACAATGCGAAAAATATCAAATCCGTAGTCGAGATGACTGACAAGGGCGCCATCGTCACCCGCACCTCCACCGACGCCAAAGTCGTGGCGGCTTTGCAGGCACATGCCGGTGAGGTCACCGAACTGGTGCAGGAAGGCCCAACGGCGTTTCACCGTGGCATGATGTCGCGCATGACGATGGGTCACGGCAGTCCACGAGTCGGTACGGGTGTGGCTCGTAAACCGGGAGATACAAAGCCTGCCGCAGCGGACCACACGCACTAACCCGATATCACAGGACCCAAGTCCGGGAAGCTCACAAAATGCTGAAGTCCCTACACGAAACCGAAGATGTCACCATGAAATCATGCAGAGTCTCCCGCGTCATGCTGCTTGTGCTGGCTTACGTATTGTTACCGGCGTCACCGGCGTCCGCGCAATCGCCGCATACCCATCATCACAGCTTCGGCGATGCACAAAAATGGGCACAGATTTTCGACGACCCGAAGCGCGATGCCTGGCAGAAACCGCATGAAGTCATCCAGGCATTGAAACTGAAACCGGACGCGATCATCGCCGACATCGGCTCGGGCACCGGTTATTTTTCGGCGCGCTTTGCCAATATGGTGCCTAACGGCCGCGTCTACGGTCTCGACACCGAGCCTGATATGGTGAAGTACCTTGCCGAACGCGCGAAACGCGAAGGACTGAAAAACATCACGGCGGTGCGGGCAAAAGCGAGCGACCCGCAACTGCCAGAAAAAGCAGACCTTATCATTCTGGTCGATGTCTACCACCACGTCGAGAACCGCGAACGCTACTTTCTTCAGTTGCAGAACTCGCTAAAGCCGGGCGGACGTCTCGCCATCATCGACTTTCGCATGGATTCCCCCGAAGGTCCGCCCAAGGCGGCGCGCATCGCGCCGGAGCAGGCCAAGGCGGAACTGCAGCGCGCCGGCTACCGGCTGGCCGAAGAACACGCCTTTTTACCCAATCAGTATTTCCTCGTCTTCCGGCCAGATTAAAGTTTGTTCCGGGCGACGCTGATGCCCCCGCGGCAAAGCGGTCAATTCGCTGGGATCGTAAGAGCAGGCCATGCACGGTGAACACCAACACAAGGGCGTTCAAGGCAAACCGGGTGCACAGCGTGGTACGGAGGGTGAAGGTTGCCAATGCATAACAAACGCAAGCCCACCTGATCTGCCTGCCAGCGAGTGGAACGCCGATAGCCGCAAGGCCGCTGGCTCTTATTGCCAAGTGCGCAAGGTGTGATAGCGTTACAGCCTTCATCACACCCTCCAAACAACGTGAATCTGCACAAACGCCTCGCACAACGCGCCGCCGAACAAAAGCCGCTGCGCGTGCTGCTGATCGGCGCCGGTAAATTCGGCTCGATGTTTCTGTCGCAAGTGCGGCGCACGCCGGGGCTGCATCTCGTCGCGGTTGCTGACCTTTCGCCACAACACGCCAGAGAAAGTCTCGCGCGTGTGGGCTGGCCTATCGAACAATACGCAGCCAAGTCGCTGGAGGATGCGCGCAAGCAAGGCGCAACATTCATTACCGATGATGCGCAAACGGCAATCGCAAGCGATGCCATTGAAATCGTCATCGACGCCACCGGCAGCCCCGCCGCCGGTATTCGTCACGCGCTCGCCTGCTGCAGGCATGGCAAACACATCGTGATGGTCAACGTCGAAGCCGACGCGCTGGCGGGTCCGCTGCTCGCACGCCGCGCGCAGGAAGCCGGTATCGTCTACTCGCTCGCGTATGGAGATCAGCCGGCGCTGATCTGCGAAATGGTCGATTGGGCGCGTGCCGCGGGCTTTGAAGTAATCGCCGCAGGCAAGGGCACCAAATATCTGCCGGTGTATCACGAAGCCACGCCCGACACGGTGTGGGGCCACTACGGATTTACGGCGGAGCAGGTGGCCGGCGGCGATTTCAACGCGCAGATGTTCAACTCCTTTCTCGACGGCACCAAATCCGCGATTGAAATGGCAGCGGTCGCCAACGCCACGGGACTCACGCCCGCGCCGCAGGGCCTTGCATTTCCACCGTGCGGCGTAGACGATCTGCCGCGCGTAATGCGCCCGCGCGCCGAAGGCGGCCATCTACATCATCGCGGCCAGGTCGAAGTCATTTCCAGCCTCGAACGCGACGGGCGGCCGGTGTTTCGCGATTTGCGCTGGGGCGTGTATGTGACGTTTGCCGCCGACAGCGACTATGTGCGTCGCTGTTTCGGGGAATACGGTTTGCACACCGACGACAGCGGCAACTATGCCGCAATGTACAAACCCTATCATCTGATCGGGCTTGAACTCGGCATCAGCGTCGCCTCGGCAGGGTTGCGCGGAGAAGCCACGGGTGCCGCAACCGGGTTTCGCGGCGATGCCGTGGCTGTCGCCAAGCGCGATCTGCGCGAGGGGGAATCGCTCGATGGCGAAGGCGGCTATACGGTGCATGGCCGCCTGATGCCCGCCGCCGATTCGCTCGCCTGCGAAGGACTGCCGATCGGACTTGCGCACGGCGTGAAAATCACCCGCCAGGTGACCAAAGGTCAGACCGTGACGTGGAACGATATCGCTGTGCCCGACAACGAAGCGGTAGGCGTGCGCCGCGAGATGGAGGCTGCGTTTCGTAAGGCCTAGATTGTAAAATTATATAACTATTTGTTTTTAAATGATATTTCTGCAATTCACTGGCTGCTGGAAATCTCAAGGAAACTGGTAGCGCGTGAGATTCAAAAACTCCACCACGTCCTCTACGTCCTGAGCGCTCCACACCAGTTTCTGCTGCACCTGCCACTTCTCCACGATTTCGCGCAGCTCCAGACGGGAAATCGCAATCCGGTTGACGCGTGAGTGAACCTGGCTGGTGTGGCAAACCAGGCAATGGTTTTCGTAGAGTGCCCGGCCACGCGCCGGGTCGGGCGTTTGCGCAAAAACCGACGAAGATGCGAGCATGAAGCCGCACATCGCCATGCGCCAAAAGCAGGCGGTCTTCATTGCGCGCGGCTGATCACTGCGATGATCTCCGCCTCCGCGCAGGCAACATCATTGCAACGAACGCTGCTGGATGCATGTTCGCGCCCGCACGCCACGCAAAAATACGCCAGCGCTTGCGCCAGCTTCTCGCGTTCGTCGGGTGCTACTTCAATCATCGGCTGTGCAACTGGACCAACGAGATCCTGTGCAGCCGCCGCGCGCCCGGCCTGTAGCGCACCCGGCTTGCGTGAGGAAGGTTTGGGTTTCGGCGGACGCCGCAAATAGCGCATGGCCATCATGCATCTCCTTCAATTCACCGCAATACGCCGTGCCGCGCCCGCTGCTTTCTTCGGCAGCTTGAGCTTCAGCACGCCATCGGCGTATTTGGCGTCCACCTTGCCCTCGTCGATGTCGCTGTCCACGGAAAAAGAGCGTTCCAGCAAGCCGTAGTAGCGTTCACTGCGCAACACCTGGTCGCCTTTCTTTTCCTCGCTTTCTTTCCTGGCTTCCGCGCTGATGCGCACCATGTTCCCGTCCACCGACACTTTGATATCCTCTTTTTTGACGCCCGGCATGTCGGCTGCAATCTGGTAGGCGTCCGCCGATTCCGTGACGTCAAGTTTGATCTGCAGATCAGGCAACGCGTCCATGCCAAACCGCACAGGCTGCAGGAACATTCCCGAGAACGGATCATCAAAAGGGTTATGGCGGGAAATGGGGTTCTTCATGGGATACTCCTTTCAGTAATTTGCAATCAACAGTAATGCCTTATCATGATGAACCCGCCTGTGGAAGAACCCTTGATATGGATCAATCCCCCCACCGGGACGGCGGCTATAGTTCGCAAAAGCGGTTAAGTTACGCTTTTAAACCTGAAGGAGCATGCGATGTACAAGAACATATTGGTTCCAACGGATGGCTCCGCGCTGTCGCGCAGGACCCTGCGCGACGCCGCGAAACTGGCACGTAAACTCGGCGCGAGAATTACCGGTTTTTACGTGGCACCGACTTACCATATCGAGGTCTACGCCGATTACGTACCGCCCGATATGATTTCGCCGCAACAGCACCTGGCACAAGCAAAAAAAACCGCGCAGCGCCATCTGGATGCCGTGCGGAAAGCCGCCACTGAAAACCGGGTAGCTTGTGCCGGGTACTACGTGATGAGCGATTCGCCCGCTGACGCCATCGTCAAAGCCGCGCGCAAGTACAAATGCGACTTGATTTTCATGGGGTCCCACGGACGCAGCGGACTAAGCAAGCTGCTGCTCGGCAGCCAGACCAGCAAAGTGCTATCCCAATCGCGAATACCCGTGCTGGTACACCGCTAAACATCACATCATTTCAAAAGGACATAACATGAGTGCGCAAAGCGAAAAACTCGCAACAGATCTCAAAGTTCTGGTGCACGACGCGGAAGAACTGGTCAAAGCCACGGCTGCGGAAACAGGTGACAAAGTGGTCGAACTGCGCCGCCGCATGCAACAGACCGTCAACGACGTCAAACCACACATCGTGCGTATAGAGACTGCGGTTATCGACAAAGTCAAACCTGCCGCAACGGCAATTGACCAGTACGCCCATGCGCATCCGTGGCAGGCCATTGGGGCAGCCACGCTTGTCGGTGTGGTGATCGGCTTGCTGGCGACCCGGCGCTGATCCCGCTTACGTCTGCCGGCGTTCCGAACGTATTGCATCGAGCAGATCGCGCGCATTGTCAAGACGCTCAAGGTCATCAACCAGGGCAATGACGCGATCAACGGCCGCGTTCGAAATGACACCCTTCGCCGCCGTACGCAACTTGTCCTGAATCTCGGCGCGGCTTAACGGATCGGCCGCGTCACCCTTGGCCACCTTGCGCCGATCGACGTGGGTAGCGCCGTCGGTGGTTTTGATTTCCACAAGTGCAGCCGTGCCTTCAATGCCGGGTTCAATATGGACGGTGACCCGCTCGCGCGCAAACGCATCCACGACCCTGTCCTTGACACGCGCAGGCTCGAACTGATCGAGCCAGCACGCCCGATCGTGCAGCACCACGGAAGTAATGTACGGCATCGACAGCAGGGCTTTGAATTTATCGTCCCACGCCAGCGTGCCGTGCATGTCGTAGACACCCTTTGACAGGCCGACGCGGACCTCCGTAATTTTTGCGGGCTTGAGATCATGCGCGTTGGCCAGCGCCAGCAGTGCGGTAATCACCGATTGCACGGAACTCGCCGCCGGCCACAGCCGCAGCGAAATCTGTTCCAGCGTCCATTGTTTGCCGAGGTCCGCAACCACCGAAGCGGGATTACCGCCATCGGAATACGCGTTGTAAATGCCGCCGTCCTTGTGTGCAAGAATTTCCTTCGACGCGAGAAAGCCCTGTTCCGCCAGCAAGCCCGCCATCAATCCCGACAGCGCGCCGCGGCACTGGTGAAATTTGATGGTCGGCGTGCCCCAGTGCGCGAAGGTGCCCGCCGACTGGCTGCCGGCCAGCCCGAACGCATTGCGCTGTAAATCAGCATTGAAACCGCGCAATTTTCCAACCGCCGCGGCGCCGCCGAACGGCCCGACCACGCCCGGCGAATGCCAGCCGCGCGAACGAAACGCCGCGTAGTTGGTTCCGTTGGCCACGCGCACCGAGGTTTCCAAACCCGCCGTTATCGCGGTCAACAGCGCCTTGCCGCTGGCGCCGTCGCGTTCGGCGATGGCCAAAGCGGGCGACACCACCTGCGGCGTGGTGTGATACAGCGTGGGCCGGTGCACATCGCACACGGTAACCGCGGTAACCAAGTAGCCGTTGAGCAGTGTCGCGCCCGCCAGCGACAGTTTGTCGCCGCCGATGATGCTGGCCTCGCTGGACGCGCCGAGTGCAGCAGCCAGTCCGCGGATTTGCTTAACCTCATCGCCGTGCGTGCCGGCAAGCGCGCTCGCGATGGAATCGAGAATGATGTCTTTGACCCGCTCGCGTATCGCGGAAGGAATTTGTTCGTATTGGAGGCTGGTAATAAATGCGGCAAGTTCAGCGGTAGGTGTAGCAGACATTCAAGAATATTCCATTCGATTTGAATCTATTTTTGTTAATCGAGTTTCGCGCCAGAATCCTTTACCACCCTTGCCCATTTCACAAGCTCGGATTTGATCAGATCGGCAAATTCCGCCGGCGTGGTCAAAGCCGGTTCCGCGCCCAGGCCGATGAGCTTGTCGCGTATATCGGGTAATCGCACGATCTTTGACACGGTCGAATGGATTTTTTCGAGCACCGGCGCGGGCATCGCCGCCGGGCCCATCAGGCCGTTCCAGCCGACGGCGACATATCCGGGCAGCGTCTCGTTGATGGCTGCCACGTCAGGCAAAGCGGGTATGCGCTTGGCACTGGTGACGCCGATGGCGCGGGCCTGCCCGTTTTTCACCAGCGGCACGCCAGACGGCGCTGTGGCGAACGTCAGTGCGACTTCGCCGCTGATCAGCGCGATCATCTGTGGCGGCGCGCCTTTGTAAGGCACATGCAAAATCTTCAGCCCGGTCATCGTCTTGAACATCTCGGCGGTGAGATGCGGCTGCGCGCCGCTGCCCGCTGAACTGTACAGCAGGTCGCCCGGCCGCCGCTTCGCCAGCGCGATAAGTTCCTTCACATTCTTCGCCGGCACCGACGGATGCACCAGCAATATGCTGGGTAAATTGACGAGATTGGTAATGGCAGTAAAGTCTTTCAACGGATCAAACGAAAGCTTGGCATAGATCGCGGGATTGATCGCGTGCGTGCCGACGGTATTAACGTACAGCGTATAACCGTCGCCCTTGGATTTGGCCACAAAATCGGACGCGATATTGCCCGCTGCGCCCGGGCGATTGTCGGTGATCGCGGGTTGCCCCCATTCCTCGGTGAGCTTCTGGCCGATGGTGCGCGCAAGTATGTCTGACGTGCCGCCCGGCGGAAACGGCACCACGATGCGGATCGCGCGCGATGGAAATGCCGCCGAAGGTTGCGCCTGCGCCAGGCAAGTCAATGGCAATAGTGCGACATTGACCAGCGATACCAGAGCGACGGCACGAAACAGTTGGCCCATGACTAACCTCCTTGATCCGCTGCAGGCCGGGCGAATCGATCACCCTTGGGCGCTGCTTTCCGGAGGGGGAATTCTACCGCAGCCGCCACGCCGCTAGTGGCTCGTATCTCCGCCGCATCCATCGCTTGCCTGATCCAGGAACTTGTCCGCGCGTCTATACGCTCGCCACGCCACCAGCAATTCCCGATGCAGCGTCACTGCGCGTGCCTTGCGCCAGCGCGTGACCGCCGCACGCAACCGGGTCGCTGCGTGCCCGCGCATGCCGGCGAGCGCCTCCGTTACCAGCTGATAGGCAACATTTGCATCGTTGGCCGCACCCAATACGTCCTGCAAACGTGACAGGTATTTCAGCAGGCGGCGCAATGAAGCGCCCTCGAACAACGAGCTATAATCATCGGTGGCATAGCGCAGTTTTTTGATCCGGATGCGTAGCGCGTGCAGTTGCGCCGCATCCAGTCGGAGCAGCTCGCGCCCGCGGCTGCGTACTTTGGCAGTGCGGCGTCTGATCACGCGCCGCGCAAAATCGCTCGCGGCGCCGTCCAGCACGGCAAGTTGCTCAGGCGATGCGCCTGTGAGCCACGTGTCTTGCACGAGCTGGCGCTGGAATCTGCGCACAAAGCGCTGGTAGCGGCGGGAAACAAGCGCGCGACGTGCCTTCACTGCATTGGCGCGACGCTGTTCCAGCCACTGTGTATCAAGCTGTCCCAGCAGGGGATTTTCACCCAACGCCGCGCGCAATGGCGGCCAGATATCGATCACGAACACGTCCGCGTCGCGCGCCGGTCCCAGCGCATGCGCGAGCCATTTGAGATCCACGATACGCGGCCGCACCGCCGGTTCGGGAAGTACTTTCACATAATCGCCGCACAGTGAGCGCAAGCGCCGAACGGCAACACGCATCTGGTGCAGATACTCGGGATCGCGACCCTTTATTGCAGCCTGCCTGTTCGCCTGCATCTGACCCAGCAACGTCGCCGCAATGACTTTAAACGCCGCGATGACGGACACACCAGCCGCAAGGCGCGGCGCGCACGCTTTTACCGGTGGTGTCACCACCTTGCGAATTCGCACGCAGGGGCGGCTATTTGCGCGCCCGCCCTTCACGCATGTGTTCGCGCGACACCACATGGGCAATGCTGGAAAGCTCTTCCGCCAACACCGCCAGCAAGTCGTCTATCGTCACGATGCCCACCAGGCGATTCTCGTCGTTGACGATCGGCATGCGCCGTATGCCTCTGAAACGCATCAGTTCGATGGCTTCCGACAGTCCCAGCGATTCCGGCGCCGTCACCAGATCGGACGACATGATGTCGCCTGCGGTGATTATCTTGGCATCAAGATCCATGGCGCTGATCTCGACCACGATGTCGCGGTCGGTCAATATGCCCACCGGCACACGCTTGCCGTCTACCTCGTCCACCACAACCAGGCTGCCGACGTGGTAGTGGCGCATCAATTTACATGCGGCATGCACCGTCACCTCGCGGTTGACGAATACCACCTCGCGGTTACACACATCCCCTATGGCCATGCGCCTTCTCCCGACCTTGCATTTGCGCCCGGCGCATTCCGCCGGCGCCCGGTTGCGCCCAGTGTAAGCGCAGCCGCAGTTCGCGCATTGATCCACATCAACCACCCGTACGCCACGGCAAAACCCTAACGGTACACCAGCACCGGGACCTTCGAATGCGACAACACACGCGAGGTTTCGCTGCCCAGCACCAGTTGCTTGAATCCGCCGTAACCGTGCGACCCCATCACGATCAGGTCGCAGCCATTCTTCTTCGCCGTATCGACAATCGCCAGATGCGGCAAATCGCGAAACACATGCACGGTCTCACATTTGACTCCGGCGCTTTTGGCTTCGGTTGCTGCCGCGTCGAGCACCTTGCTCGCACGTTCGGCAACGCTTTTTTCCCATTCGCGTTTGTTGACGCTCATTGAGGGCCCCACGAATCCCTCGTCTGTAAGTTGCTTGAACGTGGGTGACACCAGCATTATCGTGGTCCTGGCCTTGAACACTTTCGCCAGTTCGATGGCCCGGCGGCCGGCCTGCATGGAAAGTTCACTGCCATCAGTCGGTATCAGAATGTTCGTAAACATGATCGTCCTTTCGTTTAGTGTTAAGTGTGCCGGCGTTTGAGCAGAGGCTATCTCCCGACGGTCCGGGTTTTGCGCCCTGTTGCCCGCTCCATGCCTCCGACCGCGGTTTGCAGCGTTTCGATATTCAAAATCCTTATGCGCCGGTTATCCACATCCAGCACGCCGGTATTCTTCAGACGCGAGAAACAGCGGCTCACCGTCTCCAGCGTGAGGCCGAGGTAATTGCCAATGTCCTCGCGCGCCATCGACAGCGTGAATTCATGCGCGGAGTATCCGCGCGCGCGAAAGCGGCTCGACAGATTCATCAGGAACGCCGCCACCCGCTCCTCGGCGTGCATGCGTCCCAACAACAGCATCAGCCCCTGATCGCGCACCACTTCGCGCGCAAGCAGGCGCTGCACATAGGATTGCAAATGTTCAACGCGGCGGCTCAGGCGCGTGAGTGACGCAAACGGTATTGCGCATACATGTGCGTCCGCCAGCGCGACTGCTTCGCTGGGATGGCTGGGCGAGCTGATGGCATCGATGCCGAGCGCGTCACCTGCAAAGTGAAAACCTGTCACCTGTTCGCGCCCATCGTCGAGCAGCACCACGGTTTTGAAGGAACCGGTTTTGACGAAATACAGATGTGTAAACGGCTCACCGGCGTGAAACAGCGTTTCACCTGCGCGCAGACGCTTGTGCTGGAAAATCAGTGATGTAAATTCCTGCCGTTCACTGTCTGCGAGGCCTTCGGGCACGCAGATCGCGTTGAGCGCACAGCGTTCACAGGTGTTTTCGGCGGCAATTCCGGAACCCACCACGCGCAGATGATGGCGCATTGAAACCGGAATGGCAGGGCTGATATCGTGATGTTGTGCGGCAACTGGCATGGCGCTTCCCCCGATTGGTTTTGCAGTGGCCCCACTGTAGGAGCGCCCCGCATCGCGCGCTATCAGCGATGGATGAAAACGCTGTCGGGAACTGCCACGATCGCGTGTAGGGAAATCCCTACGACGCATCAGCCGGTGATGCGAATCGCAGCACTTATAAAAAAATATTTAAAAACAGATGCTTATATGGAAGGCGGCACAGCATCACCAAGCCGATGTGTTATCGCGTAGCGAATCAGTTCGGCCTGATTGGACAATTTCATTTTTTCGAGGATGCGCGCCTTGTGCGTGCTGACGGTCTTCGGGCTGAGATTCAGCGTCGCCGCGATGTCGTTGACCGATTGTCCGCCGGCGATCAACTGCAATACCTGCAACTCCCGGTCAGACAGTTGTTCGTGCGGCAGCCTGCGTTCGCCGTCACGCACATTGCGCAACAGCGCTTCGGACACCGCAGGTGACACGTACACGCCGCCGTCGGCGATTTTGCGTATGGCGCTTACCAATTGATCACTGGCGCTTTCCTTGTTGAGATAGCCGGATGCGCCGGCGCGGATCGCGCGCACCGCGAATTGTTCTTCGCCGTACATGCTGAGCACCAGCACCGGCAGTTTTGGACGCGCCGCCTTGACCAGCTTGATAAGTTCCAGCCCGTTGCGGCCGGGCATCGACATGTCGGTCACCAGCACGTCCCATTCGTGCTCGCGCACCATCTTCAGCACGTCGTTGCCGTTGGCCGCTTCGCCCGCCACCACCAGATCACCGCTCCTGGCAAGGATTTGCTTTAATCCTTCGCGCACGATGGTGTGATCGTCCGCTACCAACACCCGTATCATGAGCCGCGCCCCTGCACCGTGCCGAAAGCCGGAATGACCGCTTCGATCTGCGTGCCCTTCTGTGCGAGGCTGCTGATCTTCATGTCGCCGCCCAGCACATAGGCACGTTCACGCATGCCAAGCAGTCCAAATGACCGGGCTTTGCGCGTATCCGGCTCGGAAAATCCCTTGCCGTTATCGCGGATGCGCGTGACCACGTTTCCGCCCTGGCGCCGCACTTCGATGCCGACCTCATCTGCGCCGGAATGACGCGCCACATTGGTCAGCGCTTCCTGCACAATGCGAAAAATCGCCGTGGCAGCGTCCCCGCTCACGCCGAGATTCTCGTCGGGAATATCCAGATCGACACGGATACCGGTGCGGTCTGAAAACTGTCTGGTCAGCCATTCCAGTGTAGGCACCAGGCCCAGATTGTCGAGCATTACCGGGCGCAGATCAGCGGAAATGCGCCGCACCGAGGCCACGGTGGCGTCGATCAGTTGCTTCATTGCGGCAGTACGCTTGAGTGGCGCTTCCTGCGCTGGATCGAGATCACTGGCAATAGCGGCAGCGTCCATTTTCAGCGCGGTCAGCGCCTGGCCCAGTTCATCGTGCAGTTCGCGTGCGATACGGGTTTTTTCTTCCTCGCGTATGATCTGCAGCGCAGCGGATAACTCGCGCAGCCGGTCGCGCGATTCGCGGACTTGCGCCTCCGCCTGCCGCTGGTCGTTGATGAGTTTGTGCATTTGCGCTTCCATGCGCTTGCGTTCCGTGATATCGCTATAAATCGCCGAGGTGCCGACAACGGAACCATCATCGTGTTTGATGGGCGATATCGTCACCTCAACGTCGATTAGGGTTCCATCCTTGCGTTGGCGCCTGGTTTCAAAATTGACGACAGGTTCGCCGCGCATTGCGCGCTCAGCGAGACCGGTGTAATCGCGCGACGCTTCGTTCGAAAAGAGCATGCGGATGTTTTGGCCAACGGCTTCTTTTTGTGTATAGCCGAAGATATGCGCCGCCGCCTCATTCCAACTCATGATCGTGCCCTCACGGTCGCGGCTCAGTATCGCCTGCGATGAAGATTCGACAATGTTAGAGAGAAACTGCAACTGTTGCCGATCACGAACACGCTCGGTTACGTCGCGCAGAATCACGGTATACCACTTGCGGCCCGCGACCTCGGTGCTGATAATCGAGGCATCGATCGGAAATTCCTTGCCATCCGCGCGCAAGCCGGTGAGTATGCGGTCTCCGCCCATGCTGCGCGCGCCGCGCTTCCCAGGACGGCCGTCGAAGTTCGCCAGATACTGGCGGTGCGCTACGCGCGCGGCCGCTGGGATAAAGCGATCGAGCGGTCCGCCGAGCGCCTGTGCCGCGCCGCATCGGAACACCGCTTCGGCCTCCGGATTGAAGAGGACGATGGTTTGCGTCTCATCGACGCTGATCACAGCCAGCTTGACCGCACGCACGATGGCAGCGAGCTGCGCATCGTGTGCTTCCAGCGCATGCACGCGGGCAACTTCATCCGATGTTGATGACATCGCCGCCATGCTCAGTCAAGTAAAAAAATCAATAAAAACATATACTTATAATGTATCCCGTGCAGCGATGCTAGGCTCCGTACCGCGCAGTTGATCTAGATCAGCCGCACATCTGGCGCGCGTAATAGATTGTATCAGCCGCACTGCAATGAAGCAGCGGTATCACGTCGTGAAAAGACCTAGTGATCGAACAGCATCGTTGCTCATGGAAAACCCCATCCGTCCACGCGTGTTTATTGCCGACCCATCGGCCGTGGTCATCGAACGGCTCGTCGCATCGATCGACGATGTGGCGGAAGTGATAGGTCGCGCCACCAACGCACGTGACGCGCTTGATGGCATCCGCAAGGGCAACCCGCGCTTCGCCGTTATTGATATCGCCATCGCCAATGGCGTTGAACTGCTCAGGCTAGTCAAAAATCATCAGCCGCCAGTGGCCGCTATTATCCTCACGCATAGCGCGGAAGAGACTACCCGGCGGTTGTGCCTGCGCCTGGGCGCCGAGTATTTTCTGGACAAAATACATGAATTCGGCAAGGTAAGGGAGATCGTGATTTCCATCGGCAGCGTGTAGTTGTAATCATCGGCAACCCGGCAAAACGGCTTTCCTGTCATCACCAAAGGCGGGAACGTTTCCCATGACGATAGGCACTAGGCACGCCACGCTCGCCGTGGATCATCGCATCACTGATGGACACTCGGGCGCGCTGTTTGTGGCTGATGTGTCGCGAACACTCCAGGCTCCGGACAGGCTTTGACGACAACAGGAGGCTGCGTGCAAGCAACCGAACTGCACAACACCGTATTCGCGATTCTAAAATCGATCGCACCTAAAATCGAGCGTGAGGAGGAGTGCTGCCCGCGAAAAAAAATGTGACGTGGGTCATAGTGTTCTTCCGCCGTTGGAGTATCGTGCTTCCAAAGTACGCATACGGCTAACCAGTGCCGGTATTGAGGAATAGGAATGAAACGAGACGATATTTATTTTTCCATTACAGAACAACAAGTTAGCCTGGATGTGCTGCTTGAGAAATATGCCAAGGGCGATGAACGCAGCATGGACGATGTGCGCCGCCGCGTGGCACGCGCACTCGCCGTGGTCGAGCAAGACCCGACACACTGGGAAGCAGTTTTTTTTGAAGCACTCACGGCCGGCTTTATTCCGGGCGGACGCGTCAATTCCGCCGCCGGCACCGATTTGCAGGCGACGCTGATCAATTGTTTCGTGCAACCGGTGGGCGATTCGGTGTCGCAAACCGTCGATGGCAAACCCGGCATCTACGTTGCGCTGATGGAGGCGGCAGAAACCATGAGGCGTGGCGGCGGTGTCGGCTACGACTTTTCGTCGATCCGGCCGAAGGGTGCGTATGTGCGCGGCACGCACTCGAGCGCAAGCGGCCCGGTGTCCTATATGCACGTGTTTGACCGCAGTTGCGAGACCGTCGAATCTGCCGGCTCGCGGCGCGGCGCGCAGATGGGCATCCTGCGCTGCGACCATCCCGACATCGAGGCGTTCATCCATGCCAAGGATAACGGCGACCTGCGCAATTTCAATGTAAGCGTCGCGGTGACCGATGCATTCATGCGCGCGGTCGAGGATGCGGGCGATTGGGAGCTTGTGCACAAGGTCGCGCCGGGCCAGCCGCTGGTGCCGGATGCGCGCATGCGCTCCGACGGCATGTGGATATATCGCAGCGTTCCCGCGCGCGATCTATGGCAGCAGATCATGCAATCCACCTACGATCACGCCGAACCGGGCGTGATTTTCATGGACCGCATCACGGCTGACGACAATCTTTCCTACTGCGAAAAAATAGAGAGCACGAACCCGTGCGGCGAGCAACCGCTGCCCGCGTATGGCTGCTGCTGCCTCGGCAGCATCAATCTCACGCAATGTGTGGTTGACGCATTCACGCCGCAGGCGCGTTTTGATTTCGAGGCGTTCAGCGGCGTGGTGCATCCCGCAGTGCGCATGCTCGACAATGTGCTCGACGTTACCGTGTGGCCGCTGGCGCAGCAGCAGGCGGAGGCGCGCGCCAAGCGCCGCATCGGACTGGGTTTTACCGGGCTCGGCGACGCGCTGATCATGCTTGGTTTGAAATATGACACGCCGGATGCACGGCGCATGGGCGCGAGAATCGCCGAGGTCATGCGCGATGAAGCTTACGCCGCGTCGGTCGTGATCGCGAAAGAGAAAGGTGCCTTTCCGCTGTTCGACGCGCAGCAGTATCTGGCGCCGCCGCGGTTTGCTTCGCGCCTGCCTGAGGATCTGAAAAAAAACATCGCGCGCCATGGCCTGCGCAACAGCCATCTGTTGTCGATCGCGCCCACCGGTACGATTTCACTCGCGTTTGCAGACAATGCATCGAACGGCATCGAGCCTGCATTTTCGTGGACTTACCAGCGCAAGAAACGCATGCCCGATGATACGCACAAGACCTACGACGTTGAGGATCACGCCTGGCGGCTCTACCGCCACATCGGGGGCGACATGGAGCATCTGCCGCAGGCATTCGTTACCGCACTGGAAATTTCAGCACTCGATCATATGCGCATGGCAGCGGCAATATCCCCGTTTGTTGATTCGGCGATCAGCAAGACTGTCAACGTAGCGGAAGATTATCCTTACGAACAGTTCAAAAACCTCTATCTCGAAGCATGGAAATCGGGGTTAAAAGGCATCACCACCTACCGTCCCAACGCCGTGCTGGGCAGCGTGCTGTCGGTAAAAACCACGCAACCCCATGATCTCGACACCACGGACATGGACCGTCGCATACGGCTCGACGCCGCGCCGCAGCCGGCGCTCGCGAGTCTGCGCTGGCCCGACAGGCCAGCGTTGCCCGCCGGCAATCCGTCGTGGACATACATGGTCGAATCTCCGTTTGGGCGCTTTGCGATTTTTGTCGGCCACGTCGAGAACGGCACGTCCTGCCCATTTGAAGTGTGGATCAACGGCAACGAGCAGCCACGCGGCATTGGGGCGGTGGCGAAGACGCTGTCGATGGACATGCGCGCGCTAGATGCCCGGTGGCTGCGCGTGAAACTCGACATGCTGGCGCGCGCGGGTGGCGATGCTTTCGATTGTCCGATGCCGCCTGAGGGCCAACTCGAGCGCGTGCCAAGCATCGTCGCAGCTTTTGCGCGCATCGTGCGTTATCGCGTCGATCAGTTGGGCGCACTTGCCAAGCCCGGCGGCGAGTCTCCCGTACTCGATGCAATGTTTGCAAAAAAAGAACCCAAGACCGGCCCCGATGGAACGATGTCGTGGACCGCCGATATCTACAACCCGAGTTCCGGAGACGACTTCGTGCTGATGCTGAAGGAACTGGTGTTGCCTAACGGCCAGCGTCGCCCGTACTCGGTGTGGATGGCAGGCGTTTACCCGCGCGCGCTCGACGGACTTTGCAAACTACTCTCGCTCGACATGCGAGTGGTCGACCCCGCATGGATCGGCATGAAACTGCGCAAACTGCTCACCTATGACGAGCCGCTGGGCGATTTCATGGCGCGCGTGCCCGGTGAAGCGCGCCAGGAAAATTTTCGGAGCACGGTCGCCTACTCTGCCAGGCTTATCATTCACCGTTACGCGATGCTGGGTGTGCTGGATGAGCGAGGCTTTCCACTCAGTAATATGGGCGTGCTGGAAATTCCCGAAGATGACCGCAGGCCCGATGCTTACGATTACAAACCGCTGCACAGCAAGCCATGCAAGGAATGCGGCAACCTGGCTGTGATCAAAAAGGACGGCTGCGAGTTTTGCACAGCATGCGGGGCGATCGGCGCTTGCGGCTGACACTGCTCCCCGTATAGCAGGGCGAGGGCAGCAACCATCCAGGCATCGTGATGCTTCCCGTACAGCGGTGTGCGCGCATCCTCGTTCGCCGGTGATTGCCGGATTTCCGCTCCAGCGGCCATCCAGGATAACGCTGCGGATCGACTCTCCAATGCTTGATCCAAATCAATTGAGAGCCACCTCAAGGTGTTAGCTTGAAATTTGAGTCGTCGACAGGATCATGTAAACTTAAGGCGCATCAACAAGAGCATTCTGGCGCCAGACGGCGTGATCGCCATGCGCTCGAAACAAATGCTCGAAAGGGTCCGCGTCAACGTGGCTCTGAGCGGTCTTGACAACGAACGAGGAGGCTTGGCTGATTTTGCACTGGTCACCGTTATTACGTTGAGCAAGGAGCTGATTCAATGAAACCGGATGATGCGGAACTGCTAAAACCGTTAGGCCGGCAAACCGAAGGTGGTATCCAGAAGGAACGCACTCAAAGTCCGGAAGGGTATCTTCTGCGGCTTTTCTTGCGTTCGCTCGGCGATCCACCGATGCGAATCACACTCTGGAACGGCGAATCGATAACACCAGCCACAGGGCGCACGGTGGGCAGATTGCGGATCGCCAATCGCGCTTCGTTGCTCAAATTGCTGATAAATCCCAACCTGCATTTCGGCGAGGCTTACAGTGAAGGATCGATCGAGATCGAAGGCGATCTCGTGAAGTTACTCGAAACCGTTTATCTCCACAGACTGCGGCCCAGCAATCCCTACTCCCGATGGCTCAATCGCGCAGCCAAGTGGCTCCATCACGGTCGCCGAAACACCTTTGCCGCGGCGCGCAACGACATTCATCATCATTACGATCTCGGCAATGAATTTTACAGTCTGTGGCTCGATCAGCAGATGAGCTATACCTGCGCCTACTTCCCTGCTGCTGATGCGACGCTCGAGCAGGCGCAGATCGCCAAGATGGATCTCATTTGCCGCAAGCTCAGGTTGCGTCCCGATGAGACCGTGGTCGAAGCCGGCTGTGGCTGGGGTGCGCTGGCGCTGCACATGGTCACGCACTATGGCGCGCGAGTGAAGGCGTTCAACATTTCGCGCGAACAAATCGCCTATGCCAGGGCCCGTGCACGTGCAATGGATATGGAGCAGCGCGTCGAATTCATCGAAGACGACTACCGCAATATTCAGGGCCGCTACGACGCATTTGTTTCGGTAGGCATGCTGGAGCACGTCGGCCCGAGCCACTACCATGAGCTTGGAAACCTTATCGACCGCTGTCTCGCGAGCCATGGGCGCGGCCTCCTCCACAGCATTGGTCAGACTCAGCCCGCGGCGTTCAACGCCTGGATCAGGAAGCGGATATTTCCCGGCGCCTACCCTCCGACACTGCGGGAAATGACTGAAATACTCGAACCGCCGGGGTTCTCGGTCATCGACGTCGAGAACCTTCGGTTGCACTACGCCTTGACACTCCGGCATTGGCTGCAACGCTTCGAGGATGCAACCGGGCGCGTGAGCACCATGTATGACGAAGCTTTCGTTCGTACCTGGCGCCTGTATCTGTCGGGATCGCTCGCGGCGTTCAACACCGGCCAACTGCAGTTGTTCCAGGTGCTGTTCGCGCGCTCGACCAGCAATGACGTGCCATGGACCCGCGCTCATCTTTGCCACCCGCCCACGGCAAGCTGATGTCCATGCGTTCTTGCGACGTATTGATTGTAGGCGGCGGCCCCGCCGGCGCAACCTGCGCGCGGCAATTAGTGCGCGCAGGTCTCGATGTACTCGTGATGGACAAGCAGCGGTTCCCGCGCGACAAGGTGTGCGCGGGCTGGATCACCCCGTCGGTCGTCGACGCGCTTGAACTCAAATGCACTGACTACGCGCAAGGCCGGGTGATGCAGCCGATTCACGGGTTTCGCACCGGCATCATTGGCGAAGTATCCGTGGAAACGCGCTACCCGCATGCCGCGAGCTTTGGCATACGCCGTCGCGAGTTCGATGATTACCTGCTGCAACGCTCACAGGCTCGGCTCAAACTCGGCGAATCCATGCGCACCATGGTGCGCGATGAGAATGGCTGGCTGGTAAACAGCGAGATCCGTACCCCGCTGGTGGTGGGCGCAGGCGGACATTTTTGTCCTGTATCGCGCTTGCTCGGCACGCAGCAGGGACAGGGCAAGACCAGAGATACCGCAGAGACTATCGTCTGCGCTCAGGAAATCGAGTTTCCGCTGTCGGCGGAGGAACGCAGCAAATGCCGATTCGCCAACGATGTGGTGGAACTCTACTTCTGCCCCGATCTCAAGGGCTACGGCTGGTGCTTTCCCAAAGGAAATTACCTCAACGTCGGACTGGGCCGCGAAGACAACCATCGGCTGCCGGAACACGTAGAACAATTCCGCCACTGGTTAGTGCAGCGCGGCAGCATCCCGCGCCATCTGCCCGGCAAGTTCAATGGTCATGCCTACCTGTTGTATCCGACATCGCGCCGCAAGCTTGCAGATGACGGCGTGCTGCTGGTCGGCGACGCCGCGGGTCTGGCTTACCCGCAAAGCGGCGAAGGCATTCTTCCTGCGGTGGAATCCGGCTTGTTCGCCGCGCAAGTCATACTGGATGCCGCAGGGGACTACCGGCAGCACAAGCTCGAGCCTTACGTTATGCGCCTGGAAGCGCGCTTCGGGGAAAGAAATCGGTGTCAAACAGGCGCGGTATGGCTACCGCAAGCGTTCAGGCAAAAACTCGCAAAGCACTTGATGGCAACCGCGTGGTTTGCACGTCATGTGGTGATCGATCGCTGGTTTTTGCACGCCGAACAACACGCGGCACCGGCTCGGTAAGCGTTCAACTCGTCACGCCAGCAGTGCACCTTTGCAGTACAGGGTTTGATCTCGGTCTAAGCCCCGCGCACCAGCAATAGCGGGCATGGCGACAGACGCACTACGCGCTCGGCAACGCTGCCGATCAGCAGTCGGCTCACGCCGCGGCGCCCGTGCGTGCCGATCACCAGCAGATCAGCTTTCCAATCGTGCGCCACCTCCGTAATCGTCTCGGCGACGTGATAACCGGCTGTGACTATCTCAGGCGACTGAATTTCCGGTTCGATGCCTGCCGCTTGCGCCGTCTTGCGCGCATGCTCAACGACGTCGCGCGCCAACTCGCGTGTCGCGCCAATATACGCACCCGGAAACTGCCCCACCCCGTATACCACTACGAGGTCAATGACATGAACGATTGCAAGCCGTGCCTTCTGATCCTTGGCAAGGTTGATCGCTTCTTTCAGGCCACGTCCCGCCGTTTCGCTGCCGTCCACTGCCACCATGATGCGTTGATACATAACGCCTCCCTTCAACGTATTGTTTAATGATTTAATGCTAATCCTGCCGCAAATAGCGGCCTTGACGAAAATCAAGCAGCGGTGTGAAGCGCAACCTGACCGTGATGAGCGCGATGTTTTCGTCTTTCCCCGCTGCGTATTTCAGCCACAGCTACTTAGACACACAAGTTGCTTCGTTCTTTTGATTTAAGTCAATGCACGGCGGATGGAAGTCCGTATTTTATGGTTTCAGTTGCAGTTGGAGTTTCACCTGCCTTCAGGCATCAAGACAAAGAACGATTCCGGCGAGCAAGCGGACCGGCAAGCGAGACGCTTGTCCCGTATTAACTTATTCCAAAAGTAGAAACCATGAGCATCACTGCCCGCATCGACGACATTACACGCATCCCGGCCGCATACCAGCAAGCGAAACTCCCCGCACCCAGAAGCGTCAAGATCGAAATATCGCCGCGGTGCAATTACCGCTGCGGATTCTGCGCGTTGCGCACGCGCGAGGTGCAGCCCAAATGGGACATGGACTTTGATCTGTTCAAGCGCATTACGCGGGAAATGCGCGATGCCGGCGTGGAAGAAATAGGCGTGTTCTACCTGGGCGAGTCTTTCATGAATCCGCGGCTGTTGCTGGACTGCATACGCTATCTCAAGCAGGAGATCGCCATGCCTTACGTGTTTTTGACCTCCAACGCGTCGATGGCTTTTCCTGAAGCCGTTGACGCCTGCATGCGAGCCGGACTGGATTCGCTGAAGTGGTCGGTCAATGCCGCCGATGAAGATCAATTTGAGAAAATCATGGGGGTCGCCGGAAAGCTGTTCCACCGGGCGCTGGAAAATATCAAGACGACCTGGGAAATACGGCGGGAAAAGGGGTACAAGACCGGACTCTACGCCTCGTCGATTCGTTACGACGGCGAGCAGCTTGGCAAAATGGAAGCCTTGCTGGATGCGCGCGTGCGCCCGTACGTTGACCAGCATTACTGGCTGCCACTGTATTCCATGGGTGCCTTCGCCACCCAGCGCGAGGAACAACTGGGATACCGTCCGACCGCGGGTAATCAGGGGCGACTTGGTGCCCTGCGCGATCCTTTGCCCTGCTGGTCGGCATTCACCGAAGGACACGTCACTGCCGAAGGCAAGCTCTCCGCATGCTGCTTTGATGCAACTTCACATTGGGCCATGGGGGACCTCAACCACACGCCGTTCATGGAGGCGTGGAACTCATCTGCGTTTGTGAACCTGCGGGCTGCCCACCTGCGTAAAGACGTGCGAGGGACGGTGTGCGAGAACTGCATCGCTTATTGAACGCACCAGCCTAAGATTTAACCATAGGCAGGCTGCTGATCCAGCGCGTGATGGCGTAACTGCGCAAGTACTACGCTCAGTACCACGCCAACGATACATAACACGCCGATGCCGAGAAACCCCCATTTGAACGACCCGGTCACATCTTTTACGGCACCTAGCGCATAGGCCGTCGCCAAACCACCCAGATTGGCAAACAAGTTACTGAAACCCACAACCGTGCCGGCAGCGCGCTGCCCAAGCACCTCCACCGGGACAAAAAACAACGGCCCAAAGTAGATTTGCATGAATATCGAGCCGAACGCGACGGCCATCAGCAACGCCGGTACGGATTCCACCCACACCAGCAACGCGCACGCGCATGCCAGCCCGGCCAGTGAAACGCCAATAATCGCCGGCGGATTTTTAAGCCGGTCGGACAGATAGCCGCCCAGCGGATTGGCCAGTGCCGACAACGCGGCACCCATCGCAACAACGAAGCCGACGGCCTGTAGCGAAAAGCCGCGATCGGCAACCAGTAGCGACGGCAGCCAGAAAATAAATCCCGTCACTGCGCTGAAGCGCACAACCTGGATCGCGCCGCACACCCATAGCACCCTGTGCCGGATGTGATGCAGCGCCTCGCCGATGGCGAAGGGCTGTGCGCTCGCCTTGCGCGCCTTGTCGTTGCCCACCCTATAAAACGCGATCGCGGCGCTCACGCCCGCGACGGCAAACAGCATAAACGCCGTGCGCCAGCCCAGCGCGGCGGCAAGCGCCGGACCCGCCAGCGCCAACAGAATATTGCCGGCGTAAGCGCCGAGCATATAGAGGCTCATCGCCATGGCGCCGCGCTCGCGCGGAAAGCACGAGGCTAGCAGCGCAAGACCCGGCGCGAACAGCAAAGCACGGAAGGCGCCCGCGACAAACTGGTTGAGCACCGCCAGCCAGAACACATGGATCAGCCCCAGCGTCAGCGACAGTACTGACCAGCCCATCAGCCCGATGAAAAACAGCCGCCGTGGACCGAAGCGATCCGCAAGGAAGCCGGCAGGAATCTGACCCAGCGCATAGCTCAGCGTCGCGGCAGCCGACAGCACACCAGCCTGTGCGTAGCTGATATGCATATCTTCGCGTATCAACGGCAGGAACAGCGCAAGGCCGACAAAAGTCAGACTATGGAACGCCTGGCATACAAATACCGCCGTAACATTAATGATGCGGTGGCGTGTCGCGGCATCCATGCGGGCACTCGATACAACACCCGCCGTGTCGGCGTGATGCGCAAGCGGACTCGCTGAACCGATCATAAAAGAGAACCCGAGAAAAGCATGTTCTCAGTCTATCGATCCTGCAATGACAAGACTTTGATCTGAATTAAAGTATGGTGCCAGGCCATGGAGAAAGCACGGCTCCATTCCTCGTTGAATCATTGACAAAATCGGTCGCGTCGTTGCGACCCGCCGTGCTTGAGCACGATATGCTACTTCGTTCCGATTTTGATCTACATCAAGCCTCTTCCTGTCGCTTCCCCGACAATGAGTTTTTGTATGAACGCGATCATTAAACCCAACGCATAACCGTGCCGAGACCACCACCTCCCACCGAACATTTTCTTGCCAACCTGCCGCTATTCCGGGAGTTGCCCAGAGCCGACATCCAGCGCATTGCGAGCAAGACCATTGCCATCGACGCGCCGCGCGGTACCGTTCTGTTACGCCGCGGCGACACCTGCCACGGCTTTCACGTGATTATCTTTGGCCGTGTAAAACTCATGCTGCAATCGCCGCAGGGTGGCGAAAAGGTGGTGGAGTTGATGGGGCCGGGACAGAGTTTCGGCGAAGCCGTGATGTTTCTCGAATTGCCGTACCTGGTGACGGCGGAAACCATCGACGACTCCAAATTGCTGCACGTAGACCGCGAAAGCGTGTTCGCGGAAATCGAGCGCGACCCGCGCTTCGCGCGGCGCATGCTGGCAGGTCTCAGCCTGCGTTTGCACCACCTGATGGGCGACCTCGAGTCCTACACACTGCGCTCCGGCACGCAGCGCGTGATCGGTTACCTGCTGCGCGACAGTTCCGAGCATGACGGGCCTAAGGCCATGACGATCAATCTCGAGGCCGCCAAAGGCGTTATCGCCTCCAGGCTCAACCTGACGCAGGAGCACTTTTCGAGAATCCTGCATCAACTCACGGAAGCCGGCCTGATCGAGGTCAGCAAGCGGGAAATCCGTATTCCCGATATCGGGCGACTGCGAACCCATGACACCGGCTAGGTATCCCTGTGCTATTCGCCACGGCCGTTTTTTGACTCGTATCAAAGACGACCTGTAGCGCGCTTCCATAGAATCACGGCGTGCTCATACCACCCAAGCCCATACCTGACACCGCCACAGCAAGTCAGCGTGAATTCCCTTTGTGGCACCTCAAAGGCCGCGCTCTTCTGCCTGTCGTTCAGGGCGGCATGGGCATCGGCATCTCGGCGCACCGGCTGGCGGGAAATGTCGCGCAACTGGGCGCGATGGGAACCATCTCCAGCGTCGATCTGCGCCATCATCACGCGGATTTACTTGCTGCCACCGATGGCAGCCGTGACAAAACCGCGCTCGACCGGGCGAATCTCATTGCATTGGATCGTGAAATAAAGAGCGCGCTTGATCTTGCGCAAAGCCGCGGCGCAATCGCGGTAAACGTGATGAAAGCGGTAGACGCACACGCGGCTTATGTGCAGCAAGCGTGCGAGAGCGGCGCACACGCCATCGTGATGGGCGCAGGATTGCCGCTGGATCTTCCAGACATGACGCGCGATTTCCCTGATATCGCGCTGGTCCCGATACTGTCCGACGCGCGCGGCGCCGCCATTATTCTCAAAAAATGGCTGCGCAAAAATCGCCTGCCCGATGCCATCGTGATCGAACACCCGCGCTACGCCGGTGGCCATCTGGGCGCCACGCGCGCCGGAGAAATCAATGACCCGCGTTTTGACTTTGAATTGGCATTTACAGAAATATTTAATATAATCAAATACTTAGGAATAGAGCGCGAGCGCATTCCGTTGATCCCCGCCGGCGGCATCAACCGTTACGAAAAAGTGCGCGCGCTGCTCGATCTCGGCGCCAGCGCAGTGCAGATCGGCACGCCGTTTGCGGTCACCACGGAAGGCGATGCGCACGAACACTTCAAGCAGGTGCTCGCGCAAGCCAGACCGGAAGATATCGTCACCTTCATGAGCGTTGCCGGCCTTCCTGCGCGCGCCGTGGTCACGCCGTGGCTAAAAAACTATCTGCGCCACGAAAAAGCGCTGCAATGCCATGCCAAAGCCGACCCGCGCCGCTGCGTGCCGGGATTCAAGTGCCTCACCGTGTGCGGACTGCGCGACGGCATCGCTGGCATCGGCCAGTTCTGTATCGACACGCGACTGGCATTCGCACTCAAGGGCGATGTCAAAAAGGGATTGTTTTTCCGCGGCAGTGAAAGCCTGCCGTTTGGCAGCGCCATCCGGCCAGTGGCGGAGCTGCTCGACTATTTTCTAACGGGGGTTATGCCGAACCTTAACTCGCCCACGGCAGCGGGCTGCGCGTAAGTGCCACCGCCACGATATAGAAAAATACTGCCTGCGCCGCAAACCACGCGGCGATGCGCACGTGGCGCGTTTTGCCGCACTTCAATGCGATCATGCCGAGCCCGATGTAAGCGATCAGTGCTAGCACCTTCGCAGTAATCCACGGCGCAACAAACGGATACTGGTGGATCATCACCGCCATCGCCACCGCGCTTGCCAGCAGCAGCGTATCGACGGCATGCGGTACGATCTTCACCCAGCAGCGCTGCAATGACGCCGAGCCGCGCATCATCCACACACCGCGCACGAAGAACAGCATATAGCTCGTCACGACACAGCTCACGTGTATCAGTTTGAGTAGCGCGTAGTCGATGTGACAGCTCTGGCAGCAAAAAACCGCGGCGCTTTACGGCAACAGGTTCACGCCAGCAAGCGGATCATTCGCCCGCGCCGCCTCAATGGCGGCATCGAACGCTTCAAACTGCCCGGTCTCGATATTCAGCACCAGCACCTTGCCTTCCTCGATCAGGTAGTGCCAGCCGCGCAGATAGAGATCACCTGCCTCCACGCGCCTTCGCACCATCGGATAATCCATCAGACGTTCGAGCTGCAGCACCACCGAACGCTGCTCGGTGCGGCGCAGCGCCTCCTCCGACAGCATCACCGGCAGCACGGCGTCGCGCCCCAGTTCCAGCCACTTCGCCATGTGCTGCGCCTCGGCCGGCAGTTCGGTATAGAGCGCGCGGATCGCCCCGCAGTGACTGTGGCCGCAGACGATGATCTCGCGTACATTGAGATTGAGCACGGCAAACTCTATTGCTGCCGCTGTGCCGTGGTAGCCGTGTGACGCATCGAACGGCGGTACGAAATTGCCGACGTTACGTGCAATGAAAAGCTCTCCCGGCCCGCTGTCCATCAGCAGGTACGGGACCAAGCGTGAATCGCAGCAGCCGATGAACAACACCGTCGGGTGCTGTCCCTGATCCACCAGGGCCTGAAACTGCTTTCTGAGCCGTGGAAAGTAGCGCGTCTGAAAGCGCCGCAGCCGGCTGATGATGGGGTCAGGCATAACGACGAGTCAAAGTGCTCACGGATTGCGCCAGAAGCGCTCCATTTCCAGAAACGTGAAAGACGCCGACCAGGTGATTAAAACAAAGCCCGTCAACGCTTCCGTCCCCGCCAGAAAACGAATGGCCCCGACCGGCGCCAGATCGCCAAAACCTACTGTCGTGTAGGTAACCGCTGACAGGTAAATGGCATCGAGGAAACCCAGCGCAACATGATTCGCGCCCGCGGCTATATGACCGGTTTCCGGCCAATGCAACAACAACCATAGCACCAGACCAAAAAGCCAGATCTCCACGATATGCAGCAACAGCACCGCGTAAATGGCGTACAGCACCTTCACACGCTGGCGCCCGCCTGCGCGGCGCAGCCATCGCGACACAAAGATCAATCCTTCGTAATGCACGAGGACGGCCAGAGACACCGCACAAATCGTCGCGACAAACACCCCGGTATGGGCCAGCCAATTGTCGTAAATCAATCCCATCGCCGCTCAACCCGGTTTGTCGTCGAGCCGCGGCCGCGTCAGCACCGGCCAGTAGCGCACCGCATAAAGCCCGAACGCGATGGCCCACAGCAGCACGCTGATTGCGCTGAAAATGCTGGCCAGCAGATAGAACGGCCGAAAGCCGGGGTGCCACAGTGCAAAGCCTGTCACAGCCGAGTCTCAGTTGATCAACAGAGGCTGCCCATGCCGGTCGAACGGCATGAAGGCACCGAATGCGCCGGTCTTGATGGCGTCAATCATTCGTTGCAGTGACTGGTCGGCTTCGATGCTCGTCGGCGCGCGTCCATCGCGCCCGGACAAGCCGGCTACGAATACCACAGCCCAGTCCTGCCCGAACTGGCGCGACTCTTCCACCAGCGAGGCGAACGTCTCCAGGTCCTCGGGATTCTTGTCCACGGACATCAGCGGTACCAGCGCACCGCCCTCGCCTGCCTGAAACCGCGCGCGCTGTTCGGGTGTGCTGTCTTCCGGCAGGGCGGCATCGGCAAACACGAACAACAACCGCTGGGGCTGGGGCTGCTCGCGGGCCGCGCGCAGCAGGTCGTCAAAGGTGGCAATGTTCACGTCACTGCACCAGCGGCGTGTCGGCCGCGTCAAGGTCCACGCCATCCACTGTCGCTTCACCGGCCAGCAACTGCAAATATTGCCGCAGCGCCGTGACGAAAACCTGCTGGCGCAGCGAGTTCACCACCGCGCCGCGTACCGATTCGAACGATTGCACCGCGCCCGGCTCGCGCTCCAGCACTTCAACTACATGCAGACCAAAGCGGCTGTGCACCAGGCGCGGCAGCACGCCGACTTCAACATGTCCAAAAAGCTCGCGTGCGAACTCCGGCGCGCAATCTTCGGCACTGAGCCAGCCCAGATCACCGCCATCGGCGCCGCTGGGACAGTTGGAAAACTTTCGCGCGGCTTCGGTAAAGCGGTCAACCGCTGTGCCGTCATGGCAGCGCGCGTCAAGAAAAACGGGCTCCGCCTGCTTGCGCAAAGCCACCACATCGACGCCCGGCGTCACCGCAAACAGTATGTGACGCACGCGTACACGCTCGCCCGTACGGTAACTACTCTCATGCGCCGCATAATGGCGGCGGCAAGCCTCTTCTGACGGTTCGGGCACCTTGAGATTTTGTTCAAGCAGCGCCTCGATGGCGCTCGATGCGCCTTCGCTGATGACACCGTCGGTAGAGGCCGTATCGCTCGCGGACAGCAGTCCAGCGGCCTGTGCAGCCTGACGCAGCAACTCGGTGCAAGCGCGCTGGCGCAAGGTTTCGGCAGAAAGATTCTCGTCGTACGCATGCAGCGCAACGCCGTTGATGCGGGCCACAGAAGGTGCGGACAAGGTCGCCATGTCAGTCATGATTTCACCAATGGAAAGTCAAACAGTGCGACGCGGTTGATCGTGGTTCTCGGGCAGGTTAAGCCGGCGGCTGCGCATGATTTGTTTGGGACGGAACAGATAGGCAATAGTGGCAAAGCCGCTCCACACGTGTACCAGCCGGCTGAACGGGAACAACAGGAAAATGGTCATGCCGAATACGATGTGAAACAAATAGGGCCATGGCAGCGATGCCAGCACAGTTGCGTCCACCGCCCGCAGCGTCACGATGCGCTGCGCCCAATCAGCGAGTATCAACATCACGCTGCCATCGGCGTGCTGCCATGAGTAGGGCAAAGTAATGAGCCCAACAACCAGTTGAACCCACAGCACCACTAGAATCGCGATGTCGGTAGGATGGCTGGTGAGACGGATGCGTGGATCGAACACGCGCCGATACAAGAGCAGTGACAAGCCCACGAAACACACCAATCCCGCAAGCCCGCCTGCCACCACAGCGAGCATTTGCTTGGTGGCGGCACTCATAAGGATCCCATACACGCTGTGCGGCGTGAACAGGCCGACGAGATGCCCGAAGAACAGGAACAGGATGCCAAAGTGGAAAAGATTGCTGCCCCAGCGCAAAGTCCCGGCACGCAGCATCTGCGACGAGTCGCTCTTCCAGGTGTACTGATTCTGGTCGAATCGGATAAGGCTGCCCACGACGAACACGATGAAGCAGACGTACGGATAAACCTGGAATAGAAAACCATACACGCCACTCATGACGATGCTCCTTGTCTCACGTTAGCACGGCGCATGACGTGTATGGGCTGCGCCGTGCCCGGCTTGGACTGCCCCTTGGTTGAACAACCATCGAATACCGGCGGCTCGACCCATGTTTCATCCAGCGACGGTTCAGCAGCCAGTTTGACTGTCTGCGCTTTTTCGCCCGCCAGTTCGAGCAGTGCACCCAGCACGCTGGCGTACGGGGTTTCGCGCTGCTGCAGCGCATTGAACAAGGCATTGAATATATGCGCCATCTCGCCTAGAAAAGCGCGCGCCTCTTGTGGCGGCTGGGTGGACACAAACTCCAGCACGGCGGGCAGGTAGTCGGGCAGTTCGCCCGGCGCCAGATACAGGCCCGCTTTTTCGTAGGTCTGTCCGAGATCGATCATCGCCGGGCCGCGGTCGCGCGAATCGCCATGCACATGCTCGAACAGGTGCAGCGAGGTGTGGCGGCTGCGGTCGAACAACTCCACGTAGTTGGCTTCAATCTCCAGCGGATCGGCACTCGCCAGCGTTTCGATCAGTGCATCCAGTTCAGCCTGACGTGCCGCGGACAGCGCGCTTTCACTGCGCAGGATGTCGCGCATCTCGGGCAGGTAGCCGCGCATCGGCGCATCGGGATACCCCAACAACGCGGCCAGCACACGCAGGCTGCCAGTGGCGGACACAGGTTTTGAGAGTCCCAGCATGATCAGACCTCCAGCTTGATGGGTATGGTGCGTTTCTTCTCGCTGCCGAACAGGCTGGTCTCGCCCATGCCCTCGGAACAACCGTTGCCAAAGGAAAAACCGCAGCTACCGCGCACATTAAATGTATTTTCAGCGTATTCGCGGTGCGTGCTGGGAATCACGAAACGATCCTCGTAATTCGCAATCGCCATCACCTGATACATCTCTTCCACTTCAGCCTGCGAAATGCCCACCTGCTTAAGCACTTCGGTGTTGATGCGCTTATCGACATGTTTTTCACGTTGATACGCACGCATGGCCAGCATGCGCTCCAGTGCGCGCACCACGGGAACCGTATCACCTGCAGTGAGCAGGTTAGCCAGGTACTTGACCGGAATGCGCAACTGATTGACGTCGGGAATTTCGCCGTTGGCGCCCACGTGGCCGGCGTTGGCGGCAGCGCTGATCGGCGACAGCGGCGGCACGTACCAAACCATTGGCAACGTGCGGTATTCGGGATGCAAAGGCAGCGCCACCTTCCACTCCACCGCCATTTTGTACACCGGGCTGTTGCGCGCCGCTTCCATCCACTTGTCGGGGATACCATCTTTGGCCGCCTGCTCGATCACCTCGGAAGCATTCGGATCGAGGAAGATGCCGAGCTGGGCGTGGTAAAGGTCGCGATCATGTTCGACACTTGCCGCTTCCTGAATACGGTCAGCGTCGTAGAGCAGCACGCCAAGGTAACGAATGCGGCCTACGCAGGTTTCCGAGCACACTGTGGGCTGACCCGCTTCGATGCGCGGATAGCAAAAGATGCATTTTTCCGCCTTGCCACTCTTCCAGTTGTAGTAAATCTTCTTGTACGGACAGCCGCTCACGCACATACGCCAGCCGCGGCACTTGTCCTGATCGATCAGCACGATGCCGTCTTCTTCGCGCTTGTAGATCGACCCTGACGGGCAACTCGCCACGCACGCCGGATTGAGGCAGTGTTCGCACAAGCGCGGCAAATACATCATGAAGGTGTTTTCGAACTGACCGTAGATGTCCTTCTGGATGTCATCGAAGTTACGGTCCTGCGAGCGTTTGCTGAACTCGCCGCCGAGAATTTCCTCCCAGTTCGGGCCCCACACAATCTTGTCCATCTGCTTGCCGGTAATCAGGCTGCGCGGACGCGCCGTCGGCGTGGCCTTCATCTCCGGCGCGCTCTGCAGGTGGCCATAGTCGAAGGTAAACGGCTCGTAGTAATCGTCGATCTCCGGCAGATTGGGATTGGCAAAGATACGCATCAGCACCTTCCACTTCGCGCCCTGCCGCGGCTCGATGCTGCCGTTACTCTTGCGCACCCAGCCGCCGTTCCATTTGTCCTGGTTCTCCCATTCCTTGGGATAACCGATGCCGGGTTTGGTCTCGACGTTATTGAACCACGCGTATTCCATGCCGGGCCGGCTGGTCCATACATTCTTGCAGGTCACGGAACAGGTATGGCAGCCGATGCACTTGTCCAGATTCAACACCATGCCGATTTGCGCGCGGATTTTCATACGCTTTCTCCCTGGGCTTGCACTGGCCGCACTAATTCGTCCGCCACCGGCGTGTCAAGCCAATCAACCTTGACCATCTTGCGCACCACCACAAATTCATCCCGGTTGGTGCCGATGGTGCCGTAGTAGTTGAAGCCGTAGCTCAGTTGCGCATAGCCGCCGATCATGTGCGTGGGCTTCAACACAATGCGCGTCACCGAGTTGTGGATGCCGCCACGCGCGCCGGTGATTTCCGATCCCGGCGTGTTCACGATCTTCTCCTGCGCGTGATACATCATCACCATGCCGGGATTGACGCGCTGGCTCACCACCGCGCGCGCCGCGATGGCGCCGTTGATGTTGAACAGTTCAATCCAGTCGTTGTCGACGATGCCGGCACGCTTGGCGTCGTCTTCGCTCAGCCACACGCACGGCCCGCCACGGCTTAGCGTGAGCATCATCAGGTTGTCGGTGTAAGTGGAGTGGATGCCCCATTTCTGGTGCGGTGTAATGAAGTTCAGCAGAATTTCAGGGTTACCATTCGACTTGATACCGTGGATGCCGGCGGTAGTCTTCAAGTCCACCGGCGGACGGTAACTCACGCAGCCCTCGCCAAACGCCCTCATCCATGGGTGATCCTGATAGAACTGCTGGCGGCCGGTGAGCGTGCGCCACGGAATCAACTCGTGCACATTGGTGTAGCCGGCGTTGTAAGAGACCGTCTCGCTCTCGATGCCGCTCCACGTCGGCGATGAAATGATCTTGCGCGGCTGCGCCTGAATATCGCGGAAACGAATTTTTTCGTCCTCGCGGTGCAGGGCGAGATGGGTATGGTCGCGACCTGTCTGCTTGCCCAGTGCCTGCCACGCCTTGACCGCCACATGGCCGTTGGTTTCGGGTGCAAGTTGCAGGATAACCTCGCAGGCATCGATATCGGTTTCAATCCTCGGCATGCCCTGGGTTACGCCCTCGCCAATGTTGAGACCATTCAATTCGCCTAGTTGCCTCACCTCGTCCTGCGTATTCCACGCGATGCCCTTGCCACCGTTACCGACTTTGTTCATCAGCGGACCCAGCGCGGCAAATCGCTTGTACACGTTCGGATAGTCGCGCTCGACCACCATCATCTGCGGCGCGGTCTTGCCCGGGATCAGATCGACCTCTCCTTTTTTCCATTCCTTAACATCAAAAGGCTGAGCCAGTTCGGCGGGTGTGTCGTGCATCAGCGGCGTCAGTACCAGTTCCTTTTCGACACCAAGGTGCCCAATGCAGACTTCGCTGAACATCTTCGCAAAACCCTTGTAGATGTCCCAGTCACTCCTCGACTGCCATGCCGGGTCCACCGCGGTAGACAGCGGATGGATAAACGGATGCATATCGCTGGTGTTGAGATCGTTCTTTTCATACCAGGTGGCCGTGGGCAGCACGATGTCGGAATAGAGACATGTGGTGCTCATGCGGAAGTCGAGCGTAACCAGTAGGTCGAGCTTGCCTTCAGGCGCCTTGTCGTGCCACACCACTTCCTGCGGTTTGGCTTCCTCGGCCCCCAGATCCTTGCCCTGCACGCCGTTGCTGGTGCCGAGCAAATGCTTGAGGAAATATTCGTGTCCCTTGCCGCTGGAGCCCAGCAGATTGGAGCGCCACACAAACAGATTGCGCGGCCAATTGTCCGGATGGTCGGGATCTTCGCAGCTCATTTTCAGGGAGCCATCTTTCAGCGCCTTGACCGCGTAATCTTTCGGATCCACGCCAGAAGCCTGCGCATCGCGCACCACCTGCAGCGGATTCGTTTTCAGTTGCGGCGCCGACGGCAGCCAGCCCATGCGTTCGGCGCGTACGTTGTAATCGATCATGCTGCCGCCGAACAACTTTTTATCCGCCAGCGGGGACAACACCTCTTCGACGCCGAGCTTTTCGTAGCGCCACTGGTCGGTGTGCGCATAAAAGAAACTGGTGCTGTTCTGCTGCCGCGGCGGGCGTATCCAGTCCAGCGCGAAGGCCAGTGCGGTCCAGCCGGTTTGCGGACGCAGCTTTTCCTGACCGACGTAATGCGCCCAGCCGCCACCGCTCTTGCCGATACAGCCGCACATCATCAGCATGTTGATGATGCCGCGGTAATTCATGTCGCTGTGGTACCAGTGGTTCATCGCCGCGCCGATGATCACCATCGACCTGCCCTCTGTTTTGTCGGCGTTGTCGGCAAACTGGCGCGCCACGGCAATCACCTGCGCACGCGGCACTCCGGTGATGCGTTCCTGCCATGCCGGTGTGTACGGCGTGTCGTCGTCATAGCTCGCAGCAGCGAGTTCACCCGGCAAACCGCGCGCCACGCCGTAGTTTGCCGCTTGCAGATCGAACACGGTGGCAACCAGCGCTTCGCCTGAGCCCAGGGTTATGCGCTGCACGGGCACCGTGCGTACCAGCACGTCGCTAGGGACACCATTCGTATTCTGCGGGCTGTTCGAAAAATGCTTGGTCTCGATGCCGCCAAAGTAGGGAAATCCGACACGCGCAGTTTCTTTGCCAGAATTATCACCCTCAAGCAGTGAGAGCTTCAGCTTCACATCGACGCCATGCTGCGCTTCTTTGGATTCAAGATTCCACTGTCCCTGATCGGCGCGACCGTCCGCACCCCAACGAAAACCGATGGCGCCGTTGGGCAGCACCACTTTTCCGGAAGCGTCCACAGCCACCGTTTTCCACTCGGGATTATTCGTCTGGCCCAGCTTGTCGCCGAAATCCGACGCGCGCACATAACGGTCCGGCACCAGGATTTTTTCGCCGCTCGCCGTAGTGTGTTCTTTCAGCATCACCAGCATAGGCAGATCGGTATAGCGTCGCGCGTAATCGTCGAAATACGCGCTGCGTTTGTCGAAATAGAACTCTTTCAGGATGACGTGCCCCATCGCCATCGCCACCGCCGCATCAGTACCCTGCTTCGGGTGCATCCAGATATCAGAGAGCTTGGCTACTTCGGAGTAGTCGGGCGTAACCGCCACGGTCTTGGTACCCTTGTAGCGCACCTCGGTGAAAAAGTGCGCGTCGGGCGTGCGCGTCTGCGGCACGTTGGAGCCCCAGGCGATGATGAAACTGGAGTTGTACCAATCGGCCGATTCCGGCACGTCGGTTTGTTCGCCCCACACCTGCGGACTGGACGGCGGCAGGTCGCAGTACCAGTCGTAAAAGCTCATACACACGCCACCAATCAGACTGAGATAACGGCTGCCGGCGGCATAGCTCACCATCGACATCGCGGGAATCGGCGAAAAACCGATCACGCGATCCGGCCCATGCTTTTTGATGGTGTAGACATTGGCTGCGGCAATGATCTCGTTGACTTCATCCCAGTTCGAACGCACGAAGCCGCCGAGGCCACGAACTTTTTGGTAATCGCGGCGTTTGGCATCGGATTCGACGATCGATGCCCAAGCCGCCACCGGATCCTTATCCAGTCGCGCCGCACGCCAGCTTTTAAGCAGCCGGCCACGCACCAGTGGATATTTCACGCGATTGGCACTGTAGAGATACCAGCTATAACTCGCGCCACGCGCGCAGCCGCGTGGTTCGTGATTGGGCATGTCCCAGCGCGTGCGCGGATAATCGGTCTGCTGGGTTTCCCAGGTGACGATGCCGCCCTTGACATAAATTTTCCACGAGCACGACCCGGTGCAATTCACGCCGTGCGTGGAGCGCACGATTTTGTCGTGCGCCCAGCGGTTGCGGTAGGCATCTTCCCAGGTGCGGTCTTCGCCGGTAACCACCCCATGCCCATCGGAGAAAGATTCGCGCGGCTGCGCAAAATAATTCAGTCGATCGAGAAAATGGCTCATAGCTATTCCATTAAGTATTTGTTTTTAAAATATATTTTTAAGGGTTCTTGACATAGGCACTGGCGCGCAAATAGAACCACCAGTTAAGAATGAGGCACAGCGCATAGAAGATGGCGAAGCCGTACATCGCGTACTGCGGCGTGCCGGCCTTGATCTGGTCGCCGATCACGATGGGTGCGACAAAGGCTCCATAGGCGGCGATCGCCGAGGTCCAGCCCAGCACCGGACCGGCCTGCGTGCGATCGAAGATCACGCCGATGGTGCGGAAGGTTGAGCCGTTGCCAATTCCCGTGGCAAAGAACAGCAGCATGAACAGACCGAGGAACAACGGGAAATGTGTCTCGGGCGTCGCCGAGCCATAGGCCTGCATCATCACGTAGCCCACCGCGACCGACGCGACCACCATCACCGCCGAGATGATTTGCGTGACAATGGAGCCGCCGACCTTGTCGGAAATCCAGCCGCCGAGCGGCCGCACCGCCGCGCCCACGAACGGACCGATCCAGGCGTAGGAGAGAACGCTCGGTGCATTCGGATTGCTCAGCGTGTGCTGCATCACACCGTTCGCGTCGGGCACATGGCTGATGCCAAAAATCACTTTCATCGACAGCGGCAACGCCATCGAGAAGCCGATGAACGATCCAAAGGTCACGATGTAGAGCGCCGTCATCGACCAGGTGTGCTTGTTGCGGAAGATCTGGAACTGCTTGCTGACGCCTTCTTTCATCGGGCCGAAGGCCGCGAGCTTCATCACCAGCAGCGCACTCACGATATCGAGCGGAATCGCCACCCACATGCTGATGAGGCCGAGGCCAGTCGGCTTTGGCAGGTACAGGTAGAGGCCGAGGATGGAAGGCACGAAGGCCAGCGTGTAGAGGTAGGTGATCTTGGCGAACGCGACGAGTGGATGACCCGTGTCCGGCGAAACCGTCTTCAGATTGTTCATGCCGAACCAGCACAGGATGGACAGCGGCACCAGCGACAGTAGCCAGGCGAAGCCGGCGTTCTGGATCCAGGTCTGGGTACCGGCCGCAATCTTGCCAAAAATCCAGCCGCTATCCTTCAGCAGCGTCATCGGCTCGCCGCCGAGGCTGCCGAAGATGCCCACCGTCATCACCAGCGGGATCACGACCTGCATGGTAGTCACGCCGAAGTTGCCGAGGCCGGCGTTGAGGCCCAGCGCCGTGCCCTGCAGGCGCTTCGGGAAGAAAGTACTGATATTGGACATGGAACTGGCAAAGTTGCCGCCGCCGACACCGCACCACAGCGCCATCAACTGGAACACCCACAGCGGCCAGTCCTTGTGCTGCAGCACGATGCCGGTACCCAGCGCCGGAGCAAGCAGCATCGCGGTGGTCAGGAAGATAGTGTTGCGCCCGCCCGCCAAACGAATCAGGAACGAGGCCGGAATGCGCATGGTCGCCCCGGAAATGCCCGCGATTGCGGTTAGCGTAAACAACTCAGCTTGCGTGAACGGGAAGCCCAGGTTCAGCATCTGCACGGTGATGATGCCCCACATGCCCCACACCGCGAAGCCGCACAGCAGCGCAGGCACTGATATCCACAGATTGCGGTAGGCAATGCGCTTGCCCTGGGAATCCCAGAACGCATTGTCTTCGACATCCCACTTCTGGATGTCCGCGCCTTTGACACTCGATTCTTTTGAGCCATTCATGGTTACACCTGTGTCAGGATGTTGCGCGCGGGCTCAGGATGCTTTCGGGCTTCCGCCATACTCATCGGCCGCACCTCGGTGAAATACATCCACATCAGCGACACCCACACGATGCCGAACATCAGCATGAAGGCCGAGGAACGCACTCCGGTCAGGTCGACCAGCGCGCCGAACATGATCGGCAAAACAAACCCTCCCAATCCTCCGGCGAGACCCACCACGCCGGATACCACGCCAATGTTTTGCGGGTAATCATCCGAGATGTACTTGAACACCGAGGCTTTACCGATGGCAAAGGCAATGCCCATCGTGAACATGATGATGGTGAACAACGTCGGGCCGAGGCCGATATGAAAAGTCTTAGGGCCGGTCACGGTCTGGATCGTAAAGTCCGTCTGCGGATACGACAGAAAGAACAGGCACACCAGGCCGACCCACAGCACCCACCACGTCACCGTATGCGCGCCATACTTGTCGGAAAACCACCCGCCGATGGCGCGCAACAGACCACCCGGTATGCTGAACCCCGCAGCCAGCAAAGCGGCGATCTTGAGATCAAAGCCGTACTCGGAAATATAGTATTTGGTCATCCACAGCGACAGCGCGACATAGCCGCCAAACACGATGGAGTAGTACTGGCTGTAGCGCCACACCGTCGGGTCTTTCAGCGCCATCAACTGCTCTTTAACCGTTACTTTCGCCGCCGCTGCGGTATGAGATTCATCGGTGAATGAAAAAAACCAGAACAGTATTGCCGTGATCAGCATGAGTACCGCGTAGACCTTGGGCACCATCGTCCACCCGTACGCCACGACGATGGTCGGCGCCACCAGCTTGGTTACCGCAGCCCCGGTGTTGCCCATGCCGAATATCCCCATCGCGAGTCCTTGACGGTTTCGCGGAAACCATCTTGCGCAATACGCGATGCCGACGGTAAACGAACCACCCGCCACGCCAACAAACAAACCGGTCACCAGGAAGTGCCAGTACTCCGTAGCCCAGGAAATCATCCAGATGGGAAGCACCGTGGACAGCATCAGTATGAAAAACACGATGCGCCCGCCAAAGCGGTCGGTCCACATGCCCAGTGGCAGCCGGATCAGTGATCCTGTCAGGACCGGTGTGGCGATCAGAATGCCAAACTGGGTTTCATTGAGGCCAAGGGATTGTTTGATCGGAATGCCGATCACGGCAAACATCATCCACACCATGAAACACACCGTGAACGCGATAGTGCTCGAAGTCACCACCGACCACTGTTTGTATTTCTCCGTAGCCATCGCTTGCCTCCGCTGATTGCGTTACGGGAACAAGTCTAGGGAGCGCGCTGGCGACCCGGTTTGATCTATATCAATAGAAGATGTATTTGTAATCCATCTTTAAAAATTTCATTTAGAATCAATTCCAATCTACCTATTAGTCATCTCCTCTTATTCACGCGTTGTAGCCTGGCCCCTCGCTCCATGCGACTGACAAACTTTACGGATTACACTCTGCGCACGCTCATTTACCTGGGCGTGAATCGAAGCAACAGTCGTCTTGCCACGATCAGCGACATAGCGACCGCTTACGGCATCTCCGAAAACCACCTGATGAAGATCGTGCACCATCTGGCGAAACAAGGTTACGTGGAAACGACGCGCGGCAAAGGTGGAGGTATGCGACTGGCGCTTCCGCCGGAGCAAATCAATATTGGTGCGGTAGTGCGAAAATCGGAGGAAGACCAGACAGTGGTGGAATGCTTCGAAGAAGGAAACTTGAACTGCACCATTCTCCCGGCCTGCACTTTGCACGCAGTATTGGAGCAGGCCCTGCGCGCATTTTTCGAGGTACTTGACCGCCACACGCTGGCGGATTTGATCGTACACCAGTCAACGCTGGCCAGGCTATTTCGCAACGCTGGCGCGCCTCTATAAATTTACTGTTGTCACCCTGCCGCGGTGGCCGCAGCGGCTAAACCGAGCAACGCACACACCTTCAAGTCAACTATCAACGCCCAAACCACTCCGGCGCAACACGGCAGAAGAAACCATCGGCCGCAGTAGCGCCCGGCTGCATCGCGTGGACCACCCCATATACACCTGCCGCGGCAACCAATCCAGCGACCACCCACCGCGCGCCGCGTATTTTAAGTAGCTGTTGCAGAGGGCGAACCAAACGGCTCATCAACAGCATGTTCGGCAGCGTACCCAGACCAAAGGCAAGCATCACGACGCCACCCTGGGCAGGATGACCGGTACTCAATGCCAGCATCAAAGCGGCATACACCATGCCGCACGGCAGCCATCCCCACAACAAGCCCAGCCCAAGCGCTTTGGACGCGTTATCAACGGGAAGCATGCGGCGCGTAAACGGTTCGACCTGACGCCATAACACGGCGCCCGCCGCTTCCAATCCGCGCATCAGTGATGAAATACCCGCCAGGTACAATGCCATCACACACAGAGTCATGCCGGCAGCAAACATGAACACCTGCTGCACGGGAATCGATCCGCGCAACAGCAATCCCGCCTGTCCCGCGTAACCTGCCAGCACACCTGCCATGGTGTAGCTCAGAATACGCCCGGCGTTATACGCGAGCGCAAATTTCCAGCGCGTAACGCTCTTAGCCTTATCATCCTTGCGCCCGTTCAGCATGCACACGATGCCGCCGCACATAGCGGCACAATGCACACCGCCCATTAAACCTGCGGTGAATGCGGCCAGCGCCACCGTTTCGAGCCAGCCCATCATATGACGCGCGAGAACTTGCTCAACTCTTGCACCTTGCGCAGATAGGCATCGAACACCATGCACACGTTGCGCACCAGCATGCGTCCCTTGGGCGTAACCGTTATCCAGTGCTCGTCCAATTCAACCAGTCCCGCCTGGGCCAGTGCATCCAACTCTCGCAATTCCATTTTAAAATAATCATTAAAAACAAATAGATACGATATCTCTATATTCTGCTTGGAGACTGCAAAGTTACACATCAGGCTTTGGATTACGGCGCGGCGCGCCAGATCATCGGCGGTCAACTCCATGCCGCGCGCAATCGGCAATTGCCCGCGATCTATGCTGTCGTAGTAGACATCGAGCTCGCGATGATTCTGGCTATAGGTGGGACCAATCTGTCCGATGGATGACACGCCCAGTCCGACGAGATCGCATTCGGCATGGGTGGAATAGCCCTGAAAGTTGCGATGCAAGCGCCCCTCGCGCTGCGCTACCGCCAACGAATCCTCGGCACGGGCGAAGTGGTCCATACCGATGTAAACATAGCCCGCGTCGCCCAGACGCTGCGTCGCCAAACCCAACAACTTGAGTTTGGTGTCCGGCGTAGGCAAATCCGCCTCCTGGATACGGCGCTGCGGCTTAAAGCGCGCCGGCATGTGCGCATAGTTGTAGATGGCAATGCGATCAGGGTTTGCGGCAATCACGCGCGCCAGCGTGCGGTTGAACGTCAGCAGATTCTGCTTCGGCAAACCGTAAATCAAATCGACATTTACGGACTGGAATCCTTCGCGGCGCGCGGCCTCGATCACCGCCAGCGTTTGCGATTCGCTTTGCACCCGGTTGACCGCCTTCTGCACCTCAGGATCGAAGTCCTGCACGCCGAGGCTGATACGGTTAAACCCCATCTCGCGCAAGGCCGCCACATCCGATACATCGACCGTACGCGGATCGACCTCGATCGAATATTCGCCGTCATCCGCAAAATCGAATTTTGTTCGCAATACGCCAAACAGCCGCGCCAGCTCGCTCATGCTGTAAAAAGTCGGCGTGCCGCCGCCCCAATGCATCTGTTCAACGCGGCGGTCTCGCCCAAATAACGCGCTCTGCATATCGATTTCGCGCAACAGGTAATCGAGATAACGCCGCCCCTTGCTCTGGTCTTTGGTGGCGATCTTGTTGCACGCACAATAAAAACACAGCGTGCTGCAAAACGGCAGATGCACGTACAGTGACAGTGCACGGCGAATCCCGCCAATATTGCGCTTGGCTACCCAGGATTTATAGACATTAGGACCGAAAGCCTCGACAAATCGATCCGCCGTCGGGTATGAGGTATAACGAGGGCCGCTGCGGTCCAGCCTGCGGATCAGATCGGGGTCAAATTCAAACGGCAGATGTTGCACGGTAACGTCCAGTCGCAGGCCGCAGCGGTCGGTTTTTCACTGAGGATCAGTATCGCATCGCGCCCAGCACGTGAGTTGATCCACATCAAGTACCCTGGCAGGCGATCCGATAACGATCAAGGACGTTGCGGCGGGTGTTCCGCAAGCTCCGCTTTGGGACAGCCGGGTGGCCGGTCGGATGACTGTAGCGGACACAGCCGGTTAACGTCTTCGGCATTGCGCTGCAGAAAACAGGTCAGCGCGCTGGATGCCGCAGCGAAAAACCAGAACAAGAAAAACCCGAGGGTGTAGATCGCCGTACGGCTCCAATCGACGGGATTGCCCAGCACGTGCAAATCCATCGGATCGAATAGCGTGAAAAAAATGGCTTCCGCCACGCCACCGACCAGAAACGACGGCCATAGTATCCAGATCACACGCCTCATTGCACACCTCCTTGCACTTTTAACGCGCCGCCAGTTCCAGCACTCCGTGACCAGGCACCAGCACGTCGCCCACCAGCCGCCAGGTGCGCGCGGCGTCCTCCAGCGTCACCTGCCAGCGCCCCGGCGTGAGCGCAGGAAAAGCAGAAGCATAGGTTTTCTCGTTGCGGGACGTCAGCGGCAATGCGCGATCTAGCGCCGGACGCCCCGGATGCGCCAGGCGCAGAATCAGCGGGCCGGACACCACCGTGCCACTCTGCAGAATCACCTCGACACGTCCAAAATCCGGCGCAAATGCAATACGCGCGCGATGACCGAGCTGCCGTGCCACCGCGTCCCTCGATAGCGTCTGATTGATCGCCAGACCCCGCTTGTAGTAATCGTCGGCAACCAGGCCGTCATTCGTCACCACCGCAAGATAGGTGGTGATGACGCCTGCCACTATGACTGCGGCTGGCCCCGCCATCAATAACCACGGCCAAGGTTCGTGATACCAGTGCTTCAACTGCCCGGCATGCGTATTCATGGCACTCCCGTTACTTCACAAAAAACCGCGATTTTTCGTCAGCCCGAATCGAAGGCTGCTCGGTGTCTTCGATGTGAAACATGATGCTGTGCGAACCCGGCGTGATGCCCGCCGGATCGATCTGCACGGTCACGGCGATCGACTGTGCTGTCGCGCCCGCGATGGCTACCGGCGCGGCGGGAACAACCTGCAATCCTTGTAAACCGGATACTTTGATAACGTAGCTGCGCATACGCTCATCCGTATTCATGATTTGGAGTTGGTACACGTTTTCGACCTTGCCGTCGCGGGTTTCCCGCATCAGCGCTGCGCGGTCGCGAATCACATCCACCTTGAGCGGAGAACGCAAATAAAGGGTGGCCAGCAATGTGCAGACCATGATCGATAGCAGCACCATGTAAACCAGAACGCGCGGACGGAACACCCGTTTTAACAGTTGCGGTGGCGTCAGTCCCCGTTTAAGCGCGTTCTCGGTGGAATAACGAATCAGGCCGCGCGCATACCCCATCTTGTCCATCACCTGATTGCAACCGTCCACGCATGCCGCACAACCGATACACTCGTACTGCAATCCCCGCCGAATATCAATGCCGGTGGGGCACACTTGCACGCAAATGCCGCAGTCCACACAGGCGCCCAACCCCTTGGCTTGGTAGTCCGCCGACTTGCTGCGAGAACCGCGCGGCTCACCGCGTTGCGCATCGTAAGTAATGATCAGCGTGTCCGGGTCAAACATGGCGCTCTGAAAGCGCGCGTAAGGGCACATGTACTTGCACACCTGTTCGCGCATCCAGCCGGCGTTACCATACGTAGCAAAACCGTAGAACAGTATCCAGAATGTTTCCCACGGCCCCAGGGTAAAAGCGTAAAGCTCGCCGAGTAACGTTCTGATCGGCGTGAAATAACCCACAAACGTGAATCCTGTCCACAACCCGATGGCGATCCACAAAGCATGCTTGAGCGCCTTGCGTCCCGCCTTGTTCGCGCTCAGCGCTCCGCCGTCCAGTTTTATGCGCTGCGCGCGGTCGCCCTCGACCTTGCGTTCGATCCACATGAAGATTTCGGTATAGACCGTTTGCGGGCAGGCATAGCCGCAAAACAGGCGCCCGCCCACCGCTGTAAACAGGAACAGCGACAGCGCTGAAATCACCAGCAGGCCGGTCAGGAAGATAAAATCCTGCGGCCAGAAAACGATACCGAATATATAAAACTTGCGCGCAGCCAGATCAAACAGCACGGCCGGCCGCGCATTCCACGTCAGCCACGGCAGTCCGTAGAACAGCAACTGCGTTGCCAACACCAGCGCGATGCGCCAGCGCGCAAACCACCCCTGAACCGCACGCGGATAGATTTTCCTGCGAATCTCATAGAGAGAAGACTCGACGTCGTTTCCCCCTGACGGGTCAATCACCTTGAGGGGTACGGCGCGAGCCATCGCAGTGTGCTCATGAAATGTCTTGCCTGTACTTACTGCGAAAGCCCATACACATACGCCGTCAGCAAATGCACCTTGCCGTCATCCAGGAATCCCTTGTGCGCCGGCATGGCACCTTTACGGCCCTTGGCAATACTCTCCATGATCGCCGCATCCGATGCGCCGTGGAGCCACACGTCATCCACCAGATTGGGCGCGCCAATCTGCTGATTGCCGGTACCCTTTTCGGTGTGGCAAGCCGCGCAGACGCTGTCGAACTTGGCTTTGCCGCGCGTGGCGCGTATGCCGTCGAAAGCGCGCCCGCTTAATCTGAAAACGTAATGCATGACATCACGCGCATCGTCGTCGCTGCCCAGCGCGGCGCCCATCGGCGGCATCATGCCGTTGCGGCCTTCCAGTATGCTGGCGCGTATGGCTTCGGGCTCGCCGCCATAGAGCCAGTCCCGATCTTTCAGACTGGGAAACCCGCGCGATCCGCCCGCATCCGAACCGTGGCATTGCGCGCAGTACGTCAAAAACAGCCGCTGCCCCATTTGACGCGCCTCGGGATTGACCGCCACCGCCTTGATATCCTGCTTCAAGAATTTGTCCAGGACCGGGCCGTACACCGCAGCAGCCTGGGCTTGCTCGTCCCGGTATTGCCCGGCGGAACTCCACCCGTACTGCCCGGCAAAACTGCCCAGCCCGGGGTAAAGCACGAGGTAAACCACACTGAAAACAACCGTAATCACAAACAACCACATCCACCAGCGCGGCAGCGGATTATTGCGCTCCGCGATATCCTCGTCCCAAACGTGCCCCGTGGTTCCCACCTGTCCGTCGGGAGAAACGCGGCGGCTCGACAAACTGAACAGAAGCACGAGACAAGCAACGATGCTCACCACGGTGATAACCGCGATATAGATGCTCCATGCATCATGGGTAAAATCACTCATGACCGCAGCCTCTTGTGTTTATGGAAGGGGCTGCCGTAGCAGTCTCATCGTCCTCAAGCACGCTGCGCGCCGCCCATTCAAAATCGCCTTTCTTGCGGGAACTCCACGCCCACAACACAATGCCGATGAACGTGGCAAACGCCATCACCGTCATCATCGACCGCATCCACTCCATATCCATGGTCATCTCACGTTTCTCAGAAGGATTCCCAGGCCCTGCAGGTAAGCCACAACGGCGTCCATTTCCGTTTTGCCTTTGACGCTTTCCGCTGCTTTGGCGATATCTTCGTCGGTGTAGGGCACGCCCACCCGGCGCAACGCGCGCATTTTTACCGGCAATAACTCTACGTTCACCGGCGCCTTATCCAGCCATGCATAAGCCGGCATGTTCGACTCCGGTACCAGGTCACGCGGGTTGATAAGATGCAGGCGGTGCCATTCGTCCGAATACCGCTGTCCCACACGCGCAAGGTCCGGTCCGGTACGCTTCGATCCCCACAGGAACGGATGGTCATAAACGAATTCACCTGCGACCGAGTAATGGCCGTAGCGCTCGGTCTCCGCGCGGAAAGGCCGGATCATCTGCGAATGGCAATTGCCGCAACCTTCGCGGATGTAAATATCGCGCCCTTCCAGTTGCAACGCGGTGTAGGGTTTGAGACCCGCCACCGGCTGCGTCGTGGACTTCTGGAAAAACAACGGGACAATTTCCACCAGCCCGCCGACGCTGATCACCAGTATGACCAGCACGATCAGCAGTCCCATGTTGCGCTCGATAAGATCGTGTTTGGATGCCGTGCTCATGATCTTCCTCTCAGGCCTGTGCCGCGGGAATAGCGAACTGAACCGCGGGAATCGGCGCATCGTACGGGCGCTGTCCCACCACGGTTTTCCAGATATTCCACGCCATGATCAGCATGCCCGAGAAGTAGAGCAGGCCGCCCAACAGGCGGATCATGTAGTAGGGATAGGTCGCCTTGACCGATTCCACAAAACTATAGGTCAGCGTGCCATCGTCATTCATCGCACGCCACATCAACCCCTGCATCACGCCGGCAATCCACATGGCCGCGATGTAAAGCACGATGCCGATGGTTGCCACCCAGAAGTGCAAGGTCATCGCCTTCACACTGTGCATCTCGGCACGTCCGAAGACCCGCGGAATCAGGTAGTAAAGGCTGCCGATCGACACCAGCCCCACCCATCCCAGTGCGCCCGAATGCACATGCCCCACCGTCCAGTCGGTGTAGTGCGACAAGGCGTTGACGGTTTTGATGGCCATCATCGGCCCCTCAAACGTCGACATGCCGTAGAAAGACAGCGACACCACTAGGAACTTCAGTATCGGATCGGTACGCAACTTGTGCCATGCGCCCGACAACGTCATGATGCCGTTGATCATGCCGCCCCACGAGGGCGCCAAAAGAATCAGTGAAAACACCATGCCCAGCGACTGCGCCCAGTCGGGCAGCGCCGTGTAGTGCAGGTGGTGCGGGCCCGCCCACATATAGGTAAATATCAGCGCCCAGAAATGCACTACCGACAGGCGGTAGGAATAGATCGGCCGTTCCGCCTGCTTCGGAATGAAGTAATACATCATCCCCAGAAAGCCCGCGGTAAGAAAAAAACCGACGGCGTTGTGTCCGTACCACCATTGAATCATCGCGTCCTGCACGCCCGCATAGGCCGAATAGGACTTCCACATCGTCACCGGCACTTCGGCGCTGTTCACCAGATGCAGCACGGCCACGGTCAGGATAAAAGCGCCAAAAAACCAGTTGGCGACGTAAATATGCGGCGTCTTGCGCTTGGCGAGCGTGCCAAAAAAAACCACCGCATAGGACACCCAAACCAGCGTAATCAGGATGTCGATCGGCCATTCCAGTTCGGCATATTCCTTGGCGCTGCTCATGCCCAACGGCAGTGTGATCGCCGCGAGCACGATAACCGCCTGCCATCCCCAAAAGGTAAACGCCGCCAATCCGCCGCAAAACAACCGCGCGTGACAAGTGCGCTGAACGATGTAGTAGGAAGTCGAAAATAACGCGCATCCGCCAAACGCAAAAATCACCGCGTTGGTGTGCAGCGGCCGCAGCCGCCCGTACGACAACCACGGCGCCAGATTCAATTCCGGCCAGATCAGTTGCGCCGCGAGCAGCACGCCCACCAGCATGCCGACGATGCCCCACACCACCGCCATGATGCCGAATTGACGCACCACTTTATAGTTGTAAGTGGACTCCATGCTGATAAGTCTCCCTGACTGCAGTACGCGAATCGCGTTTCGACAGCCATCGTATCCGGGGAACGCCAGACCGAGGTTGATTTAAATCAACCCGTCAAATCATGACTCGCCGCGATCATCATCCATCAGCACACGATGCGCCGGTCCATCCAGATCGTCGAACTGCCCGGCATGCAACGCCCACCAGAAAGCAGCGCCAATCACGAACACCAGCACCACGGATAACGGAATCAGCAGATAAAGAATATCCATGGCTAACTCCGCTGACCAGCGCGCGGCAACCGGTCGCACAGGCGCAGCGCATTGCCGATAACCAGCAATGACGATGCCGACATGCCAACCGCCGCAACCAAGGGCGTCACCTGCCCCATGACGGCCAGTGGCACCGCAATCGCGTTGTAGGCGATGGCCCAGAGGAAATTCTGGTGAATAATCCTCAGGGTACGGCGGGCAATCGTTACCGCGTCCAGTAACGGCTCGATGCGGTCCGTCAACAAGGTCACGTCCGCGCTCAGCCGCGCCAGTTCGGTACCGGAAGCCATCGCGACCGATACCTGTGCCTGCGCCAGCACGGGCGCATCATTGACACCGTCGCCGATAACCGCGACCGACGCCCCTTGAACCTGCAAGTCGCGGACGTAGTCGAGTTTATCGGCAGGCGTCGCATCGCCTTTGGCAAAACGCAACCCCAGGCGTTCCGCCACCCGCTTGACGCACGGCGCGCGGTCACCGGACACCAAGTGGATCTCCTTGCCCTGCTCCAGCAATGTTTGCACCACGCATCGCGCATCTGAGCGCAACGTATCACTGAGCGTAAACAGCGCCAGCCATTCACTTTCGCTGCCCAGCGCCACAGTCGTCACGTCATCGCTGACAAACACCAGCTCGCTGGGCAACGGCAAACCGTTCAACGCCGCGACAAATCGCGGCGAGCCGGCACGCAGCCGCACGCCGTCGATAAACCCTTCCACGCCTTGTCCCGCGACAGTCTGCATCTGGCTGACCTGATACGGCGCCGGCACCGGCACGGCCGCTACCAGCGCACGGCCCACGGGATGTTCGGACGACGCTTCCAGCGACGCCGCCATCGCGATCGCGGTCTCCCGGGTGTGATGTGCCAGCGGCAACACCCCAATCAGGCTCATGCGTCCGTTGGTCAGCGTGCCGGTTTTGTCGAATACAAAATGCGTAGCCTTGGCCAGCGCTTCCAGCGCATGTCCGCGCGTGATTAAAATCCCTCGCCGTGACAGACTGCCGGTGGCGGCAACCAGCGCGGCGGGCGTCGCCAGTGACAGCGCGCACGGACAAGTCACCACCAGCAGCGATATGGTCACCCACACCACGCGATCCTTGTCGATAAACCACCACGTGACGGCACTCAACGCAACCACCAGCAACAACGCAAGGACAAATTTGCCGGCGACCCAGTCGGCCATCGATGCAAGTCGCGGCTTGGCTTCCAGCGCGCGGTCCATCAATCTCACAATACCCGCGACCGTCGTGTGCTGCCCCGTCTGCTCCAGCCGCGCGACGAGCGCGCCCTCGCCATTCACCGAGCCTGCGATGACGCGGTCGCCGGTTCTTCTCGATAGCGGTCTGGGCTCTCCTGTCACTAACGCCTCATTGACGCTGCTGATGCCCTCAATCACGACGCCATCCCCCGGCACCGGGGAGCCGGGTTTGATCTCCACGACGTCGCCCGGCCGCAACGACGCCGCGGGAACTACTTCGCGCACCCTGGTATCCGGAAATCGTGGCAGGCGCGTGGCGATAGCGGGAATCAATCGTGCCAGCCGGTCCTGCTCGCGTGCGGCAACCGCGCGCGCACTCAGTTCCAGATAACGCGTGCCGAGCAGCAGGAATACAAACATGCATACCGAATCGTAGTAGACCGCGCCTGTTCCACTCACCGTTGCCATCACACTGGCGGAAAACGCCATCAAAATACCGGCGCTCACCGGCACATCCATATTGAGCGACCGCGCCCGCAGTCCACGCCATGCGCCACGATAAAAAGGAAGCGCCGACCACAGCATCACCGGCAAGGTCAGCACCAGGCCCGCGAACTGCATCAACCGTTCGATATCGGCAGGCATGTCCCCTTCCGCGATATAAACGGGAAACGCGACCATCATCACCTGCATCATGCCGAACGCAGCGACAAATAAGCGCCACAGCAGTGCGCGGCGTTCGCGCGCGAGCACCGTTTCCGAGCGCCCGCTGTCATATAGATGCGCCTGATAACCCAGCGCCGTGATCGCCGCCAGAATCGCACTCAACTTGACGCGTGACTCGTCCCATGCAATCCGCAGGCGATGCGTGCCATGATTCACTGTCGCGACCGTCACGCCATCCAGCCGCAACAGGCGCTGCTCGATCAGCCACAAACAGGCCGCGCAAGTCACCCCTTCGATCAGCAGTGCCGCCTCGCGTTGCTGAGGGTCGAGATGAAGCACATATCCCGAGTGCACTTCGGCAAGGTCAAAATGAGAAAACGCCCTCGCAGCGTTGCCGGTCGACTCCGGAGCCGGTGGCAGCGCGGCACGGTTGCGGTAATAAGCCCCCAACCCTTGCGCGGCGATCAATTCGGCCACCGCCTGACAGCCGCGGCAGCAGGTGTCGCGACGCTCTCCATTCACCACCGCGGCATAGGTATGCGCGCCCAGCGGCAAGCCGCAATGGAAACAACCCGCTTCAGTCGAATCCGGCGCCAGGCCCTGCGCAAGACTCGTTAACGCCGCAGCGCTCAAGGTTGCCCCGCAACACGGCTCGCCGGATAGTGATTTTGTTTCAGCTTGCGTGGTGCAAGCAGCTGGATACGCTGATAAAGCCGGGCGAATTCATCGCGGCGGTTGTTGCCGAACAAAGGATCATCATTCTTGTCAAACGCCTCCGCCATCCGCGCCCAGCTTTGTTCGCTGATGATGGAAAGACCGCGTTCGAGAAGATCTTCTTCGCAACGCATGTGGTCAAATATTTGTGCCGCATAGGCGTCGATACCTGCCTGGAACGCGTCAAGGCCGCCGGAAGCGCCGCCTTGATAATGCACGAGGCAACGATGCAAGCGTGATACGGCATGCACGCCGCTCACATGTGCCGCCTGCAAACCACCGATGGTGTCGTCAAACTCAGACGTGGCAGCACTCAGCGCCTTGAAAAAATATTCATCCTCCTTGGGATGGTGGCAGCGCTCCTGAAAATCGTCGATGTAATACAGCACGGCCGAGAACAAGCCAAATTCCGGTGCGCCGTGGCCCGCGGCAACCTTGTGCAGCAACGTCTGGAAAGTATGCAGAACCGCACCGAGAGCACGGTGCTCCGCTTTGATCGTGGCAATGGCCACATCCCTATCGCTCATGCCTCAATCCCCGGTTCGCAATACAAGGCACGCATGCTGGCGTGCGCGCTGTCGCATAATCGCGCGCCCGGCGGCACCGAGGGTTGATGCAGATCAAATCGAAGAGTAAATAATAATCAATAAAAACAGATACTTATAATTATCACCCGCAGCGCTGATTCATCACAGCAGCCTGATCCACTCAAGTGGCATGACTTGAACGCCACACCGGTTTTATCACCTCGATCCCGATGACACCGGCAATACCGGCGATAAGCGCAATCAACAGGTCTTGCGCTGCCAGTGGATCAAAGCGAAATATCCCCGCGACCGGCACAACATACAAGGAGACCGCCAGCGCTACCAGCGTAGCGCTGACGATCCACCACATCGCGGGATTCGGCTGAGTAAACGCGGCCATGAATGATTTTCCTCCCGTGCGGTGCAGGATAATCAGCGCGAGATTGCCGAACACGATGGCTGCAAACGCCAGCGCGCGCGCCTCGCCATCGCTGCGTCCGTGCGCAAGCACCCAGCCGTACGCAAGGCACACTGAAATCAACACCGCCACGCCTGACAGCAAACTCACGCCGACCGTGCGCGCATTGAATAACGGCTGCGCGGGGTCACGCGGCGGCTGCGTCATGGCATCGCTATCGCCGGCGTCGGCCTCAAACACAATGGAACACGCAGGGTCAATAATGAATTCCAGAAACACCACATGCACCGGAAACAACACCAGCGGCCAGCCGAACGCCAAAGGCAAAAATACCATACCCACCGTCGGCACATGCACCGCAATGATGTAGCACATGGCATTGCGGATATTGCGGTAGATTCGGCGCCCCAGCCGCACCGTTTCGACGATCGAGCCGAAATCGTCGTTGATCAGCACCAGCGACGACGCTTCGCGCGCCACATCGGTGCCGCGCAAACCCATCGCCACGCCAATATGCGCGGCCTTGAGCGCCGGCGCATCGTTAACGCCATCGCCGGTCATCGCCACCACTTCGCCGTCGGTCTTGTACGCCATCACCAGCCGCAATTTTTGTTCCGGCGCAATGCGCGCATAAACCTGAACGCGTGCAGCGGCCTGCGCCAGTTCGGCATCGCTCATTGCCGTGATGTCGGCGCCGGTCAGCGCGCCGTTTTCCACGTCAATACCGGCCTGCCGTGCGATGGCCAGCGCCGTGCCTGGATGATCACCGGTAATCATTACCACGCGTATTCCCGCGCGACGGCATTCCACCACCGCCGCCGGTACCGAAGCACGCAGCGGATCGGCCAGCGCCACAAACCCCAGCCAGCGGAACGGATACTGCGCGGGATCAGGCAGCCATGCGGCATTGCCCCATGGTGCTTCGGCCACCGCCAGCAAGCGCAGCCCGCGCCGGGAGGCGTGCGCCACCTTGTCCATGGCCGATACACGTGCGTCATCGTCCATCGCACACAACGCCAGCACGGTCTCGGGCGCGCCCTTGATTGCCACTCGGCTCTCCCCACTCGGGGAACGCCAGCCGTGGCAGATCGCCAGAAATCCGGGATGCAGCGGATAGTCCGCGTCCAGACGCCATTCGCCTCGCACGGTTGCCACGGACGGCACTGCATCAGTGGCTGCTGAAAGAATGGCGCGTTCCATCGGATCAAAAGGATCGGGTTCACACGCCAGTGCTGCTGCTTCGAGCAACACCGCTGCTTGCGCGTTAGGCTTGCACCAAACACCTTCGTAAAATACCTCGGCCACGCTCATGCGGTTTTCGGTGAGCGTCCCCGTCTTGTCGACGCACAACACGGTGGTTGCACCCAGCATTTCCACCGCCGGAATGCGCCGCGTGAGCACGCCCTTGCGTCCGATGCGCCAGGCACCCAGCGCGAGAAACACAGTGAGTACCAGCGGGAACTCCTCGGGCAAAATCGCCATCGCCAGCGTGAGCCCGGCCAGTATCCCCGCCAGCCAGTCGTTGCGCAGCAGGGCATACGACACCGCAAGCACGGTACACAGCACGATGGCGATGGTTGCGATGAACCGCACCACACGACCGGTTTCAACCTGCAACGCCGTCTTGCCGGTCTCGATCGTAGCCAGAGACACGCCGATGCGGCCCATCTCGGTGCGGCTGCCGGTAGCAGTAACCTCGGCCCGCCCCTGCCCTTTGATCACCAGCGTGCCGGAAAATACGCAACTCGCGCGTGCATCCACCGCCGAAACATTTTTTTCCACCGGCAACGACTCGCCGGTCAACAATGATTCGTCAACCATCAATCCATTTGCCGAGTGCAGCACTGCATCGGCCGGAATGCGGTCGCCCTCGGATAAAATCAGCAAATCGCCGCGCACTGTCTGCGCACCCGCGATGCGCTGTTCGATGCCGTCGCGCACCACATGCGCACGCGGGCTCGACAGATCGCGCAGCGCGTCCAGCGCGCGTTCAGTCTTGCGCTCCTGAAACACGGTGATGGCCACCACCACCAGCACCGAAGCGCACAGCACCAGCGCTTCGCGCACATCGCCCAGCAGGAGATAAATGATCGCGCCGCCGATCAGCAGCAGAAACATCGGCTCGCGCACGACTTCGACGGCAATCGCCAGCGTGTTGCGCGGACCTGCGGCCGGCAGCACATTCGGGCCATCTTCCAGCAATCGCCGCTGCGCCTCGGCCGTGGATAGCCCCTCGTGACTCATGATGCGCGCGCTGCGTTCGCGAGGGACAAGGAGAGTTGCACGACGCCCAGGTCATTGTCCTGCGTCATTGAAAATCCCAGTTCGCGCGCCAGCGACAGCATGCGTTCGTTGCCGCGCAGTACGCTGCCGGTAAGCACACTCGTGCCACGCGCGGCGCAGTAACGGATTATTTTTTTCATCAGCAGCGAGCCGAGTCCGTGGCCCTTGAGGTCGGAGCGCACCAGTATCGCAAACTCGGCATTGAGGTTGTCGGGATCGGCAATCGCCCGCACCACGGCCCAGGTTTCCGCCATGGGCTGACCGTCATCGACGACTGCAACGAACGCCATCTCCCGGTCGTAGTCGATTTGCGTGAAGCGCGCAAGCTGGTTGTGCGACATCACCCGCACCGCGTAAAAGAAACGCAACTGAATATCTGCCGCATCCACGCGCTGCAGAAGCTGGGCATGTTGCGGCTCATCCTCGGGCCGGATCGGCCGCAGCACCACGCCGCGGCCCATGATCGTCAGCCGTTCCTCCAGTTCAACAGGGTAAGGCCGGATGGCGAGCCGGTCCGCGCCGGACTGCGTGGATTTCACGGCACGAATGCGCGCGTCGAGCGCAATCACACCGGCGTCATCCACCAGCAGCGGATTAATATCGATTTCCGCGATACCGGCCGCATCCACCATCAGTTGCGATACCTTGACCAGCGTGAGATGCAAAGCCTCGCGCTTCGCAGGCGGACGATCTCGATAACCGTCCAGCAGGCGCGCGACGCGCGTGCGCGAAACCAGGTCGGCGGCAAGCGTGAGATTCAGCGGCGGCAGCGCCACCGCGCGGTCCGCGATAATTTCCACCGCCACCCCGCCCTGTCCAAACAGGATCACCGGGCCGAACACCGCATCCACCGCAGCGCCGACGATGACCTCCTGCGCCCTGGGTTTTATCACCATCTCCTGCACGGTGTACCCGGCAAGCTGCGCCGACGGGGCACGTTCGCGCACGCGTTGCGCCATCGCTACAGCAGCCTGCCGAACCGCTTCGGCGTTCGCGAGATTCAGCGCCACACCGCCCACATCCGATTTATGCGTAATTTGTGGAGAGACGATCTTGAGCGCCACCGGAAATCCAATCTCTGTGGCCGCCTTGACCGCCGCTTCGGCGCTGGCCGCATTGCGCGTGCGCACGATCGGAATGTCATAGGCCGTGAGGACGCGCTGCGTTTCCGCCTCGCTCAGCCACTCGCGTCCGGCTTGTATCGCCTCGCTCACCGCCTCGTTTACCGCGGTGCGTGCCGCTGCCGCATCCAGCGCAAAATCACCTGGCACGGAAGGCGGGGTCTGCATCAGCAGTTGCTGGTTGCAGCGGTAGGTCGCGAGTTGCAAAAACGCGTTCACCGCCTGCTCCGGTGTGTCGTAGCAAGGGATGCCTTCCGCCTCGAAGATTTTTCTGGCGTCCGCCACGGCATCCACACCGAGCCAGCAGGCCAGCACGCGCTTGCCTTTCGCCAGCGGCGTGCACGCGCGCGCGATATCCGCGGCAGGTACGATAGCGGTAGGCACATGTATGAACAGGATGGCATCGCTGCCATCATCCTGAATCAGCGCTTCCAGCGTCGAGACGTAACGCGACACCGGTGCATCGCCGATAATGTCCACCGGATTGCCATGCGACCAGGTGGTGGGCAACGAAGCCTGCAACTGCTGCAGGGTTTTCGCCGACAGCGTGGAAAGCCGCCCGCCGCTCAACGCGACGGCATCTGCCGCCATCACGCCGGGACCGCCGCCATTGGTCATGATGGCGAGCCGGTTGCCATTCACGGGTTGCGCGCGCGCCAGCGTTTCCACCGCGTCGAACAATGCCTGTATGGTATCCACGCGCAGCATGCCGGCGCGGCGCAGAGCCGCATCATAAACGTCATCTGCTCCGGCCAGCGCGCCCGTATGTGATGCCGCGGCACGGGCGCCATCCGGCGCGCGCCCGGCTTTTACCACCAGCACCGGCTTGTTGCGGGCGGCGGCGCGCGCCGCCGACATGAACTTGCGCGCCGCGGTGATCGACTCGATATAAAGCAGAATGGCGCGCGTGGCGCCGTCGCTGGCCAGATAGTCGAGCACGTCGCCGAAATCGACGTCTGCCACGTCACCCAGCGAGATGAAATGCGAGAAGCCGATGCCGCGCGATTTCGCCCAATCAAGCACGGCAGTAGTCAGCCCGCCGGATTGTGAGACAAACGCGAGATTTCCCGGCAACGCAATCGTGTGTGCGAAGCTCGCATTGATGCCGAGGCCGGGCACCAGCAACCCCACGCAGTTCGGCCCCAGGATGCGCAACAAGTAAGGACGTGCCGCGTCGCGCATGGCCTGCATAATCGTGTTGCCCTGCGCGTCACGCTCGCGGGAAAGTCCGGCGGTAAGCACCACGGCGGCGCGGGTTCCGCGCTGACCCAGCGCATCAATCAATGCCGGGATGGTTGCAGGCGGTGTCGCAATTACCGCCAGATCGGGTGTTTGCGGCAAGTCAGCTACCGCCGCGTAAGCCTGTCGGCCTGCCACATGCGTATGGGCAGGGTTTACCGCATAAATCGGCCCGGAAAATCCTCCAGCAACGATATTTCGCATCACCGTACCGCCCACGCTGCCCGCGCGATCGGACGCGCCAATCAGGGCTATCGATTGCGGCCGGAACAGATGTTCAAGATTGCGTATGCTCATAGCGCTAAGTATCACCGACACTGCTCGCCGCAACGTTGATACGCGTCAACGGCAATGTTATGAGAATATTATTTATAAACATATACTTATAATAAAACTCACATGCCGTATGGCCCCCTCGCAGCGCGTACAATACCCATATGATTCCGTGGCTCGACGACAATGCATCTTTCCCGCCGCTATCGCGCGCGCTGGCTGAGCCCAATGGCCTGCTCGCCGCGGGCGGAAAACTTTCAGCCGCACGCCTGATCGAAGCTTATCGCAACGGCATTTTCCCGTGGTACAGCGCAGACCAGCCGTTGCTGTGGTGGAGCCCTGACCCACGCATGGTGCTGATTCCGGCAGAATTGAAAATGTCGCGCTCGCTCGGCAAACGGCTGCGCAAACAGGATTTTGAAATACGCATCGATTCCTCATTTGAAACGGTGATGCGCGCCTGCGCCGCACCGCGCGACGAGCAAGGTGAAGGCGGCACCTGGATCACCGACGACATGATCGCGGCATATACGGCGTTGCATCAGTGCGGTAGCGCACATTCCGTGGAAACCTGGATCAACGGCGAACTTGCCGGCGGGCTGTATGGCGTGGCGCTGGGCCGCATGTTCTACGGCGAGTCGATGTTCACGCGCACCACCGATGCCTCGAAGATCGCGCTGGCGCATCTGGCACGGCAACTGGAACGCTGGCAATTCGGGCTGATCGATTGCCAGATGAAAACCCCGCACCTCGCATCATTCGGCGCGCGCGAGATTCCGCGCGCCGAATTTGTACGCCAGCTCAAAGTCTTGGTAAACTGTGAGCCGCCGCGTTCATGGCAATTCGACAATGACTTATTTGAATGACTTATTTAACTGAGTTCCCGCTGTCGGTCTTGCAGTTTTACTCGACAGCCCCTTATCCGTGCAGTTATCTGCCGGAGCGCCTCGCGCGTTCACAGGTAGCCACACCCAGTCATTTGATCGATACCGCAGTGTATGGCGAACTGGTGCGCGCGGGCTTTCGCCGCAGCGGCGCGTTTACCTACCGCCCGCATTGCGACCAGTGCCAGGCGTGCGTGCCGGTGCGCATTGTGGCAGCGGATTTCCAGCCGAGCCGCACGCAGCGCCGCTTCGCGAAAAAGCATGCGAGCCTGTCCGCGCATTTGCTGGAGCTTAAATATCATCCCGAGCATTACGCGCTGTACCTGCGCTATCAGGCCAGCCGCCACAGCGGCGGCGGCATGGATCAGGACAGCCGCGAGCAGTACCGGCATTTTCTGCTGCAAAGCAATGTCGAATCGCGGCTGGTGGAGTTTCGCGAAGCGGGTGAACTGCGCATGGTCAGCATCGTCGATCAGCTGCCCGACGGGCTGTCATCGGTGTACACGTTCTTCGATCCGGATGTGCGCGGCGCAAGCTTCGGCACCTATAATATTCTCTGGCAAATCGCGTTGTGCAAGAAACTCGACCGTGCCTATCTGTATCTCGGCTACTGGATCGCGCGCAGCCGCAAAATGGCCTACAAGATACAGTTCCAGCCGCTCGAAGGTCTGACCGAAGGCCAATGGCGGTTGCTTGCGCCTTGATCGCCGCGAGCCGCGCCGTACCGGAACGCCTGCATGCGCGTCCTGATCATTGAAGACGATCCGGATATCGCGTCGAATCTCTACGATTTTCTCGAAGCCGGCGGTCACACCGTCGATGCCGCGCCGGATGGCGTAACCGGATTGCATCTGGCCTCCAGCGGCCAATTCGACTGCATCGTTCTCGATATCGGTCTGCCGCGCGTAGACGGCAATGTGCTGTGCCGACGGCTGCGCGAAGACGCGCGCATCGATACACCCGTGCTGATGATCACCGCGCGCGACACGCTCGACGACAAGCTGAAAGGCTTCGAGCACGGCGCTGATGATTATCTGGTCAAACCGTTCGCGCTGAAGGAAGTGGAAGCACGGCTCGTCGCCCTGCACCGGCGCCACACCGGCAAAAGCATCCAGCGTGCGCTCACCGTCGGCGAACTCACGCTGGATCCGCGCACACTTCGCGTGAGCTATCGCGGCAACGATGTAAAACTTCCGCCCAAGTGCATGCGACTGCTGGAAATCATCATGTCCCAGCCCGACAGAATTCATACACGTGACGACCTTGAACAGGCGGCGTGGGGCGGTAGGCAACAGACCAGCGACACGCTACGCACCCATATGCACCTGCTGCGCCGCGCGCTAACACAAGCTGGCGGCACGGATCCCGTCGAGACCGTGCATGGCATGGGCTACCGCCTCTCCGCCAAAGCATCCGGCGCCGGCTCCCCGGGCGCATCCGTCGGCAATAGGCCGTGAGCGGCAAGCGCATCGGTCTGCGCTGGCGCGTGGCGCTGGCCTTCACCGTGGCGTTCACGCTGATGATGTGTGCGCTGGGATTCACGCTGTTTACCGCTTTCGAGGAAATGGAAGACACGCTGGTCGAACGCCTGATGAACGACGAAGTGAACTTCATGATTGAACGGTTGCGTGAAAACCCGCGCCTGGCGACGCCAGCAAACCCGCATCTGAAAGCGTACCTGATACGCACGCCGGCGGACGGGCACTCGCTGCCCGATTACCTGCGCCGGCTCGGCATCGGCCAGCACGAGGTTTATGAAGGCGGCAACGAAATTCATGTCGCCGTGCGCGACGTCAGCGGCGGACGCCTTTATGTGGCTTATGACGTGAGTCTGTTTCAAAAACGTGAGCAACAATTTCTTGTTTTGCTGGGACTTTCCCTATTCGCTGTCATCGGGGTGTCGCTGACGCTCGGGTACTGGTTGTCAGGCGTGCTGGTCAAGCAAATCACCACGCTCGCCGAGACGGTGGACAGGCTCAGGCCGGGTGAGCTGCGCCAGCCGCTGGCGCAACCCGGGCAGGAAGCCGAAGTTACACAGTTGGCGCGTGCGTTCGACAACTATCAGGCGCGACTGGACGAATTGTTGCGGCGCGAGCAGGAATTCACCGCCAACGCCAGCCACGAACTGCGCACGCCGCTCACCGCGATACGCACCAGTTGCGAGTTGCTGGCGGCAGACAACGGACTCTCCGTGAAATCCGCGCAACGCGTGGCATCGATCGCCAAAGCGGCGCGGCGCATGAGCACCGAAATCGAAGCGCTGTTGTTGCTCGCGCGCGAACAGGCGACCGACGAGAACCAGACCGAGGCCGTGCGTGAAATCGTCGACGACGCCCTGGAGCCCTATCGCGCGGAACTGCGTGAACGCAATCTCGGCATCAAACTGGATATCGCGCCGGACGCGGTGCTCACGCTCAACACGCGCGCGCTGCAACTGGTATTGTCCAATCTGCTTCGTAACGCCATTCAGTACACCCCGCAGGGCCATATCGGCGTGCGTTACAGGGACGGTACACTGGAAATTTCCGACACGGGCACCGGCATCGTTGCAGACAAGCTAGAGCAGGTATTCGAACGTTATTACCGCGGCAACGGCGCCAGCCCCGGAGGCATGGGTTTGGGGTTGTCCATCGTCAAGCGTATTTGCGATCAGTTCGGCTGGCGCGTCAGCGCCGCCAGTACCGTAAATCAAGGGAGTATTTTTACCCTGAATTTTTTCGATAAAAATGACAATTCAACCAAATAGTTAACCAAGCCCGCTCGCTTCACAATCCCCTCACAATTCGATGACAGGTACTTCACACTCCCGCGCGTAGCCTGACGTTTTCGTTAGTTCAGTCAGCCTATCCACCGCGCCATCGTGCGCGTTACACAAGGAGCAACCATGTCATCCGCATCACGCCAATGGACGTCGCGCGCACGCGGCATATTGCTGAATTCGCGCTTCGTCCTGGCGGCGCTGCTGATCGGCGCCTATGCCGTTATTTCATTGTTGACGCGTGTCGTGCTCAGCGTTAAGGCACAAGCGGCGGGGCAGCTCACCACGGCGGAAATGCCGCGCATCCTCGCCGTGGGCGCGGGCTACGACGCAATTATCGCAATGATGATCGCAGCACCGCTTGTGGTATGGCTGGTGCTGCTGCCGGAGCGCTGGTTCCACCGGCGCTGGCATCGCGCGCTGATTTGGTCGGGTTTCGCGATTACACTATTCGGATTGATGTATCTCGGCGCGGTGGAATATTTTTTCTTTGATGAATTCGACTCGCGCTTCAATTTTGTTGCTGTCGAGTACCTGATTTATCCGCACGAAGTATTCGTCAACATCTGGCAGTCGTACCCGGTCGCGCAAGTGCTGATCGCAACCGGATTGGCTACTGTGCTGGTGCTATGGCGGGCACGTAGCACTCTCGGCAGAGGACTCAATGTGGTGGAGCCTTTTCCCGGGCGCCTGCCGTGGGGAATCGCCGCAGGCGCCGTGCTGGTCGCCGCTCACTTCGCGATCAATATCAACAGCGGACGACTTAATACTAACCGCGTCGCGGATGAACTCGCCGCCAACGGCATTTACACGTTTTTCAACGCCGCGATAAATAACCATCTCGACTACAACCAGTTTTACGCCACACTGGATTCTGCTCAGGCGATAGCGCGCGCGCGCAAAATCGTCGCCCAGCCCAACGCTGAATTTCTGCCGGGCGCGTTGCATCCGCTGGCACGTCGCGTCACGTACGATCAGCCGCCCAAGCTGCTCAACGTCATCGTATTGCTGGAAGAATCGCTGGGCGCCGAGTTCGTTGGCGCTTATAGCCAGCGCCCCGGCCTCACCCCCAATCTTGACCGCATCGCAGAAGAAAGCCTGGTATTCACGCGCACCTACGCCAGCGGCACGCGCACCGTGCGCGGCATGGAAGCCGTTACCGCATCATTTCCGCCCGTACCGCCGGAATCCATCGTCAAGCGCTCCAAGAACGAGGGACTCTTCAACTGGTCCACGGTGATGAAGGAAAACGGTTACACGCCCACCTTCATTTATGGCGGCTACGGCACCTTCGACAACATGAACCATTTCTTCGGCAGCAACGGTTACAAGGTCATCGACCGTACCGATATGCCCGCGCCCAATTTTGCCAACATCTGGGGCGTGTCGGATGAAGATCTGTTTCGCCATGCATTCCGCGTGTTTGACGACCAACACCGCAAGCAGGAACGCATATTCTCCGTGGTCATGACCACTTCCAATCACAAGCCGTTCACCTTTCCGCAGGGCGTTTCCGGCGTCAAGCCCGAAGGCGGAGGGCGTGAAGCCGGCGTGCGCTACGCCGATTACGCCATCGGCTGGTTCATCAAGGAATTGAAGAAAAAGCCTTATTTCGATAGCACTCTGGTGGTGATCGTGGCCGACCACGGCGCGCGGACGTACGGCCGTGCCAGCATTCCGCTGCCCACTTACGAAATTCCCTTCATGGTGTACAGCCCCAAACACATTGCGCCAAAGCGTTTTGACGGATTAACCAGCCAGCTCGATGTCGCACCAACCATGCTGGGCCTGCTCAATATTTCTTACGACAGCCTGTTTTTTGGCAAGGACACGCTGATCGGCGACGCACAAAGCCGTGTCGCCCTGTTCAACCACAATCGCGACATCGCGCTGCTGCACAACGAACAACTGGCGCAACTCGGCTTTAGAAAGACCCGCTCGATGGCCGCCTACGACAAGACCACGCGTACGCTGGCACGACTGCCCGACAACGACGACGCGTTGCTCGATGCCGCGTCCCTGTTCCAGATTGCCTACGACTCGTATGCCAACCGCCATCCCATGCTTGCCGCCACCCCGCCGCAATGAATCTGCGCCTGCGCTTTTATGCGATTCGCCTGCTGCCGGCTGCGTTGGTTGCGGGTGTGATCGTTGCACTGGATACCGCCGGAATTGATCCGCTGGTCAGCGGCTGGTTCTTCGACCAGCACGCTGGAGGATTTCCATGGCGTTACAACGGCTTTCTGGAAGTGGTCATGCACCACTGGACAAAGTATCTGGTTGTGCTGGCGGCAGTAGCCGCATTTGCGGGGTACATGATTTCCTTTCTGGCAGCGCAACTCAAACCCCTGCGGCCATCGTTCCTGTTTGTTGCACTCGCGCTGGCGCTCGCGCCGCTAGCCGTCGCCGCGATGAAATTTTTCAGCACGCGGCACTGCCCGTGGGATATCACGAGTTTCGGCGGATTCGTGCCCTACGTCGGACTGCTTGAGTCCTATCCGGCCGGCATAGCGCCGGGGCGATGCTTCCCGGCCGGGCACGCGTCCACCGGCTTTTGTCTGTTCGCGTTTCATTTTCTCGGACGCGCGCTGGCCAACCCGTTGCTCACGCATGCCGGATTCATGCTGGGTCTTATTGCCGGACTGGGTCTGGGTTTCGTGCGCATTGCACAGGGCGCACATTTCCTGTCGCACGTGTTGTGGTCAGGCGTGGTGTGCTGGATCGTTATTGTTGTGCTGTACGGCCTTATCATCGAACCGCGCCAAATGAATTGCTGTTGAAACCGGTTGGCACCGCCCGTTGATTCACATCAAGCGCTACTGCGTTTCTCCGTAGTTTGATGTACTCTGCCCTGTACAGCGGAGATTCATCATGCTGATTGGCGTTCCCAAGGAAATCAAGAACCACGAATATCGCGTCGGTGTTACGCCCGACGGCACACGCGCGTTGACTGCCGCCGGGCACCAGGTACTGATACAACATCGCGCGGGTGAAAGCGTGGGCTTCCCCGATACCCGGTATCAGGCTGCAGGTGCGCAGATCGTCACCACGCCCGGGGAAATCTACGCCTGCGACATGGTGATCAAGGTAAAGGAGCTGCAACGCAGCGAGTTCGCGTTGCAGCGTTCGGGGCAAATTCTCTATTGCTACCAGCATTTCGCACCCGACCCGGCGTTACTGGACGCCGCGCTGAACAGCGGCGTCACTGGAATTGCCTATGAAACCGTGACCGCTGCAGATGGCAGCCTGCCGCTGCTGACGCCGATGTCGCAGATTGCGGGACGGCTCGCGCCGCAGGTCGGCGCCTGGGCGCTGCAAATGGCCAACGGCGGCAGCGGCGTATTACTGGGTGGCGTTCCCGGTGTGCTGCCGGCGCGCGTGCTCATCATCGGCGGTGGCATCGTGGGATCCAGCGCCGCGCGCATCGCCCTCGGCATGGGCGCGGAGGTCACACTGCTGGATCGCAGCGCCGCCAAACTCGCGCATCTGGAAGAAGTGTTTGGTGCACAGCTCAAAACCGCTGTCTCAAATGCCACCACCATCGAGCGCCTGATTGCCGACGCCGATCTGGTTATCGGCGCGGTGCTGCTGCCCGGAAAACTCGCGCCCAAGCTCATCCGTAAAGCGGATTTGAAAAATATGCAACCCGGCTCGGTCATCGTCGATGTCGCGATTGATCAGGGCGGCATTTGCGAAACGTCGCGCCCGACGTCACACACAGAGCCGCTTTATATCGATAGCGGCATCGTGCATTATTGCGTGCCCAACATGCCGTCGGCAGTCGCGCGCACTGCCACGCTCGCGCTTACCCAGGCGACATTGCCGCTGGCGCTGGAAATCGCAAACAAAGGCCTGGCGCGCGCCATTGCAGACAATCCCGGGCTACAGGCAGGCGTGCAGACCCTCAATGGAAAGGTAACGCACGCCGGTCTCGCGCAAGACACCGGTCGCCCGTATGCCACGCTCGAATCCGTACTAAAGTGACGCCAGTGATACCCGCTGCAGCGTTGGCCGAGCGCATAGATGCGCTGTTGCCGCAAACGCAGTGCCGGCAGTGCGGCTACGCGGGTTGCCGCCCCTACGCCGACGCGATCAGCAGCGGCAGTGCCGACATCAACCGTTGCCCGCCCGGCGGAGAAGATGTGATCGCGGACCTCGCCGGCCTGTTGCAGCGTGCGCCCGTGCCACTGGACACCCGCCGCGGTATCACCAAAGCACCAGCGGTCGCGCGCATTGATGAAGCGTGGTGCATCGGTTGCACCTTATGCATACAAGCCTGTCCGGTAGACGCCATCGCGGGCGCGGCGACGGTCATGCACACGGTGATTGCGGATGAGTGTACCGGCTGCGAATTGTGTATTCCGCCGTGCCCGGTCGATTGCATACAGATGGTTATGGTCGCGCGGCCGGCAGATCCTGAGTCGCGCGAGTCACGCATGACGCGCGCCGCGCATGCGCGAATGCGCTACGTGGCGCGCACTGAACGGCTCGCCGCCGAACGTGATAAGCGCGCGCGGAATAAAAACGGGATTGAGATGACGGCGGGTGACCGCAAAAAGCGGGTAACGGTAGCGCGGGCGCTGGATCGTGCCCGCTTGCGGATTAAAAAATAGTACTTTTAAATCAAATACTTACAGTAAATCTCCGCCTACGGGCAATCTATCAGCCAACCGCTCAACGGCCAAATAGCCCCTTGAGTCCTTTGATCATGCTGCCCGGATCCGTTGCCGGCTTCTGCGCCGCAGCCGGAGCAGCGGCAGCCGGAGCTTCCTCAGCAGCAGCGGGAGCCTCGTTGGTCAACGCTCTGGCGCCTGGAACACTGGCTGGCGCTGCGCCGCGAGCCGGCGCCGCCGTTCCCGCTGCCACCGGCGTGATTTCCGGTTCCATGCCCGCCGGAAGTTTATCCATGCGTGGCGTCAGCAAGTCGCCCAGTTTGGTGAGCCGGTCCGCCGGTCCGGGATGCGACCCAAACAGGTCCACCACGGATGGATCGCTCGCGCCGCGCGCACCCAGCTTATGCAGCACCTCGGCCAGGCCAAACGCGTTGTAGCCCGCGCGCGCCGCAAGAATAACCCCCACCGCGTCGGCTTCGTATTCGGACTCCTTGTCCAATCCGCTGATGAACAGATTCTTGAAAAAATTAAGTGCCACCTGTCCCAACTGATTGCTACCGGTGCGGCTCGCCGCCAAGTTTGCGCCTGCCGACACCAGCTTTTGCTTCTGCATCACGCTGATGTGATGTTTTTTGACCACGTGGGCGATTTCGTGCCCCAGCACACCGGCCAACTGCGCTTCGTTGTCCAAAATGTCATACAAGCCGCGGGTAATCAGGATAGTGCCGCCGGGCATCGCCATCGCGTTGATGTTCGGCGCATTGGCCACGCCGAAGCGCCACGGCAGATCAGGCCGCTCGCTCTGCGACGCGATCCAGCGCCCCACGCGGTTGACATAGGCCTGCACGCTGGCGTCATCCACCAGCGCAATCTGTCCGAGCATGCGCCCAGCAAGTCCGCGGCCGATATCGATTTCTTCTTTTTCGCTGACGCCCGTTGCGGCGCCGGCAACATCCTTGCCGGCATCGATGAGCCGGTTAAGATCAAAGCGCTGCGCCTGGGCCGGACCGCACAACGTCAAAGCGGCGATAACCAGCAGTAACTTCCAATTTTTCATTGTCGCCTCCATCAATAACCGACACTCGTCGCGGACAAGCCCTTGCTGCTCGCGAACGACTGACCATCGTCCTTGGATGCAGCGTAGCCATCCAGCAAGGCCAGTTGCGCCGTGCTCACCGAGCCACCATCACCCAGCGCGGTACCGATGGTTTCCTTGTCAAAGCCGCGAACGCCGAGCGTCGACGTTCCACTGACCTGTTGCCGCTTTCCGCCGCCAAAAATACTCCCCAGCGACGCGCCACCGGACGATGCTCCCGCGCCGCTGCCAAAACTGATATCGGTGGTCAACGCCCATCCGGTAGCTTGGGGGGTTTTGATATTCAGCCACGGGCCTTGCTTGCTGGTTGCGTCGCCGACCGTGCCCTGTTTGATCTGCGCCGCCGGCGCCGCGTCAAAGCGAGGCTCCGAGCGCAGCGGCGCGTCCTTGGTAAACGTCACAGGTTCCGCCGCGGCGCCACCGGCGCACAGAAAGACCAGCGTGGTTGCGGCTAAGGTAAAGAGTTGGCGCGCTGCATTCATCACGGCCCCTGGCTAACGGATTGATCCGGCAAGATTATATAATGGCCGCCAACCCTGCAAGCAACATTCTTATGACATGCGTCCCACGGAAGCACCACATTACGAACGCCGTATATGAACCCCCAAAAACGTCGCACTATTTTTGAGCGCTTTCGCGCCGCCAATCCAGAGCCACGCGGCGAATTACACTTCAAAACCCCATTTGAGCTGCTTATCGCCGTTATTTTATCGGCGCAGGCCACCGACAAAAGCGTCAATCTGGCCACCGACCAGCTTTACCCACGCGCCAACACACCGGCGGACATACTCAAACTGGGACAAAAAGGACTGGAGCGCTACGTCAAATCGATCGGGCTTTACCGCACCAAGGCAAAAAACATCCTCGCCACCTGCAAGCTATTGCTGGAACGCCACGACGGCGACGTACCACACTCGCGCGAGGCGCTCGAAGCGCTGCCCGGCGTGGGCCGCAAAACCGCCAACGTGGTGCTCAACATCGCCTTTGGCGAGCCCACCATTGCGGTGGACACGCACCTGTTCCGCATCGGCAACCGCACCGGCATCGCACCGGGAAAAACGCCGCTGGAAGTGGAAGAGCGCCTGCTGAAATTCATACCCGGCGAATACAAGCCGCACGCGCACCACTGGCTGATACTGCACGGACGCTATGTGTGCGTGGCACGCGCGCCCAAGTGCGGAGAATGCCTGATTCGGGATTTGTGCGAGTTTCGCCAGAAAACCGGCGAAACACAAAAAACTATCTGAACGTCGTCAGGCCCTGCTGTTGTGAGTAATAGGCCGCGAGGTCTTCGATATCGCGCTGCGACAGGTTGGCACCCATCGGCGCCATGATCGGGTTCTTGCGGGTGCCCGACTTGTAGCCCTGCAACGACTTCACCAGATAGTCGTAATGTTGCCCGGCGAGTTTGGGGAAATCGGCGGAGGCGCTGTTGCCATCCGCGCCGTGACACGCCGCGCAGGTCTTCTTGGCTATTTCCTTGCCCGCCGCAGGATTGCCGGCAAACGCATGGCCGCTCGCCATCAGCATCGCGCCGCAAACAACTATTGTGATTTTTTTCATTTTTCGCTCCCTACGCCGCGTTACTTGCTTGCAACCTTGCCGGGGCCTGCGCCGTAATACGCCGCGAGATCGGCCATGTCCTTGTCGGACAGCGTGGCCGCGATGCCCTTCATGCTCGGATGATTGCGGTCGCCCGATTTATAAGCCTGCAACGCCTTGACGATATACGCCGGATGCTGCCCGCCGATTTTCGGCACGTTGTAAACCTCGGGGAACGCGGTCTTGTAACCGTCGATGCCGTGACAACCCACGCACATCGAATTCTTCTGCCGCCCTGCCGCCGCATCGCCGGCAGGCGTTTGCGCCCATGCCGCCACGCTGATCAACATCGCCGCCGCCATCCCCAATCGCCCCAATGGTAACAACGGTAAATGCACCGCATGCAGTTTCATAGTCGTGGTCTCTGCCTTTTAATCCATGAATCTTGCTGTTTCGTTGCGGCGGAATTATACCCGAAAATTCGCGTTCGTTGCCGTGTCCGGCACTATCGCCCATAATGGATAAATCACGCCCGCCGGGTGCCGACTTCCTGTTATACGCTGCACACCCTTGAACACGATCTATCCGCAATGGCTGCCGCGCATTTTCCCGTTTCTGCGCTGGTGGCCCATGGTCAACCGCGACACCCTGCGCGCAGACGGAATGGCGGCACTGGTCGGCGCGGTTATCGTGCTGCCGCAGGGCGTCGCATTCGCCACGCTGGCGGGTCTTCCGCCACAGTATGGCCTTTATGCCGCCATGGTGCCGGCGGTGATCGCAGCACTGTTTGGATCAAGCTGGCATCTGGTGTCCGGCCCCACCAACGTGATTTCGATTTTTCTGTTCGCCAGCCTGAGCGTGCTGGCCGAACCCTCCAGCAGCGAGTACATCAAGCTCGCGCTGACCATCGCTTTTCTCGTCGGTGTGATGCAACTGGCGATGGGCGTTGCGCGCATGGGCGCACTGGTGAACTTTATTTCCCACACCGTGGTGATCAGTTTTACCGCCGGCGCAGCGTGTTTGATATTCTCCGCCCAGTTGAAGAATTTCTTTGGCATGGATATCCAGCGCGGCCTGTCGTTTCTGGATACGCTGGCGACCTTCGGAACCCATCTCCTCGACTTGAACCTGTATGTCACTGCCGTAGGTGCAGCCACCCTGCTCACCGGCATCGTGACGCGCCGGCGCTATCCAAAGTTCCCCTACATGATTTCGGCCATGCTGGCGGGCAGTATATTTGCATTTCTGCTCAATCTGATCTTCGGCGCAGAGCGTACCGGCATCTCAATGGTCGGCGATCTGCCGGGCAGCCTGCCGCAACTGTCGCACCCCGATCTGTCGTCCGATACGCTGAAAAAAACCCTGCCGGTGGCGTTTGCGGTGATGATCCTGGCGCTGACTGAAGCGGTATCGATCGCACGTGCCATCGCCGCCAAAACCGGGCAGCGCATCGACGGCAATCAGGAGTTCATCGGACAAGGTCTGTCCAATATCGCGGGATCGTTTTTCTCGGGCTACGCCAGCAGCGGCTCGTTTAACCGCAGCGGCGCAAACTTCGAGGCTGGCGCGCGCACGCCGCTCGCCGCCGTGGGCTCGGCGCTGATTCTGGTGTTCCTGCTGCTGGTGGTGGGGCCGCTGTCAAACCATTTGCCGCTGGCGGTGATGGGCGCAATTCTTTTTATGGTGGCGTTCGGACTGATCGACATCCGGCAAATACGCGCGATCCTGCGCACCAGCCGCCGTGAAACGGTGGTGATGCTGGTCACGTTTCTTTCAGCCTTGCTGGTACATTTGGAATTCGCGATTTACGCCGGCGTGTTGCTGTCACTGATTTTATATCTGATGCAAACCTCGCATCCGCGCATACTCGATGTGAAGCCCGATCCGCAACCCGGCAGCTACCATTTCACCGCCGACACCGGATTGCCCGACTGTCCGCAAGTGAAAATGCTGCGCATCAACGGCGAAGCTTTCTTCGGGGCGGTCGATCACATCCAGACCCATATCGAGCAAGTCGATGAACTGATGCCCACGCAAAAGCATTTGCTGATCGTCGCCAGCGGCATCAATTTTGTCGATATCGCGGGCGCGGAATTGCTGACGCATGAAGCACAGCGGCGACGGCGCCTGGGCGGCAACCTGTACTTTTACCGCATGAAAGACTCGGCACGCCACTTTCTGGACCGCGGCGGCTACCTCGATCTAATCGGACGCGAAAACGTCTTCGACGTGCGAGACATGCCGATGGATGTGATCTACCCCAAGCTCGATTCCACCATTTGCCAGACCTGCCAGTTGCGCATATTCAATCAATGTAAAAATACGCTGCCGAACGGCGAGCGAAGGAACGAACCGCCCCCGCAACAAGAAGTGCTGACGCTCACGCCATCAAATTGACCCGCGCATGGCCAACCGCCTCACCCGTATCTACACCCGCACCGGCGACAAAGGCGACACCGGACTCGCCGACGGCTCGCGCGTGGCGAAAGACGCGCCTCGCATCGAGGCGCTGGGCGCGGTTGATGAGTTGAACAGCGCCATCGGTGTGCTGCTCGCCGAAGCCATGCCCGACAACTTGCGCGCGTGCCTCACCAGCGCGCAAAATGATTTGTTTGATCTCGGCGGCGAATTGAGCGTGCCGGGACATCCGATACTGGCCGAGAGTCACGTAACGCGACTCGAAACCGCGCTGGATGCATTCAACGCCACGCTACCCGCGCTGAAAGATTTTATCTTGCCTGGCGGCTCGCGCGCAGCCGCGCTCGCCCACCTGGCGCGCACCGTGTGCCGTCGCGCCGAGCGGCGCGTGGTGACCTTGGCGAAAAGCGAAGCCGTGCCGGCGCTGGCGTGCCCGTATCTGAATCGTCTCTCCGACCTGCTGTTCGTGGCAAGCCGCGTGCTGAATCGCCATGGCGGTGGCAGCGATGTGCTGTGGCAGCCGGGGAAGAATCGCAAGTGAGAGTACTGAGTACTCCAGTGTTTTATAGCAACTCCGTATCGTCGTGCGCGTAGGCCGGCGAACACGCACACAGTATCTTCAGCGCCACATCGCCCACGCACTCGATGCAATGCGCGGTCCCCGGCGCAATACAGATAGTGTCGCCCACGGCAACCGGGAACTGTTGCGTACCCAGCATCATGCGTCCCGCGCCCTGCGTGATGTGATAGATCTCCTCCGTCACGCGATGCCGGTGCAGCAGCGTTTTCATGCCTGGCGCAACCACGGCTTCGGCGAAACTCTGCGCGCGGTTGCCGTGCCGGGCCGGATGCATCAACTCACGGATGTGCGAACCGTCCTTGGTGGCATAAGGCGTCACTGAAGCGTACGCGGTTTTCAACACGGTATTCATGGTGGCCAGCCTGTAGAATATTCAATGCATACATTTTACGGCACATCATGAGCAAACCCTCTCGTGTACTGGGCGTTCTGGGCGGCATGGGGCCACTGGCCACGGTGGATTTTCTGCACAAGCTGATCGAAGAAACCCCGGCAACGCGCGATCAGGAGCACATACCCGTGATCGCCTATTCCGTGCCGCAGATTCCCGATCGCCCGCCGGCAATCATCGGTCGCGGTGAATCGCCGCTGCCGCAAATGCTCGAAGGCATACACACATTAAAGCGCGCCGGCGCGCAAGCCGTTGCCATCGCCTGCAACACGGCGCATTTTTGGTACGACGATCTGCTACGACAGGGCGGCCTGCCCATCCTGCACATCGCCGATGCGGCATGCGCCGATCTGGTTACGCTGGCAGGACAAAGCGTGCAACGCGTCGGGCTGCTGGCGACGCAAGGCACCGTCGCGGCGGGTTTTTATCAGTCGCGCTTCGCCGCGCATCGCATCGATTGCGTCCTCAGCAGCGACCACGATCAGCACACGCTGGTGCTGCCTGCGATCGAATGCGTCAAACGCAACGATCTCGCTCTGGCACACACGCTGGCGACGCATGCCGCGCGCAATCTTCTGTCTCAGGATGCGCAAGGCGCGCAGGCCATCGTACTCGGCTGCACCGAAATCCCGCTCGCACTTGAGTATCAAGCGTCGGACGTTTCCAGCCGCTGCATCGATGCCACGCGCGCGCTGGCCCGTGCCTGTGTCGCGTGGTGGCGCGCAACCTGAATCATCGGCAATCACTGCGTCATCCGCCACGCAAAGCGCGCGTTTATCGCTTAAGCCTTTGCAGCTGCATCAGCCGCAAAACATTAAGTATATGTTTTTAAAGGATTTTTAATTAACGCCCTCTGGACATCCAGCGCGACATCGGATAGATTTGCACTCACGGCAGGAATCCCGTCTATCCAGTTCCCGGTCTACGGTTTTACACAACTCACGAGGAGTCACTCATGAAGCGCATCACCAGCATGTTAGTCGCCCTGATCGCGGGCGTGGCATTTACCGGCGCGGCCACCGCGCAGGACGGCGGCACCCTGAAAAAAATCCGCGACACCGGTGTGGTCAAAATCGGTCATCGCGATGCATCGATTCCATTTTCGTATCTGGATGACAAACAGCAGCCCATCGGCTACGGCGTTGACATCTGCCTGAAAATCGTCGACGCAATCAAAGCCAACCTGAAAATGCCCAACCTCAAGGTTGAGTTCGTGCCGGTGACGTCGCAGACGCGCATCCCCATTTTGACCGGCGGCAACATCGACGTCGAATGCGGCTCCACCACCAACAGCATCGAACGCCAGAAGCAGGTGTCATTCGCGCCGACGTACTTCGTGACCGGCACCAAAATCGTGGTCAAGAAAAGCTCCGGCATCAAGGGCTATGACGATCTGAAAGGCAAAACGGTCGTGTTCACCACAGGCACCACCAACGAGCGCGCGATGAAGGCCTACAACGACGAGAAGAAACTCGGCATCAATTTCATTCCGTCTAAAGACCACGCCGAATCGTTCCTCGCGGTTGAAACCGGCCGCGCGGTGGCATTTCCGATGGACGACATTCTGCTCTACAGCCTGGTCGCCAGCGCGAAAACGCCCGGTGACTACGTGGTCATTGGCGATTTCCTCTCCGACGATCCGTACGCCATCATGATGCGCAAGGACGACGCCGAATTCAAAAAGCTCGTCGATGCCACGGTGGCCAACCTCTACAAGAGCGGCGAAATCAACAAGATCTACACCAAGTGGTTCCAGTCGAAAATTCCGCCCAAAGGCATCAACCTGAACTTCCCGATGTCCGACGGCCTGAAAGCCGCTATCAAGAGCCCCAACGACACCGGCGTGGGCGCATGCGGCAAGATGAAGTGCTGATCAGCGACTCGCGTTAATTCAAGAACGGGGAACCTGCGGGTTCCCCGTTTTTTATCCTGATTTGCGGTAAAGTGGCTGAGCCTATCTCATAATCATGCGCGTAATGCGTTGTGGCCCAAACACGATGGATGCAAGGAGCGCGGCGCAGCCCATATCGAGAATATGGGCAAGCTGTGCGACGCCGCAGACGCGTGTCTTGGCCACAACCCTTCGGGACGGGGCAATGCGGGCGCGCTGCTTTGTCGGCCTCGCTTGCCATATTCGCGATAGGGCTGCGCGAGTCCTCCTCGCACCGCATCCCGCATTGCCGCCGTCGCACACGTGTATGATTATGAGATAGGCTCTAAGTCATGGATTTCAGCTTCCTCAACCAGCCTGCCTTCTCCGGCGGCGGCGTTTACCTTGACTGGGTGATCTCCGGCATCAAGTGGACGCTGCTGGTATCCATACTCGGCTGGGTTATCGCTTTCAGCGTGGGATCGGTGCTGGGCGTGCTGCGCACCACGCCGCTGGCGTGGCTGCGCGTACCAGCGACCATCTATGTTGAAGCCTTCCGCAACGTGCCGCTGCTGGTGCAGATGTTCATCTGGTATTTCGTGGTACCGGAAATCGTGCCCAAGGCAGCGGGCGACTGGCTCAAAACGCAAATGCCGTTGCCGGAATTCTGGAACGCCGTGCTGTGCCTGGGTTTTTATACGGCGTCGCGTGTGGCAGAGCAGGTGCGCTCGGGCATCCAGTCCATGCCCAAAGGGCAAACTCACGCCGCGCTGGCGATGGGCCTGACGCTGCCGCAGACCTATCGCCACGTGCTGCTGCCGATGGCGTACCGCATCGTGATTCCGCCGATGACCACCGAGTTTCTCACCATCTTCAAGAACTCGTCGGTGGCGCTCACCATCGGCGTGCTGGAACTCACCGCGCAGGCGCGGCAGATTTCCGAATACACGTTTCGCACTTTCGAGATTTTCACCATCGCCACCATCGTCTACGCGCTGATTACCCTCACCGTGACGTTCTCGATGCGCTGGCTGGAAACGAAAACGCGCGTGCCAGGTTACATCGGCAGCGGGACAGGCAAATAAGCCATGTTCACGGGTTTCGACTTCGAAGTCATCCAGCGCTCGTTGCCTTATCTGTGGCAGGGCATGCAGTTTTCGCTGGGGCTCACGCTGCTGGCGATGCTCGGCGGCATTTTTCTCGGCACGCTGCTCGCGCTGATGCGCCTGTCGCCTTACAAAATACTCAGCTATCCGTCGGGAGCGTACGTCAATCTGGTGCGCTCGATCCCGCTGATCCTGGTGATTTTCTGGTTTTACTTTCTGATACCGATCGCTGTGAAAAAACTCACCGGCAATCCCTACGCTTCAGGCATCGGGCCGTTTTATTCGGCACTGATCGCCTTTACCATGTTCGAGGCTGCGTATTACTGCGAGATCATCCGCGCGGGCATACAGAGCGTGCCGCGCGGGCAGGTCAGCGCCGCCTATGCGCTGGGACTCAATTACCGGCAAGCCACCCTGAGGGTGGTGCTGCCGCAGGCGTTTCGCAACATGATTCCGATCTTGCTCACCACCAGCATCATTTTGTTTCAGGACACCTCGCTGGTGTATGTGGTCGGGCTGACGGATTTCATGGGTGCGGCCGGCAAAATCGCGCGCCGCGACGGCCGGCTGGTGGAAATGTATCTGTTCGCGGCGCTGATCTACTTCATCATCTGTTATTCAGGTTCATATCTGGTTAAACGGCTGCAAGCGCGCTACAACGTGGGCCGGTAAGGAATTCTTATGATCGAAATGAAAAACGTCAGCAAGTGGTACGGCAGTTTCCAGGTGCTCAAGAACTGCACCACGCGCGTCGGCAAGGGCGAAGTCGTGGTGGTGTGCGGACCGTCGGGCTCAGGAAAATCCACGCTGATCAAAACCGTCAACGCGCTGGAGCCGTTTCAGCAAGGCGAAATCACGGTGGAAAATATTTCCGTTGGCGCGCCGGACACCGATCTGCCGAAGCTGCGTTCGCGCATTGGCATGGTGTTCCAGAATTTCGAGTTGTTTCCGCACATGAAAGTGGTGGATAACATCAATCTTGCGCAGATCAAGGTGCTGAACCGCACAGCGGAAGCCGCCACCGAAAAATCGATGTCGCTGCTGAAACGCGTCGGTCTTGAGGCTCAGGCACAGAAGCATCCGGGCCAACTCTCCGGCGGCCAGCAGCAACGCGTGGCCATCGCGCGCGCGCTGGCCATGGACCCGATTGCGATGCTGTTCGACGAACCCACCTCCGCACTCGATCCGGAAATGATCAACGAAGTGCTCGACGTGATGACCGAACTCGCGAAGGAAGGCATGACCATGATGGTGGTCACCCACGAAATGGGTTTCGCCAGCCGCGTCGCGCATCGCGTGGTGTTCATGGATGCAGGCGAAATCGTCGAGGATGCCAACAAGGAAGATTTTTTTGGCAAGCCGCGCTCCGAACGCGCGCAGCATTTTTTGTCCAAGATACTTCACCACTAAAGGCCGTTGAGAGATCAGAGTCCAGAGTTGAGAGTGAGGCGTAACCATCACAGCGGTTACACTCAACTCTCCACCCTGAACTCTAAACATAAATATCATTATGAAACAAATACTTATACTCATTCCATTGATTGCACTCTGCGCCACGCACGGCACCCGTGCCGCTGAGCCGGCATCATCGTATCCATCAAAACCCGTGCGTATGATTGTCGGCTACGCGCCCGGCGGCGGCAGCGACATCATGGGCCGCATCATGGGGCAGGAACTCATCAAGTCTCTTGGCCAGCAAATGATCGTCGAGAATCGCGCAGGCGCCGCGCAAAATATCGCGGCCGAATACATCGCGAAATCGCCCGCGGACGGTTACACGCTGTTCATGAGCTCGGCGGCGCTGGGCATCAACATCAGCCTCTATCCGAAGATCAACTACCATCCGGTCAGGGATTTCGCGCCGATTGCCTTGTTCGCGATCAGTCCGAATCTGCTGATCACGCATCCCTCGCTGCCGCCCAAAACGGTAAAGGAGTTCGTCGCCTTCGCCAAACAGTATCCCGGCAAGCTCAACTACTCGACTTCCGGCAGCGGCAGCACCCAGCACTTGTCGGGCGAAATGCTCAAGGTAATGGCCGGCATCGGCATCGTGCATATTCCGTATCGCGGCAGCGCGCCGTCGATGACCGCGCTGCTGTCGGGCGAAGTGGAATTTTCGTTCAATAACATTCCAGCATCGATCAATTACATCAAGGCCGGCCGCCTGCGCGCTATTTCGATTACCAGCGCAAAGCGTTCGCCGTTGCTGCCGGATTTGCCGACCATGGCCGAAGCCGGCGTGCCCAAGTTCGAGACCTCAACGTGGTATGGCCTGCTCGCGCCCGCTGCAACGCCGCGCGACATCGTGACGAAACTCAACAACGCAATAAACACGGTTGTGAAAAATCCGGAATTCAACAAGCGTCTCGCGCAACTCGGCGCGGACCCGGTAGCAGAGTCACCCGAATTTTTTGCGAACTACCTCAAAGCGGAGATCGAGCGCTGGGCACCGGTGGTGAAGGCGTCCGGGGCAAAACCGGAGTAAATTTATCTCGGCGCGCCCGTACTGCGCGGGTTTAGCAACAATTTGCCCGGCCGTTTGCCTGAAGCAAGACCCTCCCGCCACACGATTTCACCGTTAACGATGACCGTGGCGATACCCTTCGCCAGCGCTGTGGGATTTTTAAAATCGGCGACATCGATCACGCTGTCGGCATCAAACAGCGTAACGTCCGCGGCATAACCCGTTTGCAAGCGTCCGCGATCGGCGAGACCAAAGCGCGTCGCTGGCAAGCCCGTCATTTTGTACACTGCCGTTTCCAGCGAAAATAGTTTCAGGTCGCGGCAGTAGCGGCCCAGCACGCGCGGAAACGTGCCCCATAGCCGCGGGTGCGGCTTGGCATCGTGGGGCAGCCCGTCGGAGCCGATCATGGTTTCGTCGAAGGCGAGGATGCGCTGCACGTCTTTTTCGTCGAGCATGAAATAAATCGCGCCCGCAGGCTTGATGCGCTCCACCGCCTCGGCTTCGTTCACGCCGAGACGTTTTGCAACTTCATCGAGATCCAGCCCTGAAAACTCGGGATGCGGCTTCGACCAGGTGATAATCACACGCGTCGATTGCGCCAGCCGGTCAGCGCGCAACACAGTGGACGACGCGACGTACGGATAACAATCCAGTCCGACAGACTGGCTGCGCATGGCTTTTTCAATCTGCGCCAGCGTTTCAATGGAACGTCCGTGACTGCGTATGCCGGCGCATTTGTGGTGCGAAATCACCACCGGCACATTCAACGCGCGGCCAATGGCGCAGGTTTCTTCAATGGCATCGGTAACGTGCTCGTCTTCATTGCGCATGTGCGTTACGTACAAACCACCGTAGTCCGCAAGCGGGCGGCACACGGCTATAAGTTCTTCAGTGGGCGCAGCGGCGGCCGGCGCATACGCCGTGCCCGTCGAAACACCGATCGCGCCCGATGCCAGCGCTTCGCGCGCAAGTTCGCGCATTCGTGCAATTTCCGCATGGGTCGCCGCGCGCCCCAGATTCTCCATCACGGCGCAACGCAGCGTGGTGTGGCCCACCAGACATGCCGCGTTGATCGCCGCGGGCTTGGCTGCGAGTTCTTCACGGTACGCGGCAAAGGAAGGAAAACGAAACCAGCCGCCGCCGCTGTCGAGCAAATCCAGCGGCGGCGTCTGCGCCGCATTCGCCGGCGAGCATGCGAGACTGATACCGCAGTTGCCGGTAATCACCGTGGTCACGCCCTGGCTCACCTTGGGCGTCATCGCCGGATCGGAAAACAGCAACCGGTCATCATGCGTATGTGCGTCGATGAAGCCGGGTGCTGCAACCAGGCCCGATGCATCGATCTCGGCATCCGCGCGCGCGCTATCGAGCGCGCCGATTGCGGCAATGCGCCCGTCCTTGATGGCAATGTCACCGCGAGTGCGCGGTGCGCGCGTGCCGTCAACAATGGTCGCGTTGCGGATCAACAGATCATAGGATAATGTCACAAAATATTCAATTAAAACAAGTACTTAGAATAACTACGTGCAGGCGCGCGACAGCAACCCGCGCAGGAACGCTTCGCTGTGCGCGATCTGCTCCAGCGACACGAATTCATTCGGTTTGTGCGCCTGCTCTATTGAGCCCGGCCCGCAAATCACCGTGGGAATTCCGGCGCGCTGAAACTGCGACCCTTCAGTGCCATACGATACCTTGCCAACTTCAAAATTGCCCGAAAGACCCTGCGCCAGCGCGACGACTTCGGTTTCCGCGCTGTTATCGAGCGCTGGAATCTGCGACATCAACTGTATGTCGAAGCCCGCATCTTTGTACACGGCGCGCATTTCAGGTTCCAGCGTGCCGGCGACGTACGATTTGAATTCTTCAAGCAAAGCCTCAGGATCGTCTCCCGGCAGATGTCTGAATTCAAAATCAAACGCGCATTCATGCGGCACGATATTCAGCGCTGTACCGCCGTGCAGCACGCCGGTATGCACGGTGGTGTGCGCTACATCGAAGCCGCGATCATAGGGCCCGCTGTCGCGATGCCGGCGTGCCATGCGTTTCAGATAAGCCACAGCCTCCGCTGCAGCCTCCACCGCATTCACGCCGGTGGGCGCGTACGCCGAATGCGCCGCCAATCCTCGCACGGTCGCGCGATAACTCTTCTTGCCTTTGTGCGCGATCACCGGCTTCATCAGCGTCGGTTCGCCCACGATGCACGATTGCGGCCTGATGCCCGCCACCGTCAGATCGTTGATCATGCGCCCCACGCCGATGCAGCCGACTTCTTCGTCGTAACTGAACGCGAGATGCAGCGGCGACTTGAGTCCACGCTGCACGAACTCCGGCAGCAATGCCAGTGTCACCGCGATGAAACTTTTCATATCGGACGTGCCGCGGCCGTAGAGTTTGCCGTCGCGCTCGATCAACGCGAACGGATCGGTATCCCACGCCTGGCCCTGCACTGGCACGACGTCGGTATGTCCCGACAGCACGATGCCGCCATCGCGCCGCGGGCCAAGCGTGGCGAACAGATTGGCCTTGCGCCTGTCGTCATCGAACGTCAGGCGCACCGCGGCGTCCAACGGCTTCAGGTACTCGCGCACGAAATCGATCAAATCGAGATTGGATTCGCGGCTCACCGTGGGAAAGCCGACCAGCTTGCGGATCATCTCCACGCCGGCAACCGAAACATTCATGCGGCAACTCCACTCTTTAAAGAAGCAGGATAGAAGCGGTGCGGCAGACTGTCAATCGGGCAAATTTGCGCTCACTTTACGCCCGCTTTCCGGTATGCTGCACACACTCGATCCGTGGAGGATTTTCATGAAGATTTTTTTTGCAGCCACTTTGGCATTCTTTGCGGTAGGGTGTGTCACCCCCGCAAGCGCCGCCGACATCAGCATCGCGCTCGGCGCCGACGTGACTTCCATTGACCCACACTATCACAACCTCACGCCCAACAATAATATCGCGGAACATATATTCGAAACGCTGATCACCAAGGATGCCCGTTCAAGGTTAAAGCCGGCGCTGGCGGAATCATGGCGCGCGGTGGACGAACTCACCTGGGAATTCAAGCTGCGGCGCGGCGTGAAGTTTCATGACGGCGGCGACTTTACCGCGCAGGATGTGGTGTTCTCGCTCGACCGCGTGCCCACGGTGCCGAACAGCCCGTCGTCTTTTGCCACCTACAGCAAGCAGATCACCGAAAAGATCGTCGTTGACCCGTACACGATTCGTTTCAGGACAGCGACGCCATACCCGCTGATGCCCACCGACATGAGCACGATATTCATCCTGTCTGCGCGCGCCGCCAAGGGCGCCACCACCGAGGATTTCAACAGCGGCAAGGCTACTATCGGCACCGGCCCGTTCAAGTTCGTGCGTTACGCCAAGGGCGACCGCATCGAACTCGCGCGCAACGACACTTATTGGGGTGCGAAGGCGCCGTGGGACAAAGTAACCCTGCGCATCATCACCGCCGACCCCACGCGCGTTGCTGCGCTGCTCGCGGGCGACGTGCGCGCCATTGAAAACGTGCCCACAGCGGACATCGCGCGCATCGCCAAGAGCAACGATCTCTCGCTCTATCGCACGGTATCGCACCGGCTGATGTATCTGCACCTCGACAGCAGCCGCGACCGTTCGCCGTTCGTCACCGACAAGGCCGGCAAGCCGCTGGAAAAAAATCCGCTGAAGGATGTGCGCGTGCGGCGGGCCATCTCCAAAGCGATCAACCGCCAGGCGCTGGTAGAGCGCGTGATGGAGGGTGCCGGGATTTCCACCGGACAATTGATGCCGGAAGGCTTGTTCGGCTACACCAGCGCCTTGAAACCCGATGCCTATGACGTGGAGGGCGCGCGCAAACTGCTTGCAGAAGCCGGCTATCCCGACGGATTCGCCGTCACGCTGCACGCGCCGAACAACCGCTATGTCAACGACGAGCAAATCGCACAGGCTGTCGCACAGTTGCTGGCGCGCGCCGGTATCGCCACCCGCGTGGACGCCATGCCCTCCAGCGTTTACTTCTCGCGCGGCAGCAAGCTGGAGTTCAGTTTGATGCTGGTAGGCTGGGGAGCCGATACCGCCGAAGCCTCATCGCCACTGAAGGCGCTGCTGGCGACCTTCAATACCGAAAAAGGCATGGGCACTGCCAATCGCGGACGCTATTCCAATCCCAAAATGGACGAGGTGCTGACACAGGCGCTGACCATCGTCGATGACACCAAACGTGAGCGCATGCTGCAACAAGCCACGGAAATCGCGATCAACGATCTGGGCATTATTCCGCTCTATCACCAGCACAATCTGTGGGCCACGCGCAAAGGCGTCACCTACGCGCCGCGCACGGATGAACGCACGCTGGCGCACGAGTTTCGGCCGCAGTGAATCCGCGCAAACCGATCACCGCGCTCGCGCTCGCGTGGGCTTCACTATCGCTGTGTTTCGGCGTGAACGCCGCCGACCTGCGCATCGGCCTCTCGGCCGATGTCACGACCATGGATCCGCATTTTCTTGCGTCGCAACCGAATTTGACCGTGGGCTACCACGTGTTCGACGCGCTCACGCATGTGGATGAAAAAGCGCGGTTGATACCCGGTCTTGCAACGTCATGGCGTGCCGTGGACGCCACCACCTGGGAATTCAAACTGCGGCCCGGCGTGAAATTCCACGATGGCTCGGACCTCACTGCCGAAGACGTATTGTTTTCGCTGGAACGCCCGCTCAACATCAAGGGCAGTCCCGGCGGATTCGCCGCTTACGTGCGCGCGGTCGTGGCCAAGGAAATAGTCGATAAGCAAACCATACGGCTGAAAACCGCCACGCCCTACGGTGCGCTGCCCGAAGATTTGAATTCGATCATGATCGTTTCCAGAAAGATCGCCGCCAACGCCGCGCCTGAAGATTTTGATTCGGGACGAGCCACCATCGGTACCGGGCCGTACAAATTCGTGCGTTTCGCGCGCGGCGACCGTGTTGAATACGCGCGCAACGACCATTATTGGGGCGGACGCCCGGCGTGGGACAAAGTGACGCTGCGCATCATGCCCACTGATCCGGTACGCACCGCGGCGCTCCTCTCCGGCGAGCTCGACGTGATCGAACACGTGCCTTCCGCGGACAGAGAAAAACTAAATAAAAACAAAACTTTAAGACTTGATCAGACAACATCCTGGCGCACCATCTTTTTGCACCTCGATCAGTATCGCAACCAGCCGCCGCTCATCACCGATGGCGCCGGCAAGCCGCTCGCCAAAAATCCGTTCATGGATGTGCGCGTGCGCCGGGCGATGTCGATGGCTATCAATCGCCCGGCCATCGTCGAGCGCGTGATGGAAAAGCTCGCCGTGCCCGCCGCCAACATCGTCTCGCCCGGCGTGTTCGGGCACAACCCGCAATTGAAGCCTGAAACCTACAATCCCGACGGCGCCAAAAAACTGCTGGCCGAAGCAGGCTACCCCAACGGTTTCACCGTCACGCTGTCCGGCCCCAACAACCGTTATATCAACGACGAGCAGGTGCTGCAGGCGGTCGCGCAAATGCTCACCCGCATCGGCATCCAAACCAGAGTCGAAGCAATGCCGCTCAGCGCTTTTCTCGGAAAAGTGCGCAAGGAGGAAACCAGTTTCGCGTTGCTGGGCTGGGGATCATTCGCCGGCGATCTCGCGCTGCGTTCGTTGCTGGCGACACCCAATCCAGAGCGCGCGTGGGGCGCGTGGAATTGGGGACGTTCATCCAATCCGAAGCTTGATCAGTTGATCGGACAATCGCTGGCGTCGGTGGATGCCAAGGCGCGTGAGGCGCTTGCGCGTGAAGCAGCCGCTGTCGCGATGAGCGATGTGCCGTTGATTCCGCTGCATCATCAAATCGTCAGTTGGGCGATGAAGTCGAACATCACCTATGTGCCGCGCACCGACGAGTTCACATTCGCGCATTTGTTCACACCGAAATGAGTTTGAAGTAGCGCTAACGCAGGCCGTGTGCACGATTGCTGTGCCGCACCATCCATTGTCGTACGCATGATGCGCGCTGCAAAACCAGGGACGGAGTTACTCCAAACGCGGGACGCTAAATTACAAGACCAAGCGCTCCACCATGTGAGCAAAAATGCGGGTCAATCAGAAATTAATCTCGACGAAATCGGCTGTACGTTATGATTTCGTTCTCGCTGCATTCCCAGTCCGACTCCCGATTTCAATTCGTTCCGTTCGTTCACTTAGTTGGAGACTCCAATGACAGACTTGAAGATGGCTCCGGGTTACCTTAATGGCATCCGCGTACTGGATCTTACGCAGTTCGAAGCAGGCACGTCCTGCACCCAGGTTCTGGCCTGGCTCGGCGCCGATGTGGCGAAGGTTGAAAACACGACGAACGGCGACCCCGGCCGCCGCCTGGGCCCCAAGAACAAAGTTGATGATCCGTACTTCCTCAACTACAACTCCAACAAACGCTCGATCACCGTCAACCTGAAATCCCCGCGCGGCCTGGAGATCGTCAAGGAGATGGCGAAGAAGGCCGACATCTTCATGGAAAATTTTGCGCCGGGCGCCATTGAGCGACTTGGGCTCGGCTATGACGTGCTTTCCAAGATCAATCCCGGCATCATCTACGGACAGGTCAAGGGTTTCGGCGAAGGCAGCCCGTACGCGAAGAATCTGGCATTCGACATGATCGCGCAGGCGTGCGGCGGCACCATGAGCATTACCGGAGAGGCTGACGGGCGGCCGTGCAAGCCGGGGCCGACGCTCGGTGACACCGGCACCGGCGTGCTGATGCTGACCACGATTCTGGCAGCGCTCTACAAGCGCAAGGAAACCGGCAAGGGCGTGCACCTGCAGGTGGCGATGCAGGACGCGATGCTGCACTATATCCGCAATTCGTTCGGGCTCTCCAGCAAGACCGGGAAAGCCGCGCCGCGCGCCGGTGCTGCGTCCAACAGCGGCGGCAACCCGCCGTGCAACATCTACCCGTGCAAGGGCGGCGGGCCAAACGACTGGGTCTACGTGTACACGAGCCGCGGCAATCCGGAGCACTGGCCACGCCTGCTCGAAGCGATTGGACGCAAGGATCTGATCGGCGATCCGCGCTTCGATACGCGTGAAGCACGCGTCGAACACGAAGCCGAAATCGACGCCGTCATCACCGAATTTACCAGCAAGCGTGACAAGTACGAGTGCATGCGCATCATCGGCGCCGCCGTACCTTCAGGGGCCGTGCGCGACACTTATGAACTGATGAACGACCCGAATTTCGAGGAGCGCGGCATCATCCAGCCGATACAGCACCCGGTCAACGGCACATTCAGAATGACGACCTGGCCCGTGCGCATGAACGGCAAGGTAGTGGCGCTAAAGCCCTCGCCCACGCTGGGCCAGAACACCGATGAAGTGTTGAAAGACTGGCTGGGCATGGGCGCGGAAGAGGCAGCGAAGCTAAGGGCTGACAAGATTACTACTGCATAAACTACTGAAACGAATCAAGGAAAACGAATGGCTGATATCACCGGCAACGAAATATTGGGCAAAGCGCTCAAGAACGAAGGCACCAAGGATCTGTTCTTCATCATGGGCGGGCCCATGATGCATGCCGAGAATGCGTGCGCAAAGGAAGGCATACGCATGATCGATGTACGCCACGAGCAGGCCGCCGCACTCAGTGCGCAAGCATACAGCCGCCTGCTGCAAAAACCCGCGGTGTGCATGGCGGCCAGCGGCCCCGGCGTCATCAACCTCACCACGGGCATTGCCAATGCGTACATCGACTGCGCGCCAGTGGTGGCCATCGGCGGTTCAAGCTCGGTTCGCCAGTACGGGCGGCAGGTGTTTCAGGAAATCGACCAGGTTGCGCTGCTCAAGGGCTGCACCAAGTGGACCGACCGTGTCATCGACGTGCGGCGCATTCCGGAAATGGTCAACACTGCGTTCCAGAAGGCGATGGGCGGCAAGCCCGGGCCTGTGTACCTGGACATGCCCGCCGACGTGCTCTATGAAAAAGTGCCGGAGGAAGAGGTGCAATGGGGCCTCTCCGGCCGTACGCTGCTGCGCCCGCGGCCTATGGGCGAGCAGGCGCAGGTTGATAAGCTCATCGCGGCGCTGTCCAAAGCGAAGAACCCCATCATCCTCACCGGCGGCGGCGTCATCTGGTCACAGGCATGGCCGGAACTCACACAGTTCGTCGAAAAAGCGGGCATCCCGTTCTACACCACGCCGCAGGGCCGCGGTGTGCTGCCCGATGATCATCCGCTGTCCTTCCTCGCCATGCGCTCCTCGGCGTTCAAGGATGCGGATCTGATCCTCATCATCGGCACGCGCATGAATTACATCATTAACCACGCTGCACCGCCGCGCTTTGCCGCTGGTGCCACCATCGCGCGCATCGACATCGATGCCGATGAAATCGCCTCCTCGCCGCGCAAAGTGGATATCGGCATCGTCGGCGACTGCAAAGCGGTACTTCAGCAACTGCTTGCCGCCATGCCGGGCAGGATCGACCCCGCCGCCTACAACACCTGGCGCGACGGGCTTGCCTCCGGCGAGGCAAAGAAGCGAGGCGAGACCGACGGCGGCATGGCCATGAACAAGACGCCCATCCATCCGCTGCGCCTGTGCGAAGAAGTCAAAAACTTCATGAAGCGCGATGCCATTCTCGTGGTGGACGGGCAGGAAATTCTCAATTTTGGCCGTCAGTCGATGCCGACGTTTGCGCCGGCACACCGGCTCAATTCAGGCCCGTTCGGCATGATGGGCGTGGGCATGCCCTTCGGCGTGGGCGCGAAAGCGGCCTGTCCGGACAAGCAGGTCATCGTCGTTCACGGTGACGGCTCGTTCGGGCTTAACGCCATGGAACTCGACACCGCGGTGCGCCACAAGCTGCCGATACTGGTCGTCATCAGTCTCAACGGCGGCTGGACTGCCGACCCGAAAAAAGAGAAAACCGGGCGCGACCTCGGCTATACGCGTTACGACAAGATGGCCGAGGGCTTGGGCTGCTACGGCGAATACGTCGAGAAGCCCGAAGACATTGGTCCCGCGCTGGTGCGAGCGCAGAAAAAAGTCGATGAAGGCATGGTGGCACTGGTCAACGTGAAGACCGACCACACCGCGCGCGCCGGTACGGTGAGGTTTTCGTCGCACTCGACGTAGCAGGCGTCGAGAGTTCGGGGTTGGGCGTTTAAAGTTGGGGTTACTCCAAACTCCGAACACTCAACTCCAAACCTAAAATCAATCACTGCGTCTTGATGTTCGCCGCCTTGATCAGCCGCGACCAGCGGCTGACATCGTTTTCGGTGTAGCGCTTCAGCTCCTGCGGCGTCATGAGGGTGGTTTCCAGCCCCTGTTCGCCGAAGCGCTTTTGAATATCGGCGTCCTTCAGCACTTTCGCGGTTTCGCTGTTCAACCGGTTGACGATGGCTGCCGGCGTGCCTGCGGGCGCGAATAGCGCATACCACGTCACCAGTTCAAAACCCGGCAGCGACTCCGCGATCGGCGCGATATCCGGCAGCGCAGGTGAACGTTTGGTGCCGCCGGTGCCGAGCATTTTGAGCCGCCCCGCCTGCACATGCGTCAGCACCGTGGGTATACTGCTGAACGCCAGTTGCACGCGGCCAGCGATCAGATCGGTCATGGAAGGCGCCGTGCCCTTGTACGGCACATGCACGATTTCCACGCCCGCAAGCGATTTGAACAGCTCACCCCCCAGGTGCGGCGACGTACCCGTGCCCACCGACGAAAAATTAAGCTGGCCTGGCTTGGCCTTGGCAACCGCGATCAGTTCCTTGACGGAATTCGCACCGGTCGAGGGATGCACTACCAGCACCTGCGGACTCATCACCAGCATCGCCACCGGCGCATAGTCCTTCTGCGGATCGTACGGCACCTTGGGCAATATCAGCGGCGCGAGAAACGTGCCACCGCCAGTGCCGAACAGCAGGTTGTAGCCATCGGGTGCCGCGCGCGCGATCATCTCGCTGGCAATCACCGTACCGGCGCCAGGACGGTTGTCCACTACCATCTGCTGGCCCAGCAGCTCGGTCAACTTGGCGGCAACCGCGCGCCCGACAAAATCCGTCGGTCCGCCCGGCGGATAGGGCACCACCAGCCTGATCGGCTTGGTGGGATAGGATTGCGCTGCTGCCGTGTGCGTCAGCCCCGCAAGCAAAATCATTGCAAAACGCCACATGGAATTCCTCCCGGCCTTGGAGTCGTTTGACTATGCTAACGCATCGCCGGTCGTCTGCCACCAAATTCTATCAACCGGCGTCTTGCGCGCCCCGTGGCAATATGAAATCCTAGCCGCTTCCGCCACGCGCGAACCCAAAGGCAACAAAACACGCCATGCTCGCCTTCATCCTGCGCCGTCTCGCGCAAAGCCTGCTGGCGCTGTTCGTGATGTCGGGGCTGGTGTTCGTAGGCGTGTACGCCATCGGCAACCCGGTGGATATTTTGATCAATCCGCAGGCCGATCAGGCGGAAATCGCCCGTGTCACCGCATCGCTCGGCCTGGACAAGCCCGTGTGGGTGCAATACTGGAGTTTTCTGAGTGCGGCATTCACGGGTGACCTTGGCAGATCATTCGCCTCCAACATACCGGCGGTGCAACTGATACTCCAGCGCATGCCCGCCACCGTTGAGCTTGCGCTGACGGCGATGATTATCGCCATCGTCATCGGCCTGCCGCTGGGCCTGTGGGCGGGCCTCAAGCCCGATTCGTTCGCGGCCAAAAGCATCATGGCGGGATCGATCCTCGGCTTTTCGCTGCCGACGTTCTGGGTCGGACTGATGCTGATCATGATTTTTTCGGTGTGGCTGGGCTGGCTGCCTTCGACCGGGCGCGGCGCCACTGTCGAAGTGCTGGGACTGCAATTAAGCTTTTTGACCTGGGACGGATTGAAGCATCTGCTGATGCCAGCGACCAATCTTGCGCTGTTCAAACTCTCATTGCTGATCCGCCTCACGCGCGCGGGCACGCGCGAGGCGATGGTGCAGGACTACGTGCGCTTCGCGCGCGCCAAAGGCGTGCCGGAAAACCGCGTGGTGTCGGTGCATGTGCTGAAAAATATTCTGATTCCCATCGTCACCGTGGTCGGACTGGAGTTCGGCTCGCTGATCGCCTTCGCCATCATTACCGAAACGGTTTTCGCGTGGCCGGGCATGGGCAAGCTGTTGATCGATTCGATCAACGTGCTGGACCGGCCGGTAATCGTGGCCTATCTGATGATTATCGTTTTTCTGTTTATCATCATTAATCTGGTGGTTGATATTCTGTACACCGCGCTCGACCCGCGCGTGCGCATAACGGGCGCACGCTCATGAGCGCAGCCGTGTTGCCGGCGTCATCGCCGCTGCGCGAATTTGCATCAAGCTACTCGCGCAGCCGCGTCGCGGTAGCCTCGTTGATCGTGTTGCTGCTGATCCTCACCGCGGCGATCTGCGCGCCGCTGATCTCGCCGCAGAACCCGTACGACCTAGCACAACTCGACATCATGGACAGCAAGCTCGCGCCCGGCGCGAAAAGCGCAGCGGGCTGGACGTTCTGGCTCGGCACGGATGACCAGGGCCGCGACATGCTGTCGGCGATTTTCCATGGCCTGCGCATCAGCCTCGGTGTCGGCGTGCTGTCCACCGTAGTCGCACTGACCATCGGCATCGTGGTCGGCCTCATCGCCGCCTACGTCGGCGGCTGGACCGACGCCATCATCATGCGCATCGTCGATCTGCAACTGTCGTTCCCGGCGATCCTCATCGCGCTGATCCTGCTGGCAATACTCGGACAGGGCGTGGACAAAATCATCGTCGCGCTGATCACCGTGCAATGGGCCTACTATGCGCGCACCGTGCGGGGTGCTGCGCTGGTGGAAAAACGCAAGGAATACGTCGATGCGGCGGTGTGCCTGGGCTACAGCCCGGTGCGCATCGTGCTGCGCCATATCATGCCCAACGTGCTGCCGCCGCTGATCGTGGTCGCCACTGTTCAGGTGGCGCACGCCATCGCGCTCGAAGCGACGCTGTCGTTCCTGGGTTTGGGAATGCCTATCACCTCGCCATCGCTCGGGCTGCTGATCTCCAACGGCTTCACGCATCTGCTGTCCGGCAAATACTGGATCAGTTTCTTTCCGGGATTAGCGCTGCTGGTGACCATTGTTGCAATCAATCTGGTGGGGGATCAGTTGCGGGATGTGTTGAATCCGCGGTTGAAGTAGCCGGACTTACATTGCCTTCGTAAAAATGTATGGGCATTGCACATCCTGCCGATTTATAGCAATTGCGTCTTACGATAGCGTTTGATACAAAATCACTATGCCCATTACGCCTTACCAAACCATATAATATATAATAAAAACAAATGCTTATGAAGGAGATCACCATGGATGACACCCCCCTGGACAACAACCCGCAATCATCCGAGCAGCAACCCGCGCTGGACCGCCGCTCCTTCCTGAAAGGCACCGCCGCAGCAGCAGGCGCGGTAGTGGCAGCGACCACCACCATCGCGCAGGCCGCAGAGTCTGCCACTGCGAAACCCGCAGCCGAAAAAGCCGCGGCCAGATTACCCAGCGAAACCTTCGTCACGCATCCCGGTTCGGACTTCATGGCCGACGTGATCAAATCCACCGGCATCAAGTATCTCGCGATCAATCCGGCCGCCGGCTTCCGCAGCCTGCAGGAATCGATCATCAATTATCTGGGCAACAAAAACCCGGAGATCCTCACCTGCCTGCACGAGGAAACCGCGGCCGGCATGGCGCACGGCTACGCCAAGGCGAGCGGCGAACTGATGGGCGTGATGCTGCACGGCACGGTGGGCTTGCAGCACGCGACGATGGGCATATACAACGCGTGGTGCGACCGTTCGCCGATGATTGTTTTTGCCGGCAACGGACTCCGCGCCGACACGCGTCGGCCCGGCGTCGAATGGAATCACAGTGTGCAGGACCCGGGCGACCTGGTGCGCGACTACATCAAGTGGGACGATCAGCCGATCTCGCTTCAGCATTTCGCGGAATCCACGGTGCGCGCCTGCCAGTACGCGCTGACCGCCCCTTTCGCGCCGGTGATGATCACCACCGACATGGATATTCAGGAAGAGGAAATGCACGGCGCCGACAAGCTGCGCATTCCGAAAATGCCGCGCATCGTGCATGCGCAGGGTGATTCCAGTGCACTGAACGAGGCCGCGCGCATGCTCGCCGCCGCGCAGAAGCCGGTGATTGTCGCCGACCGCGCCGCACGCTCGCAGGAGGGCGTGAGGCTGATGGTCGAACTCGCCGAAGTGCTCGGCGCGCCGGTGATCGACAACGGCCAGCGCATGAATTTCCCCAACACCCACGATCTCGATTGTTCGTTTCTGCGCCAGACCCTGCTGCGCGACGCCGACGTCATTCTGCTGCTCGAAGTTGGCGATCCGTGGGGCAATCTCAATTCGTTCGCCGATCCGTACAAGACATACCGGCGCATCATCAAGCCCGACGCGAAAGTCATTACCATCGGCATGCGCGAGGTGTATCTCAAATCGAACTTTCAGGATTTCCAGCGCTACATGCCGGCCGATCTGCCGATTGGCGGCGATGTGCAGGCGACGCTGCCCGACCTGATCGCGGCTATCCAGCGCGCCGCACCCAACGCCGCAGCCGTCAGCCAGCGCCGTGCTGCCTACACGAAAATGCACAACGACATGCGCGCACGCGACAAGGAAAACGCCGCGCTGGGCTGGGATGCATCGCCGATTTCCACCGCGCGGCTGGCGGCGGAAACGTGGCAGGTAATCAAGAACGAAAAATGGTCCCTCGTCACCAGCGACCGCATCGCGTGGGCGCGCCGGCTGTGGCCGGTGACGGAGTACCACCACATGCTCGGTGGCTCCGGCGGGCAGGGACAGGGTTACTACATGTCGGCATCAGTGGGTGCGGCGCTCGCCAACCGCGACCGCGGCATACTCTCGGTCAATTTCCAGCCCGATGGCGATGCGATGTACGCGCCCGGCTCGCTATGGACCGCGGCGCACCACAAGATTCCGATGCTGATCGTCATGCACAACAACCGCTGCTACCATCAGGAGATCATGCACGTGGCACGCATGGCGGCGCAACACAACCGGCCGCAGCATACCGCGCGCATCGGTACTGAAATCACCGATCCGAATATCGATTTCGCCAAGCTCGCGCAGAGCATGGGCGTGTGGGCGGAAGGACCGATCACCGACCCGGCCAAACTCGGTCCGGCGCTGCAGCGCGCGATAGCAGTCGTTAAGAATGGCCAGCCCGCGCTGGTGGATGCAGTGTGCCAGGGGCGCTAACCCGGTGAAACGTGAAGGAGTGAAGGCGTAAAGGGGGTACCCCATTCACGCCTTTACACATTCACGCCTTCACAGACTCAAAAATCCTTCAACAGCGGCACGTCCTTCGCCGCCGCTGGATTTTTGATCGTACGCAGATACGCGTGCATATCAACAAGTTCCTGCTCGGGCAGCGTTTTTTCGCTATAGGGAATCATCACCAGGCGCGGTTTGCGCACCTGCTGTGCGAAAGCCGGATACGGCCACACACCCGGCGCGATCCTCGGCCCGGCGCCGCGCTCGCCGCCTTGACCCACGGTGCCGTGGCAGGTGTCGCAAAGGTGATGCGTGTAGGCTTTGTATCCGCGCGCGGCATCGTCCGCAGGCAGTTCCTGCGCGGACGACATGCCGGATAATCCGGCAAGGCACGCGGCGATCAACACTGGCTTGCGGTTCATGAACACTCCCCGATTATCGTGATGCCGATTCTGTCGCGGCTCGATGGCATCGTCAATATTTGTATGCTGGCCCTGTATTATTCGGGCTTGATTCCGACCTGCTGCGCCACTTTTTTGTAGCGCTCGATGTCGCTGGCGATACGCGTATTGAACGCAGCGCTCGCTGTTGCCACAGCCTCGGCACCGCCCACCACGGCGAGGCGCTCTTTAACTTCGGGGCGCTTCAACGCATCCGCCGACGCGTTGTAGAGCTTGTTAATGACGGTCTGTGGTGTGCCAGCGGGCACGAAAAAACCCACCCAGATCGACGCATCAACACCAGCGACTCCCATCTCCTGCGCCGTAGCGTAGTCGGGCACCAGCGGCGAGCGCTTGGCGGTGGTAATGCCGAGCACCTTGACGCGTTTGCCCTGCAAGTGCGGCGACACGCCGGGCATGCCGGCGATGGTAAATGTCACATCATTGGTTGCCACCGCGACTACCGCCGGCGCGCCACCCTTGTACGGCACATGCACCATTTTCACGCCTGCTGCCGCCGCCAGCCATTCGCTCGCCATGTGATTCACCGAACCGGTGCCGGGCGAACCGAAGGTCACCACACCCGGTTTGGCGCGCGCCGCCGCGATCAAGTCTTTGATGCTGTTGATCGGCGACTGGATGTTCACCACGATCAGCATCGGCGCATCGCTCAGCATGATGACCGGCAGAAACGATTTTTCGGGATCGTAGGGCAAGCTCTTGAACATCACCGGATTCACCGCGAATTCGCCGGTGTGCGCCGACAGCAGGGTGTAGCCGTCGGCGTTCGCCTTCGCCGCCGCCGCCGCGCCTATGAAACCATTGGCCCCCGGACGGTTATCCACCACGAACTGCCAGCCCAGCGCCTCGGTAATCTTGCCGGTGACAATGCGCGTCGAAGTATCTACCACCCCACCTGGCGCGAAAGACACCAGTACGCGGATGGATTTTGTCGGGAAGTCCTGCGCCGTTGCCGCAAACGGCAAAGTCATAGCCAGTAGAGTCAGTAGTTGCTTCACAGGTTCTCCTTTGGATTCGTGAAGGGGTGAATGGGTAAAGACGGTACCCCATTCGCATCTTCACTCCTTCACTCATTCACTTAAAAAGCACTTTCCACTTCGCCCGCACCTCATCCTGCAACGCCTTGCTCGCCTCGGCCACTTCCGGGAATGTTTTGAGAAAATCATAGGGCCGGCACGCATCGATCACTGCTTTCGACGCCAGCGGCGCATTATACGGATAAGCAATCGACATCGGATCGTTCTTCGAGCCCATGCCACGCTTGATGATGTCGATGTCGATGTCGGGATCGGTGCGCGTGGCTACCGCCCACATCACTTCCTGCAGATTGGATGGATCGATATCCTCATCGACTACCACCGAATAACGCGACATGTACGCACCGACGCCACATTGACTGAGAATATGTCCGGCCTGACGCGCGTGTCCCGCGTAGCGCTGTTTGATAGCCACCACGTTGAACATGCGCGCACCGCCGATTTCATGCGCCCACACATTTTGCACATCGGGCACGCCCGCCGCCGCCAGCGCGTCGAGCAGCAGCGCCGAGCGCATCACCGCTTTGGAATAAGAATAATCGTTGGGCGGCTTCGCGGGCGGACTGCCGACGATGATCGGATTATTTCTGAAATAAATTTTCTCGATCTTCACCGCTGGCGCAGTCGCCGCCTTGCCCGGGTAGTAGCCGTGAAATTCCCCAAATGGTCCTTCGATGCGCTCGTCACCCGGATGCGCCCAGCCTTCGAGCACCAGCTCGGCACCACTCGGAAACGGCAGCCCGGTAACCTCGCCGCGTACTACCGACACCGGCTCACCGAGGATGGAACCGATGTAGTTGTATTCGCACATGCCAAACGGCACTTCGATGCCGGCGATCAGATAGCCGAGCGGATCGGCGCCACACACGATCGCCACCGGAAACGGTTTGTTAGCCTTCATGTGCTTGTCGTACTGGATCGCGCCGTGCTTACCGGGAATCATGTCGAGGCCGACGGTGTTGCGGTCGTGAATCATCACCCGATACGCGCCGACATTCACCCAATCGCTGTCGAGATCGCGCGTCACCACCATGCAGCCGGTGCCGATGTAGCGCCCGCCATCTTTCTCGTGCCACAACGGCGCAGGAAATGCGCCAAGGTTGACCGCATCACCCGACTGAATGTTCTCGAATATCGGGCCTTTTTCGGCGACGACCGGTTCGAATTTCGGCGTGTCCGTTTGCCAGTCTTTGGGACGGCCACGCAGTTTGTGAACCACACCGCTGTGCGTGCGTTCGTCGCCCAGGCGCAAAATGCTGGACAGGCGCGCCGGGCTGCTGGTAGTGCAGGTCAGCACACGAAAACCCTGCGCATAGCCTTTGATGTCATCGAACAGCAACGCCGGCGCGGAATCGATTTTGACATTGAGTTCGCTGATCGCGCCAAGTTCGAGGTTCCAGTCCGCGCCTCGCACATCCTTCAACTCGCCGAGTTTGCGCGCGGCATCCAGCCATGCGCGTAAATCCAGCGGATTGCCGGCGCCACGCGTCATCTTTCACCTTTGCGTTTCATCGCCGCCAGTTTAACCGCCCTGATGATTTCGGGATACGCCGCGCAGCGGCAAAGATTACCCGACAGGTAATGACGGATATCGTCTTCGGACGGATCGGCATGTTCATCCAGCAGTTGCCGCGTCATCAGGATGAATCCCGGCGTGCAATACCCGCATTGAAACGCACCGCATTCGATGAAGGCTTCCTGCACCGCATCGAGTTTGCCCTGGGGCAGATGCTCGATGGTGCGCACCGCCGCACCGTCGGCGAATGCCGCCAGATACAGGCAGCCCGAAACCGCCGTGTCATTCACCAGCACCGTGCAGCAACCGCACAAGCCCTGCGCGCAACTCTCGCGTGCGCCGGTAAGACCGCGGTCCTGCAGCACTTCAATCAAGTGCTGATGCGTGCCAATTTGCGCGGTAATGGGTTCGCCGTTGAGCGTGAATTGGATGGTGCGTGTCGTATTCATCGGCACTTAATCGTCCTTGAGCGGGCTGCCCGCTTTGGCACGCAACGCGCGGTACACGGCCTCGGCGGTGAGCGGCAAACGGGTCAGCCGCACGCCCACGGCATCGTCTATCGCATTGGCAATGGCCGGCGACACGCCGAAGGTGCCGCTCTCACCCACGCCTTTGGCGCCGAACGGACCGCTTTTCTGATTGGCATCAACCGCTTCATTTTCCATCACGCGCGGAATATCGCGCATGCCCGGAATCTTGTAATGGGCAAGCGAGGCATTGGTGACCTGCCCTGCCTGGAACTCCATGCGCTCCGTCAGCGTGAACCCGAGCTGCATCACCGTCGCGCCGGAAATCTGCGTCTCGACGATGGCGGGGTTGATAGCCTTGCCCACATCCACCAGGTTCACCAGGCGTGTCACCCTGAACTCGCCGGTTTCGGCATCGACCTCGATCTCCGCGCCGGTGGCGCCGATCATCCAGAACGGCGTGGCGTTATCGGTCTGGCCTTTGGCATCGGGCGGCGTGTACGGCGGGATAAAACTCCCGATGCCGACGATATTGCCGGCAAGCATGCCGTATTTCTTGCGGAAAATCTCCGGGATGGGCGTGGTCTCGGCAGACAAACCCACGTCACGCGCCAGCGCATACAGCTTGTCGCGCGCATCCTCGGCGGCGTTCTTCACCGCGTGGCCCATGTGGTAGGTCGAACGCGAGCCGAGCGTGGCCATGTCGTACGGCGTGACATCGGTGTCGGGATGCACCACCGTGATTTTCTCCATCGGCACGCCCATCACCTCGGACACCATTTGCGCCATCGCCGTGTCCGAGCCCTGCCCCATATCCACGGTGCTGGAGTACAGGCTGCAACTGCCGTCGGCGGCGAGATTGACGATGGCCATCGAAGTCGTCGGCGAAATACTCGCCTTGAAACCGATGGCGATACCGCGTCCGCGTTTGATTGTGCCGCTGCCTTTATCAAAGGGCCGGTCCCATTGCATGCGAGCGGCCAAACGCTCCAGTACCAGATCGAGCGCCGCATCGCGCATCGGCGTGCCCGTCGCCTGCGGACGGCCTTCGCGCAGCAGGTTCTTGCGGCGGAGCGCAAGCGGATCGATTTTGAGTTCGCGCGCGATCATGTCGGTATGGCTCTCGTACGCCCATACCAGTTGCGGTATGCCAAAGCCGCGCAGCGCACCCGCCGGCGGCAAATTGGTATAGAGCGCGTACGAATCGATATGCACGTTGTCGATGTCGTACGGCCCCGCTGCAGTGAAGCCCGATTTCTGCGTGACACGCGGGCCGATGTCCGCATACGCGCCGCCGTTCCACCACACTTCGCACTCGCGCGCGGAAATACGCCCGTCGCGTGCGACACCACTTTTGATGCGCAGCGTCGTGGCGTGCTTGGTGATCATGTAGAACTGCTCCTCCATCGTCAGCGCATATTTCACCGGGCGGCATGCCAGCATCGCGCACACTGCCGCCAGCGCTTCGGATTTGACGTAAACCTTGGCGCCGAAGCCGCCGCCCAGATAGGGCACTTTCACCCGCACCCTGTTGTCGGGCCAGCCGAACAGCCGTGCGATTTCGCTGCGCACGAACGACGGGCTTTGCGTGGAACTGTGCAGCGTCAACGCGCCCGATGCCGGATCGCCCGACGGCTCGGCTACGCAGGCAAAAGGCTCCAGCGGCAGGTGCAGCACCTGCTGCGTATGGAAGGTGTGCTCGAACACGTGATCGGCCTCGGCAAACGCTTTCGCCACATCGCCGCGCCGCAAATGGAAGTCCAGCGCGATATTGGTATCGCGCTTGTCCTTCAGGTATTTGAGATCGGCAAACGTGCCCGCAGGCTTCAGCACCTCGTGCACCACGGCGCGCGACGTCATGGCCTCGACTTCGTCATACACTGCGGGCAGTTCGTCATATTCGGCAACGATGGTTTGCGCGGCGTTGTCCGCCACGTGCGCGTCGGCGGCCAGCACCACCGCCACCGGTTCGCCCACATGGCGCACCTTGTCGAGCGCCAGTATCGGCTGGTCATGAAACGCCGGGCCGTAGTATGGTTCGGCGATCATCTTGCGGATGTCCTCGCCGGTGTACACCGCGAACACGCCGGGCATGGCACGCGCAGCGGCAACATCAATCGCGCGGATGCGCCCATGCGCCACGCTGCTGCGAAACACTTTTGCGTGCAACATGCCGGGCACGCGCAGGTTGTGCACGTACTCGGCACGGCCGGTGACCTTTGCCCGCGCCTCGAGTCGCGGCAGCGAACGTCCGATCGTGCTCGTGTGCCTTGTCATGATAAAATAATAAATAAAAACAAATACTTATGTATTGGCCGCCATGCGCACCGCACGCGCCGCGTACACCCGCAGCAACTCGCGCTTGTACGACGCCGAACCGTGCATGTCTGCCGCCATCTCCACTTCCGCGGCAGCCGCTTCTCCGCAGCGCGCCAGTGTCTTCGGATCGAACGGCGCGCCGCGCAGCACCGCTTCCGCGGCAGCAAGCCGTGTCGGCTTTTCGGTTGCCGCACTCACCACCAGACGCGCATCGGTGATCACGTGATCCTCCATCTTCAGCGACACCGCGATGCCGAGCGTCGGCCAATCGTCCGCGGCGCGCGTCGTGATCTTGCAGTAAGCCGCGCGCCGGCCTGCCTGCGGCGGCACGATAATGTCGGCGATCAATTCGTTGCGTGCAAGCGTAGTTTCGTAATAGCCGGCGTACAGATCCGCCACTTCCAGCATGCGTTCGCCCGCGAGGCCGGATGTACGATCGCCCGCGGGCAATAACGTCCGCACTCGCGCGCCCAACACCATCATCACTGGCGGCAAATCCATATGCGGATCGCCGTGCGCCAGATGCCCACCCAGCGTGGCGACGTTGCGCACGCGCACGTTCGACAATGTTTTCAGCGTCCGGACAATCACCGGTGCGGCGGATAGCGCCGCGGCAGAGTGCGCCAGCGCCGTCAACGTCGTCATCGCGCCGATGCGCAGGCCGCCATCATTCGTGGCGCCAATTTCCGAGTAGCATGTTTCCACGCCGCGCAGACTCACCAGCTTCACCGGCTGGAACATGCCCGCTTTCATCATCAGCATCAGGGCGGTGCCGCCGGCGATGGGGCGCACCGACGGATCATCCGTATCGATCAGCTCAGCCGCCTCGCGCAGCGTGCGCGGTTCGGCAAGTTCGAACGGCGTCATGCGGCAACCTGCAGCGCGGAAAATACCATGCCGCCGCGCTCATGCAAAGTGATGTCACCGGAGATTTTCATTCGTTTTATTGCCGTGCCGCGGCCGAGGAAGGCGCTTACTCTAATGGCAGGCGACATGAAAGGCAATCCGCAGCCCGCGCAAAAAAATCCCCCGCGCCGTACGGCTGCGAGGGACAGAACTTCGCGCGACAGTCCTAGTCTGCGCTCAGTCTGCGTAGACACCCGCCTTTTTGATAATCGGACTCCACTTTTCGATTTCCGCCTTGAGATGCTTGGCGAGCGACTCCGGCGTGGCCTTGTCCTTCGTCACCGCTTGCGCGCCGAGTTCGGCGATACGGGACTTGAACTGGGCATCCTGCACCGACGCCTGCAGCGCCGCCACCAGCTTGTCGATCACCGGCTTGGGCGTGCCTTTGGGCGCATAGACGCCATGCCACACCGAGACTTCAAAATCTTTCATGCCTTGCTCGGCCATGGTCGGCACCATCGACAGCGATGGCACGCGCGTTTTGGTGGTCGTGCCATACACCTTCACGCGACCCGATTTGATTTGTGCGGTGGTGTTGGTGGTTTGATCGCACATCAGGTCGATCTGCCCGCCCATCAACGCCGTCATCGCAGGCGCTGTGCCGTTGTACGGTATCGTCACGATATCCGCCTCGATGCGCGACATAAACAGCAGACCGCACAGATGCGATGCCGCGCCCAGCCCCGCGTTGCCGAGGTTGAGTTTTTCCTTGTTTTTCTTTACATAGGCGATCAGTTCCGTCAGGTTGTCCGGCGGCAATCCTGTTTTGGCGATCAGCGTCATCGGCACGTCGGCTACCTGACCAATGTATTCGTAATCGGTGAGCGGGTTGTACGGCAACTTGCGATACAACGCCGGCGCCGTGGCCATGCCGATATGCGCGATCAGCAGACTGTAGCCGTCAGGCTTGGCCTTGGCTATGCGGTTCGCGGCAAGGGTACCGCCTGCACCTGCAACGTTTTCGATGACCACTTGCTGCTTGAGGTGCTGGGTCATCGCCACCGCAAGATTGCGCGCGAGCGTGTCCGTCGGCCCGCCTGCGGCAAACGGCACCGCCAGACTAACCTGCTTGGTCGGAAACTCCTGCGCCGTTGCACCGGCAACCATTAGCAACAAAGACGACACGCCTACCAAGGCTCTAAACAACATGATTTGACTCCTCCTAAACGCGGTTGTCGAAATCAGCTTGAAAAGCTTTGTACCGCAAATCTACCCGCTTGTTTTCGTGTATAGATTCACGCCTGGATTGACCAGCGTCAAGCCCTAACGCTTGACACGCTTGGGCAGCATACGCCACAACCGTGCCATCCGCCGCAACGGACAGCAAGTATTTGTTTTAAATGATTTTTTACACATAATAGTCTCGCTCATGCCCATGCGGTCTTAGCGGCCGCGAAACGATGAATACGAGCGTTCCGGCTTGCCGCGTGACGCCGCCGGGCCACCAGCGGGCTTGCCCCAGCGTCCAGCACTGCCCGGCGCCGCACGGCCCGCGCCTGCGCTGCGTCCTGCGTATCCGCCACTTTTGCCTCCCTTACCCTGGCGCGGCCCCGGTTTGTGCGAACTGCGTTGTGGAACTTTGGGCTCCATCCCCTCCACCACATGCGCGACGATGGCATGGCCGGTATAGCGTTCGATCTGCCGCACTTGCCAGCCGTCATCCGGCGCCGCAAACGAAATCGCGATGCCATTTATACCAGCGCGTCCGGTACGCCCGATGCGGTGAACATAGTCTTCGGCGGCTTTCGGCAGATCGTAATTGATCACGTGTGAAATGCTCGGCACGTCGATGCCGCGCGCCGCGACATCAGTGGCGACCAGCACGCGCACGTTACCGCTGCGCATTTTTGCCAGCGTGCGATTGCGCTGCGATTGATTCATGTCGCCGTGCAATGCCGCCGCTGCGTGGCCATCTTCATAAAGCTTGCTGGCAAGACGATCCGCACCGCGCTTGGTAGCGGTAAATACAATCGCCTGATCGAGCGCCACGTCGCGCAGAAAATGGTCGAGCAGGCGGCCTTTGTGACTGCCGTCATCGACGTAGTGCAGGCGTTGCTCGATGTTTTCGTGGCGCGCCCTGGGCGCGGCCACTTCAATCAGCTTCGGATTGCGCAGCAGGCGTTTGCCGAGTTGGGCGATGCCGCCGTCGAGCGTCGCCGAAAACAACATGGTCTGGCGCGTGGTCGGCGTCGCTGCGGCAATAGTTTCGACGGGTTTGATAAAACCCATGTCGAGCATGCGGTCGGCTTCGTCTAGCACCAGCAGTTCGAGGCGGGAAAAATCAACTTTGCCCTGCTCCATAAAATCAATCAGACGGCCAGGGGTCGCCACCAGGATATCGAGCGGGCTGTCGAGCAGTTTGCGTTGCTTCGGGTACGGCATGCCGCCGAGCACGGTGCCGGTACGCACGTGACGCATACCCCTGCTGTACTTGGAAACGGCGTTGGTGACTTGCAACGCGAGTTCGCGCGTAGGAGTCAGTACTAGCACGCGCGGGCCGCGGCCATGCTTTGCGGGCGCCGTGCCGAGACGTTGCAGTGCGGGCAGCACAAACGCGGCGGTTTTGCCGGTGCCAGTGGGCGCGGACACCATCAAGTCATGACCGGCGATGGCATCGGGTATGGCTTGCGCCTGAACGGCGGTGGGTTCGGTGTAACCGGCAGCGGTAATAGCCTGCACGATGGTGGGATTCAGATTTAGTGATTCAAATGACATTTGTTTCTTTCAATAGACACAGCAGACCGCCAACCTGGCGGTCTAAAAAAGCGCGGACAAAAAAGGAACGGCTGTCGCAAAAGGATCGACAGGCGAGCACGGCCAGCGCACGGGTATCGTCGCTAACCGTGGCAGAAGCAGCTATTCCGGAGGAAGAAAGGAAGGAAGCTGAAACAGGTGGGTCAGGGACAGATGCATCTCAACAACCACCTGATTACAAAAATGAGGCCGGTCATGAGGTGCGCGCACTATACCTGTAAGTCACGGAAAAGGCTAATGATTTTTTGCGATGCATCATTTTTGCGAATATCAAGCTTTTGCAGAAAATTCAATGACCTACAGCGACTTAATCCAGTTGCCGTGCTACAATCGCGGCCTTTTTACTGAGCCGGAATCGCCATGTCCCGCGCAATACGCAACATCGCCATCATCGCCCACGTCGACCACGGCAAAACCACGCTGGTCGACAAGCTGTTGCGCCAATCGGGCACGTTCGCTGCGCACCAGCACATTGAAGAACGCGTGATGGACAGCAACGACATCGAGAAAGAACGCGGCATCACCATACTCGCGAAGAATTGTGCGGTAACCTGGCAGGGCACTCATATCAACATCGTGGATACCCCCGGCCACGCCGATTTCGGCGGTGAAGTCGAGCGCGTGCTGTCGATGGTCGATGGTGTGCTGTTGCTGGTCGATGCCGTCGAAGGCCCGATGCCGCAAACGCGTTTTGTCACGCGCAAGGCGCTGGCGCTGGGTCTGAAACCCATCGTGGTGGTCAACAAAATTGATCGTCCGGGTGCACGCGCCGACTGGGTGGTCAACCACACGTTTGATCTGTTCGACAAGCTCGGCGCGACCGAAGAGCAGCTCGATTTCCCGGTGATCTACGCCTCGGCGTTGAACGGATATGCCAGCCTCGATGCCAACGCGCGCGAGGGCAATCTGGATCCGTTGTTTGAAGCCATCATCCAGCATGTGCCGGTGCGCAACGATGATCCGGACGGCCTGCTGCAATTGCAAATTTGTTCGCTCGACTATTCAAGTTACGTCGGCCGCATCGGCATCGGCCGCATTACGCGCGGACGCATCCGTCCCGGCCAGCAAGTGATGGTAATGCGCGGTCCGGAAGATATCGCGCCCAAGCCCGCCAAGGTGGGGCAAGTACTGGTTTTCAAGGGGCTGGACCGCACCGTTGCAGACGAAGCCCAAGCCGGCGATATCGTGCTCGTCAACGGCATTGAGGATGTTGGCATCGGCGTCACCCTAACCGACATTGAAAAGCCCGAGGCGCTGCCGCTGCTGAAAGTGGACGAGCCCACGCTCACCATGAATTTTCAGGTGAACACCTCGCCGCTCGCCGGACGCGAAGGCAAATTCGTCACCAGCCGCCAGATACGCGAGCGGCTGCAACGCGAGGTAATGAGCAACGTCGCGCTTAAAGTCGTGGAAACGTCGGACGCCGACGTGTTTGAAGTGTCGGGACGCGGCGAGCTGCATCTCACCATATTGCTGGAAAACATGCGGCGCGAAGGTTATGAGCTCGCGGTGTCGCGCCCCCGCGTCGTCATCAAGGAAATCAACGGCGAGAAGCACGAGCCTTACGAAATGCTCACCGTCGATTGCGAAGATGCCAATCAAGGCGCAGTGATGGAAGCGCTGGGCGCGCGCCGGGGTGATTTGCAGGATATGCAATCCGACGGCAAGGGCCGCGTGCGCCTTGACTATCGCATACCCGCGCGCGGCCTCATCGGATTCCAGTCGGATTTTCTCACCATGACGCGCGGCACCGGCCTGATGAGCCACGTGTTCGACGACTACGGCCCGATGAAGCCCGACATGGAAGAGCGCCGCAATGGCGTGCTGATCTCTGCCGAAAACGGCACGGCGGTGGCCTACGCCCTGTGGAAACTGCAGGAGCGCGGCAAAATGTTCGTCAGCCCCGGCGATCCGCTCTACGAGGGCATCGTCATCGGCATTCACAGCCGCGACAACGACCTGGTGGTCAACCCAATCAAGGGCAAGCAGCTGACCAACGTGCGCGCCTCCGGCACCGACGAAGCGGTGCGGCTGGTCCCGCCGATTCAGGTTACGCTGGAATCTGCGATTGAATTCATCGCCGATGATGAGCTCGTCGAGATCACGCCGAAGTCGATCCGCATCCGCAAGCGTTTTTTGCTGGAGCATGACCGCAAGCGCGCAGCGCGTGCAGCTGCATAGCAGCGCACCATGAAGCCTGGCCCGGAAGGCACGCCCTACCAGATGATCGGCGGCGATGCCAAAGTGCGCGCGTGACTTGTAGGGCAGTTCTACAAAACCGCCAATTGGATGCGTAACAAAGACGGCTGAAAACGCAGATTCAGCGTTTCTTTCCCAGCATGGTGCCGCGGCAGCGCCGCGCACCACAGAAGCACGCGTGCTCGCGTTTCAGCTTCGCCGTATGGCGCTCCTCGACAATCAGCGCATAGTCGTAAGCAAGTTCCTCGCCCACCCGAATGGCACGGGTGGTTTCTATGAACACGCGGCCATTGTCTTCAATCGCATCGCAATTCGGCGCGCAGGAATGATTAATCCAGCGCGCGGAACTTCCCCGCTGGGTAGCATCAATCACGACCTCGTCATCCACCGCCATCAGCATGGTATGCGCGCTGCCGTCATGCAAATCAGCATAACGATTGTCGGCTTCGTCGTGCGTCATGCGCTCACCCAGATACTCTATAAGCCTAGTGCGCCTGGGAATATTGGTCAGCGCAAACACCCCGCGCCCGTGTATGCCTGATTTGCGTACGGCAAAACGCCGTCGCGAACTTTTTTTGGAACGAGACATGGTCACCTGAAAAACGTGGAAAAGGAAGGTCGCTTGATGATCTTAATCGAACTTTGTTACGGCGCGCTTACCGCGGAATACTAATGGTACTCTCCGGCGCGAGAAAATCAAAATCGCAACCACGGTCTGCCTGCATCACAGTGTCCATGAACAGCTTGCGATAGCCGCGCCCGTCTTCCTTGCGCGCGCGCGGTTTTTTCCATGCCTTGCGCCGCGCTTCGAGTTCTTCACCGGACACCAGCAGTTCGATCTTGCGCGCCGGCACGTCGAGCTTGATCCTGTCGCCGGTTTTCACCAGTGCCAGCGGCCCGCCCAGTGCGGATTCCGGCGTCACATGCAACACGATCGCGCCGAACGCGGTGCCGCTCATGCGTGCATCGGAAATGCGGATCATGTCCTTCAAACCCTTCTGCGCGAGCTTTTTCGGAATCGGGATATAACCCGCCTCCGGCATGCCCGGTGCGCCTTTCGGCCCTGCGTTCTGCATGACGAGGATATCGTCATCCTTGACATCCAGCTTCGGGTCATCGATGCGATCCGCCAGATCCTCCAGCGACTCGAACACCACGGCACGGCCGGTGTGCTGCATCAGCTTCGGACTCGCCGCTGCCTGCTTGATGATCGCGCCTTCGGGCGCAAGATTGCCGCGCAGCACGGCGATGCTGCCGCCCTTGAAGATCGGATCGTTGAACGGACGCACCACATCCTGTTTCCACGCGGGCGCTGCGGCTTTGATGTTTTCACCCAGCGTGTCGCCGGTGACAGTCAATGCATCGAGGTTCAACAGCTTCCTGATTTCGCGAAGAATGACCACCAGCCCCCCCGCCTTCTCCAGATCCTCCATGTAGTGCTGGCCCGTGGGCTTAAGATCGACCAGCACGGGCGTCTCGCGTCCCATTTTGTCGAATGCATCGAGATCAATCTTGATGCCGAGTCGCCCCGCCATCGCGGTGAGATGCACGATGGCATTGGTCGAACCGCCCACCGCCAATAACACGCGCAGCGCATTTTCGAACGCTTCGGGCGTCATGATCTTGTCGGGTGTCAATTTTTCTTTTGCCATCGCCACCGCGCGTGCACCGCTGGCCTCGGCGTGGCGTAGCCGGTCGGCCATCACCGCCGGCGTGCATGCACCGCCGGGCAACATCATCCCCATGGCTTCCGTACACAGCGCCATGGTACTCGCCGTACCCATCACCATGCAGGTACCGGCCGAGGGTGCCAGCTTGTTGTTGATCTCGCCGATTTCCTGTTCGGAGATTTCATTGGCGCGATATTTACCCCAGAAGCGGCGGCAATCAGTACACGCGCCGAGACGCTCGCCCTTGTGATCACCGGTGATCATCGGCCCCGTCACCAGCATGATCGCCGGCACATTGGCGCTCGCGGCGCCCATCAGCAGCGCCGGCACGGTTTTGTCGCAACCGCCGATCAGCACCACGGCGTCCACCGGCTGGCCGCGGATCATCTCCTCGGTGTCGATCGACATCAGGTTGCGCAGATACATGCTGGTCGGATGCGCGAACGATTCATGCAGTGTGATCGTCGGAAATTCCACCGGCAGTCCGCCCGCCAGCATTACCCCGCGCTTCACCGCTTCGATAAGCTCCGGCACATTGCGATGGCACGCGTTGAAACCACTGAAGGTATTGGTAATCCCAATGATGGGTCGATCAAGCGCGTCGTCGGTGTAACCCATCGCCTTGACGAAGGCTTTGCGCAGGAAAAGAGAGAATTCTTCGTCGCCGTAAGCTGTGAGGCCCTTGCGCATGCCGCGTTTGGGTGTTGCCATTGGATTTTCCTTGCTGGTGTGTTTTGTTTCCAGCCCGTATTTTACGGCTAGCGAGACGCTCGCGGAATATTCTTTATCTTCAACCCGCCTCAATATCGGTCACGCTACGCTCGCCAGCGCTTGCTTTCAGTGATCGCCCTGCCCTGCTCTTTGAGAATTTCGATCATGCGCTTCGCGGCAGGCGACAGGTAGCCGTCCTTGCGGTAGTAGACGCCCATCCTGCGTACGATTTTAAATCCCTCCACGGGCAGTTCAACCAGGTCGTATCGCTGCTTCGCTTTCCGCACCACAGTATTCGAGCTTTGAATGAGCAGGTTCGACGACGCAATAACAGGAAGCCGCAGTTCGAGAGAATTGGATTCCATAAGCAGCTGGGGAATTTTCAGCCCCCTGTCCTCAAACAACTTGCAAAAAGCTTTCCAACTCGATGCACCAATATCCGACGACCACTGCTCATTAACCAGATCGGCCAGCGTGACCCGCTTAAACTTCGCGAGACGATGATTTGATGCTGCGTAAACCACTCTACGATCACAAAACAGGTGCTCGCAAACCAAATCAGCTGGCATGGACGGCCACACAGTGTTGACAATAAAGTCTACATCTCCATTCTGCAACCAAGAGACAATTTGGTAGCTGGCCACAACGGTTGCCCTCAGTGAAACCTTGGGTGACTCCTTGAGTAAAGCAGCGTAGGCGTCAGAAACACTATATTCCGATAGTCCGGGTGTCGCTCCTACCCTGATATGTCCCTTGCGCCCGCTCACAAGGTCTGCAGATTCGTGACGAATGTCGTCCAGTACCAGTTGCAGTCGTGCGGACTGCGCGTACAGTGCCGCGCCTACCGGTGTCAGTTCCACGCCTTTCGGCGTTCGCTTGACGAGTTTGCCTCCAACGGACTTTTCAAGCCGCCGCAAACTCTTGCTAAGCGCAGTCGTACTCATGTCCAGCGCTTGTGCGGCTCGTCCCAGATTCAAACGCGCAGCCACCTCCTTGAAATAGCGTATGTCGCGGATTTCCATGTATGTAACCAAATTTCATCGAGTTTGAACTTCTGGATCATTGCGGATGACAAGGCAGGGTGTCAATCTATTGCTTATCGTAAGCAACCCGGAAACAGGAGTAGCCATGAACACAGTCGTCAAGGCGCTGTTCGTCGCGGTATATATGGCTGCTTCTGGCAGCATGGTTTCCGCGCAGAGCTTTCCGAACCGGCCGGTTCGCATCGTTGTTCCCGCTACTCCCGGCAATCCGTCGGACATCGTCGCACGCATCATCGGCCCCAAGCTAAGCGAATATTGGGGACAACCCGTTATTTTTGAAAATCGACCCGGAGCAGGCGGCACACTGGGCACGGTCCAAGTGGCAAAAGCAACTCCCGATGGTTACACGCTCCTGATCGCTGTAGGTGCATTTGTCGCCAGCGCGGCGCTGCAGCCTAACCTGCCCTATGACCCTATCAAGGATTTCGCTGGTGTGGCCCAGTTAGGATTCCCGGCATCAGCGCTGGTGGTATCTCCCGCAATTGGAATCAAATCCGTAAAGGAACTCATAGCGTTCGGCAAGGCACATCCCGGCAAGCTGTTTTTTGCTTCGGCGGGTGCGGGCGGCGGATCGCATCTGCAAGGCGAAAGAGTGAGGCTCACTGCGGGTATCAAAGCCGTGCATGTCGGGTTCAAGGGGCAGCCGGAAGCCATCATTGAGGTTCTTGCCGGCCGCGTGCATTATGGTGTGTTCACCTACGCTGCCGCGCACCCGCTCATCAAGGACGGGAGATTGCTGGCATTAGGCGTGAACACGCCACAGCGATTGCCCCAATTGCCCGACACGCCGGCACTGAGCGAATTCCTGCCGGAGTTCAAACGTCCCGAATCGACAAACGCGTTGCTGGCGCCTGCGCAAACGCCGCGTCCCATTGTCGACAAAATCAGCAAGGACATTGGACGCGCGCTTGAATCCGCTGACATTATCGAAAAGTTCAACGCGCTCGGCTACGCAATCATGCCGAGCACGCCTGACGAGCAGGACAAAATACGGCGCACACAAATTGAGGCGCTGACCAAGTGGGCTATTGCTATCGGACTGCGGCCCAAATGAACTGCACGTACTGATTGGTTCGAGTTTCGTGAAAATGAACTCGAGCATCATCCCGCCATCGGCTTGCCTTCTTCCAGATTCAGCAACCCTTTGATGGCGCGATAGAGCATCCACACCAACGATGCCATCAGCACGAAGAACCCGACGATGAACATCGCAGTGGCAAGCCCGACGCACGTCCACAGCAAGCTGTACCAGAAGGTGTGTATCTGCCAGCGAAAAT
>JAKFYK010000036.1 GCA_021730905.1 Betaproteobacteria bacterium | reverse complement strand
CTATCCCGTTGTGCGGGAGGCGATATACAGCGCAGAATGAGCGGACTCGAATTCCGCGGGAGAAATCGGCATGCTTAGAGCGCCTAACATAATGAAACCCATGCGTCGTTGTGTGCAAAATCGGTGGTGGCGCGAAGGACGAGGAGTCTCATATCGCGAATATGAGCGACGAGTCCGACAAAGCCAACGCCGATTTTGGGCACAACCCGGAGGGCTGGCGCGAGTTTTGCCCCAGGGCTTTGTCGCACGGCTTGCCCATATTCCCGATATGCGCTGCGCCGCGCTTCGCGCCCTGAAGCAAAATCGTGCCAGCGACGCATGGGTTTCATTATGTTAGGCACTCTAAAAGGCAAAACCGCTCTGGTAACAGGATCCACCAGCGGCATCGGCTTGGGCATTGCTCAAGTACTTGCGGCACAGGGGGCCAACATCGTGCTCAACGGTTTCGGGCCGGCCGGCGAGATTGAAACGCTGCGCGCAAAAATTGCCGCAGAGCATGGCGTCACCGTGCGCTACGACGGCGCCGACATGAGCAAGCCTGACACCATTGACGTAATGATGAACAAGGCCATCGCCGAATTCGGCGCGGTGGACATCCTTGTCAATAACGCCGGCATCCAGCACGTCGCGCCGATCGAGGAATTTCCGGTGGAGAAGTGGAACGCCATCATCGCCATCAACCTGGTGGCGGCGTTTCACACCATACGCCTTGCGCTGCCCGGCATGAAGCAGCGCAAGTGGGGACGCATCATCAACATTGCCTCGGCGCACGCGCTGGTGGCCTCGCCCTACAAATCAGCGTACGTTGCGGCGAAGCACGGCATCGCCGGACTGACCAAGACGGTCGCGCTGGAGACGGCTGCCGCTGGCATCACCGTGAACGCTATCTGTCCAGGTTACGTGCTGACGCCGTTGGTCGAAAAGCAGATTCCGGATACGGCGCGCGCGCGCGGCATCACCGAAGAGCAGGTGGTCAAGGACGTGCTGCTCGCAGCACAGCCGACGCGGAAATTTGTCACCATCGAGCAGGTCGCCGCGCTCGCGGTTTACCTGGCTAGTGACGCCGCGGCCTCAGTCACCGGCACGCTGATGCCTATCGACGGCGGCTGGACCGCGCAGTAGCCCGCCGGCAACAACATCAGGCGGCGATGGCGGCAGCCTTGGCAGCAGCACTGCCAGCGGCGATGTCTTTGGTGATCCAGTCGTAAGCCGGCAACGTCAGAAATTCCACGTAATCACCGGTGCACATCTGATCGAACAGTCGCGCGGCGTCGGTGTACTTGCCCGCCGACCACGCTTCATCGCCAAGATAGATCTTGATCTTTGGCAACTCGTCGGCCAGCAGCTGGCGAAACAACTCGACCGTGACCTTGCGTCCGTCGTCGAGCACGCCTTTCGGACTGCGTATCCATTGCCAGATTTGCGATCGTGAAATTTCCGCGGTGGCGGCATCTTCCATCAGGTTAAAAACGGGAACGCAGCCGTTGCCGGCGAGCCACGCGCCGATATACTGAATGCCGACGCTGATGTTATTGCGCAGGCCCGCTTCGGTGATCGTCTTCTCGGGCTGAAAATCAAGCAGGTCGCGCGCCGCAACGTTCACGTCGGGGCGTTGTTTGCCGTACTGATTGGGCATCGGCATATATTGATCGAATATCGCTTTCGCGATCGGCACCAGTCCGGGATGCGCGACCCAGGTTCCATCACAACCATCGGTAACCTCGCGCAGTTTGTCGGCGCGCACTTTTTCCATTGCCGCGTCGTTGGCCGCCGCATCGTTCTTGATCGGGATTTGCGCGGCCATGCCGCCCATCGCCGGCGCGCCGCGCCGATGACAGGTCTTGACCAGCAGCAGCGCGTAGGCGCGCATGAAGGGCGCAGTCATCGTCACCTGCGCGCGATCAGCGAGGCAGAAATTTTTATTGACGCGGAATTTCTTGATGCACGAAAAAATGTAATCCCAGCGGCCGATGTTGAGTCCCGCCGAATGCTCGCGCAACTCCCACAGGATTTCGTCCATTTCGAACGCAGCCACCACGGTTTCGATCAGCGCCGTGGCCTTGATGGTTCCGCGCGGAATGCCGAGTTCGTCCTGCGCCAGATTGAATATGTCGTTCCACAACTGCGCTTCGAGGTGCGACTCCATCTTGGGCAGATAGAAATAGGGCCCGCTGCCGCGCGCCAGCGTTTCTTTTGCGTTGTGAAAAAAATACAGCGCGAAATCGAAGATGCCACCTGCGACAGGTTTGCCGTCGATCAGCACGTGTTTTTCATCGAGGTGCCAGCCGCGCGGACGCGGGATCAGCACCGCGATTTTGTCGTTGAGCTTGTAGCGCTTGCCCTCCTGTTGGAGGGTGATGGTGCGGCGAACCGCATCGCGCAGATTGCGCTGCCCATCGATCATGCTGTCCCATGTCGGGCAATTGGCATCTTCAAAGTCGGCCATGAAAGTCGAGGCGCCGCAGTTGAGCGCATTGATCACCATTTTGCGATCGGTGGGACCGGTGATCTCAACGCGACGGTCGAGCAGGTCGGCAGGCTGTGGCGCGATGGTCCAGTCGGATTCGCGTATGGTCCTGGTATCGGACAGAAAATCCGGCAGTTGACCGGCATCGAACGCCTGCTGTCGTGCAGCGCGTTTCGCCAGCAGTTCGCGGCGGCGGCTTTCAAACTGGCGATGCAGTTTCGCCACAAACGCCATCGCGTGCTGGGTTAATATTTCCGAGTGTTGCGACGCGATGGGCGCACGAATTTCGACGCCGACAGGAAGGGCAAGGTTTAGGCTCATGTTCAAGCTCCTGTATTCATAAGGAAAAAATGGCGCTAAGCACAACAAACACCATATGAACGAACACTTGATGCCACCAATAAAACAACCAATAAATACACTAATTACCTACAATTGAAGTATCTAAACGTGTGATTATTGCCAAGGTACGGATTCCGCCTGTGCTTCATAAGATAAGTATAGCAGTGTGATATTGCGATGCAACATTATTTCGCTATCACAAGGCAGGAGCCATGCTGCGCACAATTACCCCGCTATTTTTTGCATGCGACTTTGCGTGGCCGTGCAGAACAATAAAGCGGTGTACTGCCGGGAGCCCGACGGCATTTGCTATGCGCCAAACTTCTGATTCTCGCGGTGTCCTCGGCATCGTGCTCGCGCTGGGCGGCACGCAGACGCTGGCGTGGGCATCGTCTACCTATTTGCCGGCGATACTGGCGGCGCCGATTGCAAGTGATCTCGGCGTTTCGCGTGCAACAGTGTTCGGCGCGTTTTCCGCAGCGCTGCTGGTGATGGCTGCCGCCGGACCAGCCGTAGGACGCACCATTGACCGCGCCGGTGGCCGCAATACGCTGATGTTGTCCAATGGAGTACTTGCGGGCGGCCTGGTGCTGCTGGGTCTCGCGCACAATGTCGTGATGTTGTTTGCGGCGTGGGCCGTGCTCGGCGTGGGCATGGCGATGGGGCTGTACGACGCGGCGTTCGCTGCGCTGGTGCACATCTACGGCCAGAGTGCGCGCAAGGCGATTACCGGCATCACGCTGGTGGCGGGCTTTGCCAGCACCGTGGGCTGGCCGCTCACCACATTGCTGGATGCGCAACTCGGCTGGCGCAACGCGTGCTTTGTATGGGCGGCGCTGCATATCGTCATCGCGTTGCCGGTCAACGCGTGGTGGCTGCCGCACGCTGCAAGCAATCGCGAATCGGGCAATGCGCCTGTGCCGGATGCAAAACCGGACATCACACACACACGAGGCTCACGCCGCCGCACGTTTGTGCTGCTCGCAGTGTTTTCAGCGGCAACGGCTTTTGTTACCTCTGCATTCGCTGCGCATCTGCCCGGCCTGCTGCTGGCGATGGGCGCCAGTGGCGCGGCGGCGCTGATTGCGTCGTCGCTGCTGGGGCCGGCGCAAGTGGCGGCACGGCTGATGGAGTTCGGCGTGATCACGCGTTTTCAGGTGCATCCGCTCGCCACCGCGCGCGTCGCCACCGCGCTGCATCCGGTGGGCGCGCTGTTGCTGGGCGTGATGGGCGGCCCGGCGGCGGCTGCGTTGGCATTCGCGCTGCTGCACGGCGCGGGTAACGGCATGATCACCATTGCTAAAGGCACGCTGCCGCTGGCGCTTTTCGGCGCGGCGGGATACGGTCTGCTGCAAGGCTGGCTGGGCATCGCGTCGCGCACCATGCAGGCGCTCGCGCCGTATGCGTTCGGCCTGGTGCTCGACAATGCGGGTGGACAAGCGGCGCTGATCGTTTCAGGCGGACTTTCGCTGCTGGCGCTGGGCGCGCTGTTTATGCTCCGGGCGTCGCGGGGCTAATGACGCTCGTCATCAACATCGCAAATCAGCCGCTGCGGAACGTTTTGCGCGGCGAGATTTTCAGGAAAGCAGCGGGGCTTGGCGAACATTCACTCGATTGACTGTCCGCCCGTCGCGGGATAGATTGCAGTTCGGCGAAAAACAGTGTTTAAAATCCATCCGCCGATCACTCAACTTATGTTTTTGTCACTTTGCCAGGCGGTGAAAGGGTTCAGAATCGGGCTTAGAGCCTGGTCACAGGGCTAAGACCACGCGTTTCGATAGGAACAGGGAGGGGACGACATGGGCAAGAAGCGGGACATCAAACCGGAAGAGCGCAGGCCCCGGGAGAGCACATCAGTTAGCCGACGGGATTTCATCAAGCAGGGCATGGCGGCCGGTGTCGGCGCAGCGGCGCTTGGTGGTTGCGCGACCAGTGGTGTGCAGGCGACCAATCCCGCGAGCATCCAGTGGGACTACGAGGTGGACGTCCTCGTTATCGGCGCGGGGTGTTCCGGATTGCCGTGCGCGATCCGCGCGCGGGACGCGGGCCTGAATGTGCTCGTCATCGATCAGAACTTCGATGTTGGCGGCAAGATGGCGCACAGCGGCGGCCAGGTCTCCTTGGGCGGCGGCGACCCGTGCCAGTTGCGCGATATCGCCGGGCAGGGCGACAAGGAAGGGCTCATCAAAGTCGCCCCGCTCCACAAGCCGCAGGACATGACCGAGGACACCGATTTTCTGTTCAAGGACATCACGGACTGGTCCGTACTCGACGTCGGCGGGAATGCACCCTACCGTTACAACGACCGGGAGATGCATCGCGCCTGGGCGGACAACTGCCCCGCCACGCGACAGTTCCTCATGGACAACTACGTGCGCTTCACGCGCATACAGGGCACGCACGGCACGGGCGGCGTTTCCCGCGCTCGGCGCGCGACCACCTTCCTCATGCTCGGCGACAAGACCGACATCAAGGCGGGCACGGTCACGCGGCAGGACGCGGGCATCGCCGGCAAAAGCTCGAGTCACTTCGCGCCGCGCTTCATGGCGAGCGCAGCCAAGTGGGCCGCGCCCGGCGCGGTGTGGAATGGCGCCGCCCTCACGCGCGGCCTGGAATTCAGCGCGCGGGAGAAAGGGGTCCGGTTCATGCTTAACCGCAAGATGACCGAGATCATCCGCGAGCAGCAGTTCTCGGGACGGGTCCTGGGTGTCAGCGCGCGCTACAGCCCGCGCTTCGATCCGGGCACCAAGGTGCGCTTGGAAAGCTACGCGCAGAACGGCAACATCGACGAGCGCCGCACCACCGTCAACATCCGGGCGCGGAGAGCGATCTTCGTCGGCAGCGGCGGCCACAGCGCCAATCCGCAACTCCGCAGCATGTTCTATCCCGCGTTCAACGAGCCCGCGTTCGTGTCGAGCGGGTGGGCGCTGCTGGGACCCGACGGCGGGGACGGCAGCGGCATCGTTGCCGGCATGCGCATCGGCGCCAATCTGGCGGGCATGCAGCAGAACCTCGGGATCACGCAGAGCTTTCACATCCCCCCGCGGCTGGCGACGCGCGACACCTACACCGACATGCTGCCCGGCCACCCGACCTTCCCGTTTCGCCGGTCCACCGGCATCACGCTGGGCACCAGCTCCTACGAGCACCTGATCGCCGTGAACCAGGTCGGCAAGCGCTTCTTCAACGAGTTGAATGTCGCGAAGCGCTACTTGAGCCCCATCTGGCCGGGCGGGCCGCGTGCCGGCGTGCCGAACCACTCGCTCAAGCACGTCCAGTACGACTGGCGCAATTGCAGCCCCGACTGGGTCAGGAAGATGTACAACGGCAATGCCGCGCTCGACGCCGCCATGGCGATGAACGAGGGCTCCCAATCCCCGCACTTCTACTCCGGGCCGCTGTGGGCTATCTTCGACAGCGGCACGCTCGAGCGCGACAAGTGGGACATCAATCCTCCCTTTACCGCCGACAACGGCTATTTCTTCAGCGCCGACACCATCGAGGAGCTGGCGCGGAAGATCGAGAAGGGCCACGAGTTCCAGCGGGTGCCGCTGAAGCACCTGTCCGCGACGGTGCGGCAGTGGAATTCTTACGTGGACACGGGCTCCGATCCTGATTTCGGGCGCGGCAAGGACGCGCCGATGCACAAGATTGACAAACCCCCCTTCTATGCCGCCGCGATCTGCCCGGTCTGGCACGACTCCTATGGGGGCCTGAGGATCAACGGCAGGGGTCAGGTCGTCGACACGCAAGGCGAGGTCATCCCTGGCCTCTACAGCGGGGGAGAAGCGAGCGGCGGCGGTAACCAGCATGGGCTGGGCAGGGCCCTGGTCCACGGCTACATCGCCGGCGGCAGCATCGCCAAGGAGCGGGCGTAGATCCGGTGTCCACGCTCGTCAGCGAAAGCGCCATGAAAAACGATCCTCGCGACCCCGGGGTCGAGGCCACGCCCGACGCGCACGCGCTGGAGCTGACGGTTTGGGATGTGCCGTCCGCGACCGTGGCGGGCGAGCGCTTCGCGGTTGCGGTCGGCGCCCGGTGCTCGGCCGGGTGCGACCTGGGAGGGCAGGAGCTGAGCCTCTTCGACCAGAAGGGGCACGTAGCCGGCACGGTGAAGCTCGGCAGCGCGGTCTGGCCGGGTACCGAGGCTCTCTATTTTGCTGAGGTCGAAGCCCGCGCTCCGCTCGAGGCCGGAAGCCAGCAATGGGAGGCGAAGATCGCCGGCTGGGATGGGGAACTGCCGCATGCGGCCGGCTCGTTTCCACTGGTGGTTCGTACCGTCACCGCTCCCGATTGCCAAGTCACGGTCAGTGCCGTCGACAGGGAGAATCAAGCTCCGATCAAGGGCGCGCGCGTGGTCATGCACCCGTACCGCGCGGTGACCGATGACAACGGGATCGCGAGAGTCAGGGTATCCAAGGGCCGATACGACATCCTCGTGTCGGGATCCCGGTACCTGCCGGCCTGCGCCAGCGTTGAGGTAACCGCCGATATGGTCACCAACGCGGAGCTTGACGCCGATCAACCGGACGAGAATCAGGAATGAAGTGGCAACGAATATTGATCGGCGTTGCGCTGGGTTGTGTCACCGCGGTCGCTGGCGCCCAAGCGGTTAAGCCGGTGTCGGTGTGGAGCGGCGTCTATACGGAGGCCCAGAACAAGCGCGGCGAGGAGCTTCATACGGACGTTTGCGCCATGTGTCACGGCCCGCGGCTGAACGGCGCTGGCCAGTCCGAGATGCCGCCCTCGCCTGCGATTGCGGGAGCTGGCTTTATCCGGAAATGGACGGGCCGGAACGTTGCGGCGCTACTCGTCTACGTGCGTCACACGATGCCGCCCGACAGTCCTGGCACGCTCACCGACCAGCAAGCCATTGACGCCATAGCGCACATGCTCGCTGTTAGCGGCATACCGGCGGGCAGCAGGGAACTGCCGCCCGATCCGGGCGCTCTTGCGAACATCGTGATCGAGGCGCAGCGGTAATTGGGGCAGTGTCTGACCCAATTACCGCTGCGCCGGCGGCAGCGATGGCATTCGCGCTGCTGCACGGCGCGGGTAACTGCATGATCACCATTGCTAAAGGCACGCTGCCGCTGGCGCTGGGCGCGCTGCTTATGCTCCGGGCGCCGCGGGGCTAACGGTTAAGTCTGTTTCTTGATGTACGCCAAAGCGCGGGTGCACGGCGAACACCCTGCGTCGATGCCGCGCTGATGCACCGCACGAAGGTGATAACGTAATGTGGTTAATAATCTGCGCAGTGACGCATAGCCCGTGTCCAGGCGAATCACGAGGGACGCGATTCAGTGGTTCGAGTAAGGCTTTTCGGCCTTGATTTGGTACTGGGCGTCGAGCTTGGTGAGGTCCATATTTTCGCTAAACACGTTGGGATAGGCGAAACCGGCGGTAGCAAAGAATAGTGCAAAGCGACCTAGCCTTGCTATGCCGCTTGATGGCGGCGGTCCAATGGTTTTTTCATAAGTCATCGTGATCTCCTGAAGAACCACGATGCTCGCTTCGTGGATGAGCGTGCTAACAGTCTGCGCCTTCCATCTGGCGGCATCCGTGCTGTGGGACACACAAGCGCAAAGAAAAGGTCAGAACTCGAGATTCAGAGGGTGTTGACCGCGGCCAGCACACATGCCGCCGGTTTGTCACATGCAGATGCTTGATTTCAGCGATGCCACCCGGCGCATATGCCGGGCCGCGGCTGTGGTTGCACCCGCGCTGCCGCACGGCGCAGGCAACGGCATGATCGCCATCGCCAAGGGCACGCTGCCACACTGGCGCTGTTCGGCATAGTTGGATACGGTCTGTTGCAAGGCTGGCTAGCATCGCGTCGCGCACCATGCAGGCGCTCGCGCCTCACGCTTTCGGCCTGGCGCTCGACGGGGCAGGCGGGCAAGCGGCGCTGATGGTCTCAGGCGGGCTTTCGCAGCTGGCGCTGGGGGCACTGTTTATGTTCAGGGCACCGCAGGGCTAACGATGCCCGTCATCAATATTTGTTTCTAATATTCTTTACTAGGCGACCCCGATGGCGACCCAGCGCTGATCGCTGCGGCGCTCAGCGACATCGCTCGCGCACTACGCCAGCGCGCGACGAGTTCTTCAGCATGCGATGCGCCTGCAAAGCGAAGACTGCGCACATTCTCGAGCGTGGCGGATTGCCGCCACTTTTGGGAGCGGGAGCTTGCTCCCGCGCGCCATGAAACAGCTACCCGCTGTTTCGAACAAAAAATCAACAGAAAGACGAGGTTGCTGACCCGCCTTGACAGAACTTCAGCACAAAAGAGCAGTCCGAATATTGGCACGTAAGTCTACATATTGACATATCAGTCCAAAAAGTGGTGAAGTGACGGAAATTATATAAAAGGAGGAGTTATGGTATCGCGCTTGCCCGTTGTCGTACTGGTAACGTCCCTCGCTGCACTGTTTCCGCTGGCTTCCGCGCTCGCTCAGTCCTATCCGGTGAAACCGGTCAGGGTGATGATCGTGTTTCCCCCCGGCGGCTCCAACGACGTGACCGGCCGCATCGTGTTCCAGAAGGTGTCCGAGCAGATGGGTCAGCAGTTCGTGATCGAGAACCGCGGCGGAGCGGCGGGCACGATAGGCGCCGATGTGGTGGCCAAGAGCCCGAACGACGGCTACACCCTCATGGTGCAGTCGGCGACGCACATCGCCAACGCGCACCTCTACAAGAGCCTGCCCTACGACACCCTTGGCGATTTCATAGGGATCACGACGCTGGCGCGGCAGGTGGCCATGCTGGTCGTGCATCCCGCGCTGCCGGTCAAGACCACCACGGAATTTATCGCGCTGGCAAAGAAGCGTCCGGGCGAGATCATCTACGGATCCGCGGGCAATGGCAGTCTGCTGCACCTGTCGATGGAATTGCTCCGATCGATGACGGGGACGCAGCTGATCCACGTGCCGTACAAAGGCGGCGGCCCTGTCAACGTCGCCATTGCCTCGGGCGAGATCCAGTCCGTAGTCGCCACCATAGCGTCGGTCATTCCCAATATCAGGGCGGAGCGTGTGCGTCCCATCGCAGTCACTTCGGACAAGCGCACGACGCAGTTTCCGGAAATCCCCGCGCTCGCTGAAGCCATTCCCGGGTACGAGTTTACTGCCTGGGTCGGCACATTCGCGCCGAAGGGGACGCCGCCGCCGATCATTGACAGGCTCAACGCCGAACTCAAGAAGGCTCTTGAGGACCCGGCTGTATCGAAGAATCTCAGCAGCCAGACGCTCGATCCGATGCACATGACGCCGGAGCAGTTTGCCCAGCGCCTGCAGGCGGATTACGAAAAATACGCGAGGGTGGTGAAGCTGAGCGGCGCCAGGGTGGAGTGATGCTGATGCGGTAGTGATGACTGATGTCCATCCACGGGGGATCCATCACATGAAGCCACGCGTAGCGAAGACGTTGATATTCAGGGCTCCTGCAGCGGTTGCGATTTCACTGCTGGCGCAGCCAGCAGTACTTGCGCATGCGTATCCCGTAAAACCCGTTCGCATCGTCGTCTCGTGGCCGCCCGGCGGCTCCAACGACGTCGTTGCGCGCGTGATGGCCCAGCAGCTTACGGAAGCGCTGGGGCAGGCCTTCGTGATTGACAACCGGGGCGGTGCGACAGGCGTCATCGGAACCGACATCGTTGCGAAGAGCCCGCCTGACGGCTACACCATCCTGGTCACCTCCGCTACCCACGTCGCGAACGCGCATACCTACAAGAATCTGCCGTATGACACGATGAGGGACCTGACCGGAGTCATGCCGCTCGCGGTGCAGGTCGGCATGCTCGTCGTGCATCCGGCACTGCCAGCGAATTCGGTGAAGGAACTGATAGCGCTCGCAAAATCGAAACCGGACCAGATCGCCTGGGCTTCCACCGGCACCGGCAGCTACACCTGGCTCACCATGGCGCAGCTACTCCAGATGACCGGGACGAAGATGCTGGAGATCCCTTACAAGGGTGGTGGCCCCGCTGTGATTGCGCTCATGGCCGGAGAAACACAGGTGTTTTTCGTGGGCATCGGTTCACTGACCTCAGCCCTCCCGGCGAAGCGCGTGCGCCCGCTGGGTGTCGCGTCCGACAAGCGGCTGAAGCAGTTCCCCGATATTCCGACGATCGCGGAAACGGTGCCCGGGTACGAGCTCACCGCGTGGATCGGTTCTTTCGTGCCATCGGCGACACCGCGTGCGATCGTGGAGCGCCTCAACACCGAGTTCAGGAAGGCGCTGGATCATCCCGAGTCGACAAAAATCCTCGGCGTGCAGGCGCTTGACCCGATGCACATGACAGCGGATGAGTTCGCCGCACGCCTGAAATCGGACTACGGCAAATACGAAAAACTCATCCGTTCAACCGGCGCGCAGGCGCAGTGAGTCGCAGCGGAACAAACCTATTAAGGAGGAGCCCATGAACCGCAGCACTCGTGTTTTCGTCGCTGTCCTATTGCTGGTTATCCCGTGCGCCGCGCTGGCGCAGCGTACGGGACAGGGGTTTCCGGACCGGCCGCTGCGCTACATCGTGCCCTTCCCGCCGGGCGGCTCGACCGACATCGTCGCGCGCATCGTGGCCGCCGGGCTGGCCGAATTGTTCGGCCAGCAGGTCGTCATCGACAATCGCGGAGGGGCGGGCGGAACCCTCGGCGCCGAGATCGCGGCCCACACGACACCGGACGGCTACACCCTCTTCGCCTGCAATATCGGATCGCTTGCGGTAAGCCCGGCGCTCTACAAGAAGCTCGGCTACGATCCTGTGGCCGGTTTTGCGCCGATCGGCCTGATTGGCAGCACGGCCAACGCCCTCGTCGTCAACCCCGCGGTGCCGGCGAAGACGATCGCACAATTCATTGCTCTGGCGAAAGCGAGCCCGGGCAAGATCAACTACGCATCGCCCGGTGTGGGAACTTCGCCGCAACTCTCGATGGAGATGCTCAGGACAGCCACCGGCATCCGACTCATCCACGTACCGTACAAGGGCGCCGGGCCGGCACTGGTGGAGCTGATGGGAGGCCACGTTGAGGCGATGGCTTCCACCGTGCCGTCGTTCCTCGGGGCGGCTCGCGCCGGCAAGATACACATGCTCGCTGTGACGTCGACGACGCGCCACCCCGATCTGCCCGACGTACCGACCTTTGCCGAGTCCGGCATGCCGGGCTTCGAGGTCGTTTCGTGGCAGGGCTTGTGCACGCCAGCGGGCGTGCCGCAAGCGGAGCTTGAGCGCATTCGCGGCGCACTTGGCAAGGTGCTCGCTTTGCCGGAGATGAAAAAGCAACTGGCGGTTCAGGGTATGCAGCCCAACGAACTGACGGCCGAGAAGTTCGCTGTGTTCATCCGCGCTGAGCGGGACAAGTATGCCAAGGTGGTAAAGGACGCCGGCATCAAACCGCAGTGACGGCCGTTCTGGTGAAGATTACCGCCACACCGGGGGTGGGCGATCAATGTGTTCGAACGACAGTGAGTGCTTTCAGTGAAGGATGCGGATTGTTGAACGCAGGATGAATCACAGGGAGGAGCTGCGTATGAAAACGAAATTGTCTCAAGTGGCTGTACTTTTCATCGTATCGATCGTGCTTGTTGCGGGCGGCTCTGCGTGGGGTCAGGCTTATCCTACCAAGCCGGTCAGGCTCATTATCGGGGGGTTGCCGGGCACGGCGCCCGACATCATAGCGCGCCTCATTGGCCCAGGCATGTCAGAGTCTATGGGGCAGTCCCTCATCCTCGACAATCGCGGCGGCGGGGCCGGACTGCTGGGGGCGCAGATCACCGCCGCCGCTGCTGCCGACGGCTACACCGTGCTCATCGTCGGTGGCGGCAGCCTCGTGATCGTTCCATTCCTCACGAAAACGCCTCCCTACGACCCGGTCGCGGATTTTACGCCCGTGACGCTCGTCTCGCTCGCGCCGCTCGTGCTGGCGAGCAATCCTTCGCTGCCCGTCAAAACGGTGCAGGAGCTGATCAGCCTCTCCAAGGCAAAGCCCAAAGACCTGCTCTATGGCACTCCCGGCGCCGGTGGAATCCACCATCTCACGATCGAGATGCTGAACCGCGCCGCCGGCATCAGCCTGATGCACGTTCCCTACAAAGGGGGGCCGCCGGCGGTGATAGACACGATAGCCGGCCGCGTGCAGCTCGTCATTACCACCGTTATCCCGGTTGCGCCTCACATCAAGGCCGCGCGCCTGCGGGCGATAGCCGTCACCAGCGCAAAGCGCACGAGCGTGTATCCCGACGTTCCGACTGTCGCGGAGTCGGGCGTGCAGGGATTCGAGTCTCATCAGTGGTTCGGAATCTTCACGCCCAGGAACACGCCGGGAGCCGTCAGGGAAAAGTTCTACAAGGAAGTACGCGTGGCGGTGAATAAGCCGGGCACGACGGCGATTCTTGACCAGGAAGGCCAGTTGCTCGCGGTCGACGGACCGAAGGCGCTCGCCGAGTTTCAGCGGACGGAGGCCACAAAGTGGCGGAAGATCATTTCCCAGTTGCGCGAGTCCGGTGCTCTCGACTGATGCCGCGGCTGATTGCACCGCACGACGGTGATAACGTAATGCGGTTAACAATCTGCGCAGAAACGCATTACCCGTTTCAAGGCGAACCGCGTGGGACGCGATTCAGCGGTTCAACTACGGCTTTGCGGCGTTGATTTTGTGCTTGGCAGCGAGCTTGGCGAAATCAATATTTTCGCTAAACACGTTGGGATAGGCGAAACCGGCGCTCGCAAAGAATAGTGCAAAGCGACCTAGCCTTGCTATGCCGCTTGATGGCGGCGGTCCAATGGTTTTTTCATAAGTCATCGTGATTTCCTGAATGAACCACGATGCTCGCTTCGTGGCTAAGCGCGCTGACGGGATGTGCCGTCCATCTCGCGGCATCCGTGCGTTGGGACACATAGGTGCAAAGAAAAGGTCAGAATTCGCGATTCAGCGGGTGTAGACCTCGGGCGGCACGTACCATGCAGGCGCTCGCGCCTTATGTGTTCGGACTGGTGCTCGACGGTGCGGGGCGGTACAGCAGCGCTGGTGGTTTCAGGCGGGTTTTCGCTGCTGGCGCTGGGCGCGCTGTTTATGCTCAGAGCGCCGCGTGCTTTAGCGCGTCGGCTGGAGCGGTTTGTTGGATAGCTTCCGATCCGTAGCCTTAAGGCCCGCGCCGTTTCTGTTTCGGATAAGGCGTGCCGTCACGGTGGCAGTATTGTGCGGGCTTGCCGCCGGGTGGCGCGATCATGTCGATGTCAGAATAATAAGCGCCGTCGCCCGACAGCCGCGTGCCCATCTCGAGGAACGTGGCATCGGCGTTCGAGCGGTTCTGCAGGTGATGGCCATCGCCGTCGCCGGCCTTGAACCCGGCGCAATCGCCAGCGCGCAGGGTTTCGGCCCCAACGTCCGTCACCAGCGTGAGTTCGCCAGACAGGATATAGATGAATTCGTCCTGCTCGATGTGCCAGTGGCGCTGGCTCGACCACGCTCCGGGCTTGAGGCGCACCAGGTTGACCCCGTATTGCGTGAGGCCTGCGGCGTCAGCGAGCCGGGTTCGCTCCCGCGCCCGGCATGGCTCGTCGAAGGGTGCTGGATATAGTGTTCCTGAGATCGCCGGCAGCGTCTCGACATTGATGCGTTTGGTCATTTTCGTGACTCCCAGGGTACTAGCGCATAGTCGTTTCGTACAGCTACGTCGCGCGTTCGCGGCCCAACCCTCTTTGGCGGCAGGGGTTAGTAAGAGCTACTGGGCTAGACTACTCTGTCTGCTTTCAAGGCCGCGATGTCGGCCTCAGAGAGTCCGAGCATGTCGCGGTAGACATCTGCGTTGTCCGCGCCAAGGATGGGCGACGACGTCACCTTGACGTAGCTGTCCGACATCTTCACCGGCCAGCCGGGGATGACAACCTTGCCGCGGACGGGATGGTCGATCTCAGCGAATATCTCGCGTTTGCGCATCGACGGATCCTCGGATAGCTCCATCGTATCGAGCACGGCCCCGCACGGCACACCGGCCTTGCCGAGCTTTTCCATCGCCTCGTGCTTGGTGAACTGCTGGGTCCAGGCCTCGATGCAGCCGTTGATCTCGTCGACGTGGTTCGCCCTCATCGGCGGCGTCGCGAGGCGTTTGTCGGCCTTGAGGTCCTCACGTCCAATCACTTCGCACAGCCGCTCCCAGTGCGAATTGGTAGCGCGGCTGGTGTAAATGTAGACATAGTCGTTGTGGCCGCCCGGCTTACATTTGAAAACGTCGCACGGCGCGTTGCCAAGCACCACGCGGTTGCCCTTGCGTTCGCAGGCCTTGTTGGTGGCGAGTTGGTGTGAATAGGCGATGCGGCAGTAGTTCACCATCGCGTCCTGCATGGCGACCTCCACTTTCTGGCCGCGACCGGTGATGGTGCGCTGGAACAGCGCGGCAAGCACACCGATGCAGGCGTGCAGGCCGGTGCCGGTGTCGCCGAGGGTGACGCCGGGCTTGATCGGCGGTCCGTTGGGTTCGCCGGTGATGCTCATCACACCGCCGGCCGCCTGGGCGATCATGTCGAAGGCGAGATTCGATTCGAAGGGGCCGCCCTTGCCAAACCCTTTTACTGTCGCATAAATGATGCGCGGGTTGATCTTCGCCACCTCCTCGTAGGAGAAGCCGAGCTTCTCGATAACGCCCGGCGCGAAGTTCTCCGCGAAGATGTCGGCCTTGGCGATCATGTCGCGCAGCATCTTCTTGCCGCGCTCGTCCTTGAGGTTGAGCGTCACCGAGCGCTTGTTGGCGTTCAGCAGCATGAAGTAGTAGCTGTCGGCGTCCTTGCGATCCGAGGACGCGTTGCGGCCTTGCTCGCCGCCGACAGGGTTCTCGACCTTGATCACATCGGCGCCGAGCCAGGCCAGCGTCTCCGTAATCGAGGTGCCGGCTTCGAATTGGGTGAGATCGACAACACGGATGCCGGCGAGCGCAGGTTTACCCGCGGGCGCAGGCACGGATTGAGCATTCATCAGGTTTCCTCCAGTGGCGAGTCTTCTAGGTGGACTAAGGTCGGGAACCACAGATATTAATCTACAAACCCGGACTCGGCATCCTGCTCGTTGCCGACAGGTGTCCGTGGCAGCATGGAAAAACGCGAAGCCAATCACGGCGATCACGCGAACCCTGGCGCAAGGATAGCGCTGCGCGTCTACAGTCTGGTCTGCGGCTCCACTGCCTGGATAGCGCTCATCAAACCCCAGCCGACCGATTCAACGCTTCGGCAGACTGCGCAAGGTCTGCAGCACCTCGGCGTTGTCCGGAAAGCGCCCTGTGTGGTGCTTGGAGTAGATCAATGCGCTGTCCGCGGTGACGTCGAACACACCGCCGCTACCCTTGATGAGTTCGGCCTGTACGCTGAACTGCGCGGAGATCTCGGCCGCCAGACTGGCGGCCCGGGGCAGGTAATTTCAGCTCACGCAGTACTTGATGGAGATGCGCATGGCAAGGCTCCTATAAGAATCACAATGATAGCGGATACCTCGACAACCCCGGATTTCCTTGCCGGCTGGGTATCGTGTCAGAATTGCCGCATGTCCGAACCCCAACAATGGGCCTTCCGGGAGTCGCTGCAACCGAAGGCCGGTGAAACCCAGTTTGACCTCGAGCGCGCGCTCGACGCGATGGTATTGATCCGTGCGGAAGTGCCGGAGGATGGATACACCGCATCCAACCTCGGCACCGAGCGCGGGGGCTACGGTGCGGTGATCCGCGAGGACGGCCTCGTGCTCACCATCGGCTATTTGATTACCGAAGCGACGCAAATCTGGCTTACTACCAATCGCGGAGCCGTGGTGGGCGGCTATCCGCTTGCCTATGACCGAACCACCGGCTTTGCCCTGATCCAGCCGCTCGGAAAACTGGATGCGCCCTCTCTGCGGCGCGGTCTCGCATCGGATGTGAACGTCGGTGATTCCTCATTTGTGATCGGCCACGGCGGCCGCGCGCATGCGCTCAAGACGCAAGTCGTCGCGAAAAGCGAGTTTGCCGGCCCCTGGGAATACCTGCTCGAAGAAGCGCTTTTCACCGTGCCGGCGCATCCACAATGGGGCGGCGCCGCGCTGCTCGATGCGGGAGGTGAACTCGTCGGCATCGGTTCGCTGTTGGTGGAGCAAGAGGTAAACGGCAAATCCGTCCACGTCAACATGTTCGTGCCGATCGACCTGCTCAGTCCCATCCTCGACGGGATGTTACAAACCGGCCGTAGTCCGCATCCGCCGAGTCCATGGCTGGGTATGCGCACACTGGAAGCGGAAGGCAATCTGGTCGTGGGAAGAGCCGCCGCTGGCGGCCCGGCCGAGCGCGCCGGTATTCAGGCGGGCGACATGGTAATGGCTGTTGGCACCCGGCGTGTGCATGGGCTGGCGGAATTGTTCCGGGTCGTGCGGCACCTCGGCCCGGCTGGCGTTGAGGTGCCGCTCACCCTCGCACGCGCGGGCGAGGTGTTTAGTGTCACAGTCAAGTCGGCCGACCGCGATGACTTTCTCAAAAAGCCGAATATGCATTGAGGTCCGAAACCGCTGTACCGCTTTTCCGCGCGGGCAGGGCAACACAGAGTCGTCGATAGGGCGTTACCCTGGTCTGATTCGTTCATCCATGTTGCGTGTCACCATGCATCGACGAACGGATAGATGTCGACGAGAGGCCATAAATACCCATAAGGCCCCTCGCTTTTTCCGCTTGTTTCAGTTGACGATAGGCGCAAGTGCGGCACCGATACGCTCCATCTGCGCGCCAGTGATCATGCCGCTCAGGATCTTGCCGAAGCGCTCGTCCTGTACGCCCGAGGTGATGTACTGCCAGCGGTACGCAGCGAGCATTGCGTCGCCTATCGCGGTTACCTGTGCTTTCTGGAAAATTCTGCCGCATATGCGCAGGAAATAGTCTGTGTCAGCGGCGGCCTGCAATTGCAGGATGCCGTCCACGGCGGCGACGAGATCAATGAGGTCGGAAACAGCCTGGTCGCGTTGCTGCGGTGTCAGCTTTGCATCCTCGCGCTTCCATTCCAGCTCGTCGAGGATCGCATGCTGCGACTCCTCCTTCCAGTGGAACAGGAACACATCCTTCCACAGATCGGAAAGATCGGAGTCAGGCTCGATGCTCTGCCGGTAATGCGCCTGCGTGAAAAGTTCGATGTGGCAGGTCAGCGCGAGGACAGCCCAAGTGCATTTTCCCAGCACCGCCGTTGCAACGTCGTTGGGCTGCGGCATAAAACTGTAGCCTGCGGGCATGTCTGGAGCAACCATTTGCTCGATGCGGCGGAACAGCTCCTGGTGCTTGAGTTCCTCGTCGGTAAAACGCACCAGCGCCTCGAGCGCGGTTTGGTCGCCGAGCCAGTGTTCGCGGCTGATCTCGAGCATCTTGGCACCGATGAAACGTTCTACCAGGCCGAACATGTTGGCGTAGGTGCGGCCCTGTATCTGGCTCACCAGGCGCTTCTCTGCGGCGCCGAGAAAATCTAGTTTGCCGATCCTGCACAGGCCGTCAGGCAGGAATTTCTTCGATACGTCGAAGCTGCGCCCGCGGATCACGTCGCGGTCGATCTCCCAGCGGATGCGCTTGGAGACTTCGATGCACTTGGCATACCGATCGTGTGCTTCATTGTGTTGCATGGTTTGCATGATTAACTCCTTGATTGGGGGTTGAAGTGAATGCCGTTCCGGACATCCGGCCCGGCGAATGGAAGCGCGGCGCACCTGAACAACTTGCGGAATGCATTTATCAGCGGTGCTATGACGTACTGGTCGAATGCTTCGGCGCGCGCGCGGCGCACCTCCCGTTCGATCTGGTCCCGGATCTCCGGGTGGGCGAGATAGATTTCGTAGGTGAGGTTTTTCATGTTGATTTCCCTTTGGCCTGGGACTCTGCGATTGCCTGGGGCATCAATAGCGCGGCTGCGCTACCTGATTGCTCGCGCGCTGGCCGGTTTGCTTCGCACTGAAAAAGTAGTAGTCGGCCGAGTAACCAACACGTGTCGTCGTGCCTGCGAGCTCCCGCGAACAGCCATCTTGGGGCGCTGTGCCGCCCGCGGTATTCACGCGCTGGATGCTGGTTACTTTGCTGAACGAGCCTTGTGGACCAACGGATTTCGCGGCAAGCAGCAGCCACGGGATTGCATGGGTCGCCGGCGCATCGGCGCGTTCCTTGACCGCACCCACGATCTTGCTGCCATCGTTCGATTCCCAATGCGGCCCGCCGTAATGGCGACCAATGCGGTTTCCACGCTCATCGAACAAAGTAGCTTCAGGTGCGACGAACGCCCATTCGTACGCATCAGGCTGATCCTTGCGCGCGCGGCATTCGTAAATTTGCACGCCGTTCGCAGGAACGACGTTGGTCAACAACTCGTTTGCACCTGGATGGAGCGTGGCGGGAACGATTGCAGTGTTTTCCAAGGCGCCCACGCTGGCACAGCTGGCAACTGTGAGCGCGGTCAGCGTAATCGAAGCAGCAATGACGTAACGGGCAGCAATTTGCGATTGATGAGCGGCCTGTGTAAGTAGCTTGTTCGTTTCAGTTTTCATGTCGGTTTCCTTTTCTGGCGAGGACCAAATTCCCCGCTGGCAACCGATATATCGCAAGACGCATGCCAATATAAAAATTTAATAAAATCAAATAGTTATACATATTTAACGCTGTTGAATACGACGGTGCCGTCAAATATGACGGTGCAAATCCGCTGAATACGACGGTTCAGGAAGTCTTGCGGATGCCGAGCTTGCGTAGCCGGCCGCGAGCGAGCTGCAATGTTGGCGCTGATTGAATATTGACCCACTTCAGAATTTGATTTCAGAAGCGATCAAGCAAGTGCGGGATCAGCGCGCGCCAAACGCTCACGGCGCCTCCTGGCGCAGGTTGATCGGGTGAGTCCCAGGCGTGTCGCGGAACGGCTGCACCAGCAGCCGGTTGCGCGAGATGCGTGCCGCACAGTCGATCCCAGTACGGTAGGTTGAATCCGACGTTGCTCGATGACTAGAACCTATTTCATGATTATTCACGTGTGCGACGGCGGCAATGCGGGATGCGATGCGAGGAGGACTCGCGCAGCCATATCGCGAATATGGCAAGCGAGGCCGACAAAGCAGCGCGCCCGCAGTGCCCCGTCCCGAAGGGTTGTGGCCCAAACACGCGTCTGCGGCGTCGCACGGCTTGCCCCTATTCGAAGCTGGGACTGCCGCGCTCCTTGCATCCATCGTGTTTGGGCCACAACGCATCACGCGAATAATCATGAAATAGGTTCTAGTTATAGACGGCCGAGTGATGTACGCGATGCAGGTCGGTACCTGCGCATTGCAACACGACCTCGCCGCCCTTGGCCCCGACAAGCAAAACCGGCGGACATTCAGTCCGCCGGCTGTCGGGTATTTTGTGTAGGCAATTACTCCCGCGCTGCCTGCCTTGCGACGGCTTCGGGTTGTGCCCACTTCGCCAGCATTTGCGCATGGCGCGCAATCGCCACGTTCGCCACTTTGCGGCCGATGTCTTCACCTGCCTCCACGTCGAAACGGTAGTGCAGGCCGGCGTAGATTCTGGAGACGCCCGCTTCCGTTGCAATGCTTTCCATACGCGGACGTTCCTGTGGAAAGAAGTGCGCGAGTACCAACGCGGCCGCGGTGGAAAGACATGAATGGTTGCTCGGATACGACGGATGATTGGGCACATCGATCAGCGGCTTGATCGACGGGTCTGCCTGCGACGGGCGTGGTACCCAGTAGACGTACTTTGCGTCGTGGCACGCGACAAGCGCATCCATCATCGCGGCGTTGAGTGTGACCAGAACGGTTGCCGTTTGCCGCTCACCGGTTGCGTGCCTGCGTATCAGTTCCGCTACGCGTTCGTTCCAGAAGCCGCCTGCCAGCGTGCCGGTGGTCATGTCGTAGAACTTTGCAATGCGCGTGGTTTCCGCCGTCGGCGCGTCGGTATAGGAACGCACTTCCGTGATATCGGTGGTAAAGCGTGTAGTGCCGGGCGCGGGAGCGGTTACGGGCCGAAAGCTATTGCCGGACTCGGCGAAGAAGGTGCGCATGCCGCCGATCGCTGGATACGCTGCCGGCGCTGGCGGATTCGCCAGGCTGCGCCATGCCCAAGCCGCTTGCGGCGCCTGGCCGTTCCAGGCCGTGCCAAAGCCATCACTGCGCGCCTCATCGAGCACGCGTTGCGCGGCGCGCACCCCGGCATCGATTGTACCGGCTTGCGACTGACGATAACGTTCCTGTGCAAATGATGCCTGCGTGGGCATCAGTTCGGCGATGACACGCGCCGATGCCGCGGCCACGGCATCGCGCGCCGCTGCCTCGTTTGCCGCGGCGAGTGCCGCGTACTGCGCCAGCGACACATGCGTGAGTAGCCGTATCGCCTGATGCTGCGTGGGCTTGGCGCGCTCGATAGACTCCAGCGCGATTTTGTTCCACGTTAAAGTGGCCGATTCCTGCGTGGGTGCGGCGCTGCCGGTTTCGGCATGTGCCGTAGTGGCCGCGCCAATAATTGCCGCCAGCGTGGCGGCGCAAATCAATTTTTTCATGGCATTCTCCTTGAGAGGTGTGATGGTTATCTGGTGATGACGACTTCGAGGTACTCGCTCGGTACTACCAGCGAGCCCGGCCCGCCCACGTTCAGCTTGTCGAGCAGGGCGGTGATGCTTGCCGCAAGGCTCACCTGGTTTGCCGAATCGAGTGCCGCGAATGTCTTGTGCGTAGGTCCGTAGAAAGCGCGGAATACGTCAATCCAGTGCTGCGCTGAACGGTAGCGGAAGTTGAAGTTGCGCCGCACGCAACGGATGTCGGAGACCTGCGTGCCAAACAGCTTCGCGATGTGCGACTCGGTGCCCCACAACGCCGGCGACTGCATGCCGGCGGGCGGCGGCACATAAGCACCGATGACGCGGAACAGTTGCCCGATGAAGCCTTCGGGTGTCCAGTTCGCGAGGCCAATGCGCCCGCCGCGGCGCGTGACGCGCAGCAGTTCGAGCGCGGTGCGGCTGTGTTGCGGCGTGAACATCGCGCCGAAGGAGGACAGTACAACGTCGAAGGATTCACCTGCGTAGGGCAGGGCTTCGGCGTCCGCGACCTCGAAGCGCACCTCGAGTCCCTCGGCCCTAGCGCGCGCGGCGCCTTTTTCCAGCAGGTGCGGCACGTAATCGGTGGAAGTCACCTGCGCAAAGCGCCGTGCGGCAGCGAGCGTGGCGTTGCCGTTGCCGGCAGCTACGTCCAATACACGTTCGCCGGCACGCACGTCGGCGGCTTCCGCCAGGGTCTCGCCGACGATTTGCAGCGTGGTGCCGATGATGGCGAAATCGCCGCTCGCCCACGTGGCTTGCTGTTTTTGCTTGATGGCGTCGAAATTCACCGGTGCACTGGTGGATGGCGCTTGGTTGGAAGAGACGGACTTACGGGTTTGCAATGCGGTGGTCATGATCATGCTCCTTTGTTGAAAAAATGATTTATCGGAGCTTGACTTATGGCAAGTCGCGTGCCAAACAAAAAAATGAATAAAAACAAATACTTATAAATTTATAAGGTCGTCAAATATGACGGCACTGTCAAATATGACGGGGGAAATCCGCGAAATACGACGACTTAAGAGGTCTTGCGAATGCCGAGCTTGCGCAGTCGGCCGCGTAGTGTGCTGGGATTGAGACCAAGAATGCGAGCCGCGCCTCGCTCGCCTTCGATTACCCAGCGCGTGCGTTCCAACACCTGCTGTATGTGCGCGCGTTCGACAGCTTCGAGCATGGCGTCGCCCGCCATTACAGCGGGCGTTTTTTCAGATGCAGTTGCAGAAGCTGACGAGAAAAGATCGACGGCATCGAGCACTGCGCCGCGCGACATAATGGCCGCGCGTTCGACAAGATTTTCCAGTTCGCGGATATTACCCGGCCACGCGTAGGCACATGCGCGTTCGACGAAAGCAGGAGAGATTCCGTCTAGTGTGCGCCCGAGTTTGCGCGCGGCCTTTGCCACGAAGTGCCGCACCAGGCCGGGAATGTCGTCGCGGCGCTCGCGCAACGGCGGCACCACAATCGGAAATACGTTGAGCCGGTAGTAGAGATCGGCGCGAAAGCCGCCATCCTCGACGCGTGCGTGCAGATCGCGGTTTGTGGCGGCGATTACCCGCACATCGGTGCGCAGGCTGCGTGTGCCGCCGACGCGGTCGAACTCGCGCTCTTGCAGCACGCGCAGCAGTTTGGCCTGGGTGTCGAGCGGAAGCTCGCCCGCTTCGTCGAGAAACAGCGTGCCGCCGTCGGCAAGCTCAAAGCGCCCGCGGCGTTGCTGGGTGGCGCCGGTGAACGCACCTTTTTCATGGCCGAACAGTTCGCTTTCCACCAGATCGCGCGGCAGTGCGGCGCAATTGACTTTAATCAGCGGCCGCTCGCGACGCAAGCTGAGTTCGTGGATTGCGCGCGCGACCAACTCCTTTCCCGTGCCGGTCTCGCCCTGAATCAACACGGTGCTGTCGGTGGGCGCGACCTGTGCGATCTGCTCCCGGACATGTCTCAGCGCCGGCGATTCGCCCACCATCGCGTCGCGATCCGAGCGGATTTCCTCCACCAGATACTGAATTGTCGATCTCGACTTGCGGTGTGCTTCGATTTCCCTGCGCAAGGCGATATGGGTGCCGACGCGCGCCAGCAGCTCCCCGGTCTCGAAAGGCTTGGTCACGTAGTCCACCGCGCCGACTGAAAAAGCGCGCACTTTCTCGAATGAATCCGTCAGCGCTGTCAGGAAGATCACCGGAATCGTACGCGTGGCATCGTTGGCCTTCAGCCGCTCGCACACCGCGTAGCCATCAAGGCCTTCCATCATCACGTCGAGGAGCACCAGGTCGGGCAGCGCCTTCGCCACGGTCAGCGCTTCTTCGCCGTTCGCAGCCGACAGCGTCCGATATCCCGCTGCCGCGAGCTCCTGCTCGAGCAGATCGACGTTCAACGGCTCGTCGTCGACGATGAGGACGGTAGCAACCATGGATGACGGTTCAGTTGCCAAGGTAACTCGCTATTTTCTTGAAGAGCAGTGTTTCGTCGATCGGCTTGGTGAGAAAATCGTCGCAACCGCTCGCCCGTGCACGCGCCTCGTGGCTGCGCATGGCATGGGCCGAAAGTGCGATCACAGGTATGTGCGAGAGCGCCGCATCCGCCTTCAGTATCCGCGTGGCTTCCCAGCCGTCCATGCGCGGAAGAGAAAGATCCATGAGTATCAGGTCTGGCTTTACCTCGGCTGCGCGCTCAAGTGCGGTTACACCGTCCGCGGCAAGCACCAACTGGTAACTGTCCTCGAGCAACTGTACCAATAGATCACGGTTCAGTTCGACATCTTCGACTATGAGTATGGACTTCATACGCCGGATGCCTTGGACGGGCCAGACGAACCATAGCGCAGCGGTAGGATCAGCGTGAATGTCGAGCCGCTGCCGATCGTGCTCTCCGCCGTTATTTCTCCGGCCATGAGCCGGGCGAGGCGGCGCGCGATGGTAAGGCCGAGCCCCGTGCCGCCATAGACGCGTGTGCTGCTTGCATCGGCTTGCGCGAACTCCTCGAAGACCACGTCGAGCTTGTCGGGGGCAATGCCGATACCGGTGTCGGTAACGGCAATCACGACGGAGTCGTTCAGTGCCCGCGCCCGCAGCCGGATGCTGCCGTGCGCAGTAAATTTGGCGGCATTGCTCAGCAGGTTGATCACGATCTGCCGCAGTTTTTCTTCGTCGACGTACATCTGCGGCAGGGTATCGCCGAACTCCTTCACCAGCGTCACAGCCTCGGCCTTTACCAGCGGTTCGATGGTGCGCGCGCAGCTTTCAAGCACTGACGCAAGGCCGATCTGCGTTGCATTGATCTCGACGCGCCCTGCCTCCACCTTGGCGAGGTCGAGGATCGAGTTGATGAGCGCAAGCAGGTGCTGCCCGCTCGAGAGTATCTTTTCCAGATTCTCGTATTGCCGGGTCTCGATTTGTTCGCGGGAGCGACGCATGACGATGCGCGTAAAGCCGATGACCGCGTTGAGCGGCGTCCTCAGTTCGTGCGACATGTTGGCGAGGAACTCGGACTTGTGGCGGCTGGCGATCTCAAGCTGTCGGCTCTTCTCCTGAATCTCGTTGAACAGCGACACATTCTCTATCGCAATCGCCGCCTGGTCGGCAAAAGTCCGGACCAGCGCAATATGCTTTTCGCTGAACTCCCGCACCTCGAAACGCCACAGTCCGATCACGCCGATGGCACGGTCCTTTTGCATGAGCGGCACGGCGACGAGGCTGCGGTGCCCAAACCGTTTTTGATACTCGATGCCTAATGGAAAATCCCCGGCGGCGGTGGCTGCCAGGTCGACAACATGCACGGTCTCACGGTCGATGACGGCGCGTCCCAGCACGCTGCCGCGGCTTAGCGGTATGGTTTCGCCCGGCCTGAAGGTCTCCCCGCTCTGGCAGCCGGCCGCGAATTTCAGCCGCTCACCGTCAAGCAGGAAGATGCCTGCTTCGCCCGACTCGCAGAGTTTCACGGCGCGTAGCGCCACGGCCTCGAGCATTCGTGCCACGTCGCCAGGAGAACCCGAGATCACGTGCAGGATTTCGCTGATGGCCGTCTGCTGTTCGAGCGCCTCTTTGGTTTCATTGAACAACCGCACGTTCTCGATGGCGATCACCGCCTGATCGGCGAACGTCTTCAGCAGCGCGATTTTCTTGTCGCTCAATGGCCCTGCCGCGTCGCGCACCACTGAAATCGTACCGATTGCAGCACCCTCCTTGACCATCGGCACGACCGTCATGGCGCGGTATCCTGAGGCGGCGAAATTGCGCTTACCGGCCGCGAAGTGCTCGTCCATTTGCTCAACGTCCGGCATATCGACCATGCGGCAATCAAGGATAGCCGCACCATGCATGTACTCGCGCGTCAGCGGAAAGGGAAAGCGCGCATTCCACAGACGCACGCGCTGCGGATCGCGCTCGGCGATCGCCATCAGTCGTACCTGTCCATTCTCGGGACGGGACAACGTCACGCCTGCGCCCTCGAACAGGCGGATTCCGCTGCGCACGATCGCCTCGAACACCGGCTGCACGTCAGCCGGCGAGTTCGACATTACCCGCAGGATCTCGGCGGTTGCGGTCTGTTGTTCCAGCGTTTCAGACAGATCCTTGTTGCGTATTTCGAGTTCCTTGAACAAGCGCACGTTCTCAATCGCGATCACCGCCTGATTCGCAAACGTGCTTACCAGGGCTATCTGCCTCTGCGTAAACGGGCGCACCTCGGGGCGGTAAATGGAGATGCCACCGACGACACGTCCGTCCCTGAGCATGGGCACTACCATAAAAGTCCGTGCGCCGCCCAGTTCGACCAGCGCGGTTACGCCCTTAAGGCCATCACGGTACTCGGATGAATTCCTGATATCCGCGATCTGAAGGGGTTGCCGTTCGTCCGTCATGCGTGCATAGACCCCGCCGGGGGGCGGTCGAAATGAGCCTCTTTCGCTGAGAAACCTGGCGTATTCAGCTTTGGCGCCTCGCTGCGTGACGTCCAGAAACCTTTCCCCGTCGTATAACCGCAGGTGGCCCATATGCGCGTCGCACAGGCGGATCGCCTTTTCCAGAATCGCGTCGAACACCGGCTGCAGATCCGTCGGTGAGCTGTTGATGACGCTCAGGATGTCTGCCGTAGCCGTCTGCTGTTCCAGCGACTCCGTGATTTCGACATTGCGCGCCTGGAGTTCCCTGAATAGCCGCACGTTCTCGATGGCAATCACTGCCTCGTCGGCGAAGGTCTGCACCAGTGCGATCTGCCTGTCGGTAAAGGGTGTCGTTACATGCCGCCACAGCGTGATGACGCCGATCAAAACGCCATCGCGTATCATCGGAACCGAAAGCGCCGCGCGTACGTTCTCGCGCCGCTGGAATTCGGGAGGCGCGTAATCGGGATCATTCAGCAGGTCGGCGGTGTGAACCGTGCACCGCTCGAGCGCGCACCGCCGTGTGGTCGTTTCGCGGCTCGGTCGCCGGCCAGAACGATTCAGGAATTGTACAAATTCGGGGGATGCATTCTGGTGCGCGACATTCGTCAGCACCTCGCCATCGAACAGGAACACGGCGCCCACGCTCGCCTGGCACAGGCGCGAGGCATTCGACAATATGGTGCGGAATACCGGCTCCAAATCCGCCGGCGAGTTGCCTATCACATGCAGGATCTCGGCCGTGGCGGCCTGCTGTTCGAGGGCCTCCTCGGTCAGGTCGTGCGCACGGCCGCGTTTATTCGCCCCCTTTTTTGCCCGACCGACGCTCACGCCTCCTCCTGTAAGTCTGTTGCAGCATACGTGTTGGCAATCTTGCCTGCCACTGCTCTCACCAACGCCGGACAGCATGGCGCATGAGCATGACAGGTCGAAACGACAAGCCCAAATTACGGATCAGGCTACCAGCGATACCGGCAATGAAACCTGGATGCGACCTCAGACTTTGAATGAAACCGGCGACGGTAGCGGCTTCCCGGAAAAATACGCGTTCAAATTGGCGAGTATCAACGCCGTCGCTGCGGTGCGCGCTTCCGGCGCGCGTCCCGCGCAGTGCGGCGTGATCACCACGTTGTCGAATTGCAGAAGTTCCGGAAGGATCGGCGGTACGGCCGGTTCGCCCTCGACGACATCCAGGCCTGCCCCCGCTATGCGCTTTGTTCGCAGAGCGTCGATCAGTGCCGCCGTGTCCACCACCGTACCGCGTCCGACGTTGACGAGATAACCTTTCGGTCCGAGCGCGGTGAGTACGTCCGCGTTGACGAGGTGTCGCGTCCCCGCGCCACCTGGCGCAGCGCACACCAGGAAATCGGCCCACGTCGCCAGTTCGATCAGGTTCTCGAAATATCGATAGGAAGTTCCGGCGACGGCCTTGCGGTTGTGATAACTGACCTCCATGTCGAAGCCGCGCACGCCGCGGTGTGCAATCTTGCTGCCGATGGTCCCCATGCCGAGAATCCCCAGACGCTTGCCGGAAATGGTCGGCGTGGCGACCGCCCATTGGTCCTGCCATCCGCCGGCGTGTACGTGACGATCGGCTGCGCGCAGATGGCGGGTGGCCGCCATCAACAGCATCATGGCGGAGTCGGCAACGGCAGATGCGTTCGTGTCGGGACAGTTGGCGACTGCGATGCTTCGGCTGCGCGCCGTGTCAAGGTCAACAGCTTCATAGCCCGCGCCGACAGCGCAGACGATTTCGAGTTTCGGCAGCAATGTCATCTCTTCGCCGCTCAAACCGCCACGGCCGTTGGTCAGAACGGCCCTGACGGTCTCGCCTGCTTCGCGAATGGCGTCTATCCGGTTTGGATACGGCTTCCCCTCGCGAACGGCGTAGCCGGCAGCAGTAAGGGCAGCCAGGCGTTCGGGGCTGAGTCCCACGAGAGCCAGTACACCGACAGTCATGATCGCTCCTTCAATTTCGTTCGACGACAATCAAGCCGTTGCCGGCCGATGTGCGCGCATGAACGAGCGCACGTGGCGCACCGCGAGTGGAATCTTGTCCTTGGTGTCTTTCCACGGATAAAAAGTCATCTCAGCCCTGGGCGCGAGCATGGCGCAGTCGATCGAGACGTCGTACGGATGCGCCGGTGTATCGTCCGGCAGCACCAGCACGGGCGTCTGGCATGCGCGCATGAAATCGCGTGTTACCGTGAATAGAAAGTCGGCGTCGGTGAGGTACATGCGCGTGAGGAACTTGTCGATCATGTCCATCGTCAGGTCGGGCCTGCGCTTGAGCAGCCCGGGTGCCCAGTTTTTCATGCTGGCGTCGTACATGTACGGTGTTTTCTTGTTGAAGCCGACGGGTTGCGCGATCACCGCCGCAACCACGCGCTCCGGCGCGCGCTTGATCAGGTTGGCGATGAACGGGCCGCCGATGCAGTAGCCGATCACCATGAAACGCTTGGCCCCGAGGTGATCCATCAGGCCGAGGTGATCGTCGGTGTACGAATCCCAAGGCCGGTCGATTTCCAGCGGGCCGAAGGATTCTCCGCTGTGCGCGTTGCGCAAATCAGCAGTGATGCAGCGGTATTCGTTTTTGAATTCCTCGGTGGAATTAAACGGCGCATTGTTCGAGCCCCATGCGATGGTGGAGTTCTGCCCGCCGCCGGGAATGATCAATACCGGAAAACCCGAACCAATCTCCTGATAGCGGATGCGAACATTCCCCCTCTGGTAAAACTGCATTGCGGTATCTCCTTTTGCGGTTTGTTGCGCAAAAGCCTGCGGTGCGGCGGCGGCGGCAATTGCTGCGGCGCCGGTGGTCAGCAAAGTGCGTCTGGTGGTATCCATCGTGGGCTCTCTTTTGTTGGACGCGAGGACCGGCGGCATCATCTGCGCGGCTTGCCGGAGCCGGACCTGCAAGGGTAAGAAGATTCTACTTACGTAGATGCGGAGTCAAGTTGGCTGCGTATCTAGGCCGCGACATGAGATTTACGTGACCGTGAACCATGATGTTTGTAAGTATTTGTTTTTATTACATATTTTTATATGCTGAAGTGGGGCTTGCACAACCAACATTGACAACCGCAAACCACCGGTTAACGTGCGGTTGCTGGAGTGAGTCATGGCTAAAAAACTGACTACACGTTCGTACGACGCGGTCGCTTACCTGCAAACGAAACAGGATTGCGCGCTCTATCTGCAAGCGGTGATCGACGAGTCTGACGGTGAACCGACACAGGTAGTCGCAGCGCTCGCCGATATCGCCCGCGCGCGCGGCATGTTGCATCTCGCACGCGAAACTGGACTTACGCGCGAGGGGCTTTACAAGGCATTGTCACCGGAGGGAAATCCGAGTTTTGCGATGGTGATGAAAGTTTGTAAGGCACTGGGATTGAAGTTGCATACGGAACTGGTCGAAGCGTAATTTACAGAAAAATCAAGTTCTTCGAGTTTTGCTCACAATAGATGGTTACGTTCGATGATACAAACTCCAAACAATGAGGACAATCGAGACGCTTTTCTTGAAGAATTAATTAAACGCGCCGAAAAAGGTTTAGAAACGTCTAGCGTCTACACATATCGGAAAGGCCCTAATGCTTGGAGTAACCCCGGCTCAATATTTCACTTGCTTGGAATTTGTTTAAATATCCTTTTTGGAAAGCGGTGCATACTAAAAAGAGTAGTCGATAAGGCTTGTCAAATTTTGATTTCTTGGACTACAAAAGCGGTACCAAAAAACCTCGCTCTGTTAAATCTTCGCGTGAGTAATAATCAATCGGCGCTTCGCTCAAACTGCATCCGGTCGATTCGCCTTAAGAAACGTGCGTATGTGCCGCACCGCCAGCTTCACATTCTCCGGCTTGTCCTTCCACGGAAACAGGCTCACTTGCGAATTCGGCGCGAGATGCGCCATTTCCATTGCCGTGGCGTACGGGTGTGACGGCACGTTGTCCGGCAGCACGAGTATGGGCGTCTGGCAGGCGCTGACGAAAGCGCGCGGCACGGTGAGCACGAAATCGACGCCGCCGTACATCTTGTTGAGGAATCGGTTGACCATCTCCATGTTGATGTCCGGCCGGCTGGCGACGAGGCCCGGCGCCCAGATTTTCAAATTGTTCTTGATGAAGTAGTCCGGGTAATTGGGATCGACGCCGCTGGGCTGCGCATGCACTGATGCGACGATGCGTCCGGGCGCGCGTCTCTGCATGTTCCAGATCAGCGGATTGCCGATGCAAAACCCCATCACCATGAATTTGTCGACGCCCAGGTGATCGAGCACACCGAGCTGGTCGCCGGTGTGCGCGTCCCACGGCGAATCGAAATCCAGCGGGCCGGTGGATTGCCCGCCGTTGGCGTTGCGCAGGTCCATCGCGATGCAGCGGTATTCCGATTTGAACTCCGCCATCGCGTCGAATGGTGCTTTGGGATAGTTCACGCCTGAGTTGAGTCCTCCGCCGTAAATGATGAACAAAGGAAAGCCGGAGCCGGCCTCTTCGTAGCGGATGCGGACGTTTCCCTTTTCGTAGAACGGCATGGCTATCCCCCTTGGTAAGGCAGTATGGTGCCCTTTGCGCGCGCGAGCTACGCGCTTAGAACCGCTCCACCCACGGCCTGACTTCGATCTCCCAGGTCCATGCGCTGCGCTGTTGCTTGAGCAGGTGCACATAGCTCTGCGCGATGGCATCCGGATCGAGCAGGCTGTCCGGTTTATCCGTTGGCACTGGACGTTGCGCCGAACTGATACCGCCGTCAATCACGACGTGCGCGACATGGATATTTTGCGGCGCGAGTTCGCGCGCCATGCTTTGCGCCAGCCCGCGCAGCGCGAATTTCCCCATCGCAAACGTCGCCGACTGCGCGTAGCCTTTCACACTCGCCGATGCACCGGTGAAGATGATGGTGCCGGCGCCTTTTTTCAGCATGCGTTTGGTGGCGGCCTGCGCGACGTGAAAACCGCCCAAGGCGGTCACGTTGATCGCGTCTGTCACCGCCTTGGCGTCCAGTTCGACCAGCGGGCCGCGCACGCGGGCGCTGGCGTTGTACACCACCACCGCCGGTGCATCGCACAGCGTATCGAGTTGCGCGAATAGCGCGCTGACCTGATCGGGCTGTGCGCTGTCGCAGGCGATGGCGGTGGCATTGATTTCGTCGCACAATGATTTCAGTTTGTCAGTGCGGCGTGCGGCGAGCACGCAGTTCAGGCCTTCGAGCGTGAACGCGTGCGCGATGGAAGCAGAGAGGCCGCTGCCGGCGCCGACGATCAAAGCAATGTCTTTTGTCATCGCTGCAACTGCGTCATGGTTTTGGGCAGCGCTTCGATGTTCGCCGACCACGGCATCGCCGAGCGGCACCAGCCCTGTTTCTTCGGAGGCAACTGTGCGCGCTGCCGCGCGGTGCCCACGCGCAGGCCATATTCCTGCGGGTCAGCATCTACCGAACTCGAATACATCGGTGTGCCGCACTCGGGGCAGAATGCGTGCGCACGTTTGTTGCCGCTCTCGGCGGTTTTTACGTAAATCTTCGGTGCGCCGCCGCGCAGCTTGAAATCCTGCTTCTTCACGCGCACGTTGACGCGGTACGCCGTGCCGGTGAGCGTCTGGCAATCGGCGCAATGGCAGATGCTCACCGCGCCGGGGTCGATCTCCGCTTCGTAGCTGATATTGCCGCAATGACAAGCGCCGTCGATGTGCATGGTGACCTCCGTGCGTCAGGCTTTGGTCGCGCCTGCCAGCCGCGCGGCGTTGTCCTTGGTGTCGTAAAGGCTGATGGCTTTTTTGCCTTCCATCGCCTTGGTCATGCGTTCGCGGATTTCCGCGGCCATCTTGTTGTTGCGTTGAACGGCGGGCCGCGCTTCCATCGCCTTGTACCAGCGCATGAAATTCGGATACTCGGCCTCGGTGATGCCGCGGTCCTTGTGCATCTTGGTCCACGGGTAGATCGCCATGTCGGCGATGGTGTATTCATCGCAGCCCATCCACGTGCTTTCGCGCGCGCGGTTGTCGAGCACGCGGTAAAGGCGGATCGATTCATTGTTGTAGCGGTCCTGCGCGTACTGCTGCGGCGCGTTGGTATTTTCCTTGACGTAGTTGTTGAAGTGATTGGCCTGGCCGAACATCGGGCCGACGTGCGCCATCTGGAATATCAGCCATTGCATCACGTCGTAACGCTTGCGCGCATCCTTCGGCAGAAATTTTCCGCTTTTCTCGGCGAGATAAAACAGGATCGCACCCGATTCCATCATGGTGTAGCGTCCGCCGCCGGGGCCGTCGCTATCGACGATGGTCGGGATGCGGTTGTTGGGGGAGAGCTTCAGGTACTGCGGCGTGAATTGCTCGCCGAGCCGGATGTTGACGTCGATGTGCTTCCATTCGATGCCCAGCTCCTCAAGCATGATCATGACTTTCTGGCCGTTGGGGGTGGGGGACGAGTGCAGTTCGATCATGGCGTTCTCCGTGTATGGGTGAAGAGGATGAAATTTAACATCAAACCGGCGAAGCGCTAAAATGCATACTCCGGCCCGTCCACATATTTGAATCGTTCGAGTGCATCCTTGCGCAGGGTAAAGCCCAGCCCCGGCCGCTCCGGCGCATGCACATAACCGTCGCGGATGTCGTACGGCTCGTTGAACAGCTCGTTCATCATCGGCATGTAGCCTTGGCTGACTTCAAGGATGTGGCAATTTGCGGCGGCCATTGCTACATGAATGCTGGCGGCGAACAGCACGCCGGCGCCCCACGCATGTGGCGCAAGACGCAGGTCATATGCGGCTGTGAGCGCAGCGATGCGGCGGATTTCGGTAAGGCCGCCGGCACGCGCCACGTCGGGCTGCGCGATGTCGATGGCCTTGTGCTCAATCATGCTGCGAAAACCGTAACGCGAAAACTCGCGCTCGCCCGACGCGATGGGGATGCGTGTCGAGGCGCGCACTTCCGCCATGCCGGCGTGATTGTCGGGCGACACCGGCTCTTCGAACCACGCGATGTTGTACGGTTCCAGCGCCTTGGCGAGGCGTATCGCCACTGGCGTTTCCAGCGAGGCGTGCGCGTCAACCATGAGTTCGACATTGGGGCCGATGCCGCGTCGCGCGGCTTCGACTCTGCGCACGCAGTTCTCGATGGAAAATCCGTCACGGCCCACCACGCGCATTTTCACCGCGGTAAAACCCTTTGCTGCATAACCGCCCAACTCCGCTTCGGCCTCGTTGCCCGGCGCCCAGCCGCCACTGCCATACGCGCGCACCGAACTTCGCACCGCGCCCAGCGCCTGATACACCGGTATGCCCAGCGCTTTTGCCTTCACATCCCAAATCGCGATGTCCACGCCGGAAATCGCTTCCATCACCATGCCGTTGCGGCGGCTGGTTTCGGCCTGCGGCACGCCGCGCTCCAGCGCGGGTTTGGCGCGCGAACCGTTGTACATTTTTTCAAATATGCGCTCGGAGAACATCGGATCTTCGCCGACCACTTCCGGCGCCAGTTCATGTTCGACGATGGCGGCGACGATCGGCGGCGTGCCGAGTGCTGCGCCCATGCCGGTCAAACCGTTGTCGGTTTCGACGAGGATCAGCGTCGCATCGCTTTTCACCTTGGTGCCGAGATCCGTGCGGTGACGTCGCTCCGGCGGCACCGGGTCGGACATGGGAATAGCGTGTACGCGAACGATTTTCACGGTGAATCCTTTATAAATATTTGTTTTTATTGATAAATTTAAATCCTGCTTTCAGCCTGCGTAGCGATGCGTATGCCGATCAGCACCAGCACAGCACCGGCTATCGCAACGGCGCCCAGCGTCTCGCCCAATAGTATCCACGCAAACAGGCCGGCCATCACCGGCTGCAAAAGCAGCCCCACCGAAGACAGCGTCGCCGGTAAATGCGCCATCGCATAAGCGATCAGGCTTTGCCCGGCAACTTGTGAAATCAGCGCAAGGCCGAATACTTTCAACCAACCCGTCGTGGAGACCGGGAAAAACAGTTCGCCCGACAGCCACGCAAGCGGCAGCAAAATTGCCGCGGTCACCACACTGGTCGTTGCCATGATGCGCGCCGTGCTCACCGTGCCGCGTAGCCGCTTCACCGTCAGTTGATACGCAGCGTAAAACATCGCGGTCACCACGCCCAGCGCATCTCCCAGCAGCGCGCGACCATCGGTGTGCGAGAAATCACCGCCAACCATCAGCATTACACCTGCCAGCGCTGCTGCGAGCCCGGCGAGAAACATCAGCGTTGGTTTCTTGCGCCATAGCAGCCACACCACCAGCGTGACGAATATCGGCGCGAGATTGGCGAGCAGCACCGCGTTGGCGACCGAGGTCAGCACAATCGACCAGTGCCATACCGCCAGATCGCCTGCGAAGAAAAATCCCGCAGCGAACATCAAGCCGCGTGGGCTGGCTTGCACGGTCGTGAATTTGCGTTGATCCATCCATGCCCACGCCCACAAGAATGGCAGTGCCAAGAGCACGCGCCAGAACGCGGTGGATATCGGTCCGGTTTCGCTCACCTTGACGAACAGCGCCGAGGTGCCGATGCACGTGGCGCCGGCGAGCAACGCGACAACGGCAAGCGTGCGGGCGCGGGAGTCTGCGGCTGACATGAAATGGCGGATGCCGCGAAGCTAGCGCAGCAAATGCGCCGATGTTTGTCGTTCAGCGTGCATTGCCGCCACTGATTTGCTTCCAGTAGCTGTCCTTGCGCGCTATTTTCCCGTCGCGGATAACGTAGACATCGCAGCCTCTTGCGTCGATGGGCCGGCCATCGGCATAGCGGCCAGTGGCGCGATACGTGCCGATTACGCGGTCTCCGGCATACATGACTTCCGTCTCGGAAAAGCGCAATTCCGGAATATCGCGCGCTCGCTCGGCCAGCGTGGCGGCAACCGCGTCGCGGCCGCGCACCGTTTTTCCATGCGGCGCATCGGGGCCCGTCGCCAATATCCACTCGAAATCATCGGTGACGCATTCGAGTACGGCTTCGACATCGCCTGCATTGAATGCCTTGCCCAGTTTTTTAAGCAGCCCCAGCGTGACCTCGTTGCTCATGCTATTTCCCCGTGAATTTCGGTTTGCGCTTCTCGATAAATGCCGCCATGCCTTCTTTCTGGTCCAGCGAGGCAAACAACATTTGGATCGCCTTGGTTTCCAGCGCGAGGCCGGTGTCGAGCGAGGCATCCATGCCGCGCAGCACACATTCCTTCACCTGTTCGATGGCGAGCGGCGGCAGTTCCGCGATTTGCTGCGCCATTGCGATAGCGCGTTTTTCGACTTCAGCATCCGGCACGATTTCGCTCACCAGTCCCATGTCGAGCGCTTCTTTGGCACTGATCAAATCACCCGTCAGCAAATAACGCATCGCCTTGTATTTCCCGACCGCGCGCGGCAGGCGCTGGGTGCCGCCGCCGCCGGGGATGATGCCGATCTTTACCTCCGGTTGACCGAAGCGCGCTCCTTCGCCCGCGATGATGATGTCGCAGGTCATTGCAAGCTCGCAGCCGCCGCCCAGCGCGAATCCATTCACCGCCGCGATCACCGGTTTCGGGCACGAGTAGATTGTGCGCCACAATTTGTGCGTGCCGCGCAACAGCATTTCGATGGTGCCGGCATTGGCCATTTCCTTGATATCCGCACCGGCGGCGAATGATTTTTCGTTGCCGGTGAGCACGATGCAGCGTATCGCCGGATCGTCGCCCATTTCCACAAGGTGTTTTGCCAGCAGCTTGCGCACCTCGAGATTGAGCGCGTTGCGCGCATCCGGACGGTTGATGCGAACCAGGCCCACGCCGTCGGCAGGGCGCTCGGCAAGTACTACGGGAGCAGTCATAACGATTCCTTGAAATAGTCAGGCCGAACGGGAACGCGAAGAATACCTGTTTGCGCGGTGGAAATCACTGTGCCGCGGGAAGCGGACGATACTGTTCATGGTGCTCGCTCGCGGCACGCCAGCGGCAACAGGCGTGGATCGAGGTCGGGTGACCCGCACTTCCATATCAACGTGTCGTCTTGCACCACGGGCCATGATTGCACGCGCTTGCCATGCAGTTCCGTGATTTCCGGGCGATGAATGTGCGATGTGATACGCCCGTTCGACTCGAGACTTATGCTGTGCTTCGGATCTATCGGAGGAGTGATGCCGGGGTTGCCGAGTTCCTTGAGGTCGGCCGGAAAGCGTTTATGCAGCCGCCAGAATTCCTCTACCGGCGTTCTGAGTGCTGACGTGACAAGCAGCGCCTCGGACAGGTAGGCGCGCAGCATGGTCGGGCTTCGCTCGGGCAGAAATATCAACACGCACGCCATCATGGCCGCGTACGAAAGCAGATTGGCGGCAAACACAGACCTGCGTACGCGCGTCGCGGGCAACGCGACGACATGTTTCTTGAGCAAGCGGTATTCAAGCCCCCAGGTGATGAAGAACATTGGCACCAGCATGACCAACGCCGCTCCGCGCGTAAACTCCGCGCCCGATGAGCCCGTCAACCCCATCAGTGTCACATCGATGACAATACCAAGCACGATGCCGGCAAGCGTTGACCACAGATTTGCGATGAATGCCAGATATAACGCACGCTTGAACGGCAGTTTGAGCAGGCGCGCGAGCACGACCGCTTCAAGCGGAATGACCGGCAACAACGCGACAATCATCACCGGCAGTAGCACCATGAAATAGCCGATGCCGGAATTGGCAAGCGCCGCCGATGGCGCGAGCAGCATGCAGGCACATGCACAGCGCGCCGCTTGCGGAATTTGATGCGTGTTCAAGAAAGAAATCTCCGTGTGCAGGTGCTAAGCGAAATTCCAGTGCAAATGAATTATGCAGGGATTTATCCGGGGTCATGATTGCAAGGGCGCGATCCAATAAATATGTTTAAAAACAAATACTTATTGTTATCCTTGTCAATACGCACCGAGGGCTCATGTGGCAGCTGCCATGCAGACGTAGAATGTTCCACCGTGCCACGAACTGGCGCAGCGCGTATCCCCGGAGGCGGCCTTGCAAAATGATCTGAAGTTAGCCCTGCTGCGCGTGGCAGCCGTCGCGATGGTTACGGCAGCCATCGCAGTACCTGCAGCCGCGCAAAACTGGCCCGCGAAAACCGTGCGCATCGTCGTACCGTTTACGCCCGGCGGCAGCAGCGATATCCAGGGGCGGCTGCTGTCGAAAAAGTTTCACGAAACGCTGGGCCAGCCGTTCGTGGTGGACAACCGGGTCGGCGCCAGCGGCATGATCGGCGCCGAACTTGTCGCGCGCGCGCCCGCCGACGGCTACACCGTGTTGCTCACGTCGGCGTCGCTGTCGGTGAACGCCACGTTGTTTGCCGCGCGCACCAAGTTCGATCCGCTGCGCGATCTGGTGCCGGTCACATGGCTCTCGTCATCGCCGCTGGTGGTGACAGTGCATCCGAGCGTGCCTGCGCGATCGGTGCGTGAACTGGTGGCACTTGCCAAGCGCAGCAAGACCGGACTGAACGGCGGGCATAACGGCGCCGGCACCACCAGCCACATCGCGCTCGAAATGCTCAAACAAATGACCGGAATCAACGTGGTGGCCATTGCCTACAAGGGCGGCGGGCACGGCACCACGGCGATACTTGGCGGCGAAGTCGATTTCACTTTTTCCACGCTCACCACTATCAAGCAGCATCTCGACAATGGCAAGTTGCGCGGGCTTGCAGTCACCACGCGCAATCCGTCAAGCGTGTATCCGCAGCTGCCGACCATGCTGTCGATGTATGCGGATTTCGAATCGGATAACTGGTTCGGTCTGTTTCTCCCTGCGAAAACGCCGCGCGATATCGTCACCCGGCTGAACGGCGTCACCGTCGATGCACTCAAATCGCCCGACATCCGCGACTTTATCGCGCGCGAAGGCGGCGAGCCGGTCGGCAGCACGCCCGAAGAGCTCGGCAATCATCTCGCCAGCGAAATCGCGCGTTATGCGAAGGTGATCAAGGCAGGGAAAATCGGCGTTGATTAAAACTCATTTTTGAAATGGGTTCCAGTCAGGCATTGTGAACCTTGATCAATACGTAAAGATCGCCTTTGCCCTCGAAACCTTCGCCCGGATACCGCAAGTAATGATCTTCGAGCATTGTTTTTTGCAGTTTTATAGCGAGGGTGCCATTGGGTCCGCGAATGACGATCTCGTCCTCATTGGCGATCTGCGCTGCTGTTACTTCAAGATCGTATCTCGCGTCGTTTTGCGAAACGGCCTGCTGATCCGGGGATTCGTGTTCCTTGGCAGGGAAAAATGACATGACACCCGCAAGCGTCAATGCCAATCCGGTGAGCCCCACCATCGCAAGAAAGGCCCATTTGGCGATGAATGCCCAGGTGCCGCCGAGGTTGTATATCCATGCCAGCGGCGCCCAGATTTTCATCGATTTGAGCTCGCCGGATTCAAGTTGCGCAAAATCCTGCCAACCGCTCCACGTAGCCCACAGGATTCCCGATCCCACAGCAATCCAGAACAAACCCGATGCGATTTCTTTCCATTTGCGCATGATGTTTCCTCTGTGTAACGGCCGATGCTGCGGGAAATTATTTCACTGACGAAGGTGCACGTCCAGCATCGCAGCATGCCGCACGCGCGGTTCCGCGGAAAAGCGGGGCAGGGCGCAAACGATGTTGTCGAGGTTCCTTCCCGCGCCGTGGCAAAATAGCCGCAAGGCAATCGGCTGCCATTGAAGAGGGTTTGTGCGAAGCTTCACGCAATATGACCACGTTCGATTTCGTACGGCCGTCGTTTCCCTGACGGCTGCCGCGGCATGTGCTATGCCTGTGCACGCCCAGCAGTTGCCTCCACAACGTCCCGACAGCTATCCCGTCAAATCGATCCGTATCATTCTCGGCATCGCGCCCGACGGCTCCGATCCGGGTGCGGCCACCTCTCCGGTGGAATTCAGGGCTATATTCACGGAAGAATTCAGCAAGCGGGAAAAGTTTTTCAGGACAGCCGGGCTGAAAGACATGGCGCGCTGATTCATTCAACAGGAGAAAATAGCTATGGTCAAACTCGAATTTTTCGATCCCTCCGGCGCGCTCGAAACCGCCAAACCGCATGCGCCGCGACTCGCGTCGCTTGCCGGCAAGCGCATTGGCTTCGTGTCCAACGAGCAATGGCAGGCGTACCGCATGCTGCCGCTGGTCAAGAGCATGCTCGAAGAAGATTATCCCGGCGTTGAAGTGCTGCCCATCGACCGTTTCCCGCAGGGCAACACGCTGATCGGCAACGCTGAAGTTGCCAAGCTCGTCAAGGAGAGCGACGTCGATGCCGTGATCATCGGCAACGCGGCCTGAGGGGCGTGCTCCACAGCGTGCGGCCGTGCAGCCGCCAGAATCGAAGCAGAAGGCATACCCACTGTCACCATCACGCGCAAGGATTTTGTTGGCGTGGTGAAAAACGCGGTGTCAGGGCTCAACGTTGATCCCAATGTACCGATGGTGACGTTCCCGATCGAGACATTCTTACCCGACGCGGACCTGGCGCCGCTCAAGGCGCGCAGGCAGGAGTTATATGACGGCCTCACGCGTGCGGAAGCCAAGTCCATCAAAGTGGGCGGCAGCGCCATGCTGAGCGTCGAAGGGGCGACCTACGAGGACGCGCTGGCCAAGGCCAACAATCTGTTCATCGCAAAGTTGTGGGGCGACGGCATGCCGCTGTGGCCGGCGACGCGCGAGCGCGTGGACTGGATGCTGCGGGGCACGCCGCTGCCACGCACGCACGTACTGGGCAAATTCCCGCCGCGCGGCGGCATTGTCACGGTCGAGGCATGCGCCATCGCGCTGGCGATGGCAGGCGGACGGCCCGAATATCTGCCGATCCTGATCGCAGCCACAGATGCGTTTCTCGATCCATCGCTGCGCAGCGAGCTCGCGCAGGCGACCTCGGGCGCGCCGTTTCCGGTGGTAGTGGTCAACGGGCCAATCGCCAGGCAGATCAAGCTCAATTCCGGTTTCGGTTGCCTCGGCCCCGATCCGCAATTCCCGGCGGGTGCGAGCATAGGCCGCGCGCTGCGCCAGATGCAACAGAATCTTGGCGGCGCGCTGCCCGGCACCGGCACCATGGCGCCGTGGGGCAACAACCGTTACAACAATATTGTGTTTGCCGAAGACGAAGCGGGATTGCCCGAAGGCTGGCCGACACACGCGCAGGAGCGCCACGGTTTTACCCAGGGCAGCAATTCGGTATCGCTGTTTTTTTCCACGGGCGCGACCAACATCGTGCGGCGCGGTGCGCAAAAGGAAACCAAGCAGGAAGATGCCGAACAGGGTTTGCATCGTATGGCAGGCTTTCTTGCTGTGCCCAGCTATCACTACCTGCACGGCTACGAAGAAGGCACCCCGGGCGCCATGCTGCTCACGCGAGTGGTCGCCGGGGCGCTCGCGGACCTGGGTTGGACCAAGCCGAAAATCCGCGAATTTCTCGTCAACCACTCGCGCATCCCGCAGGAACAGATCAAACGCACCGGTGGTCGCGCGTGGATTGAAATTGCGCACGATCAATCCGCGCGCGACAGTATCGACAGGGAGATGTGGCCGATTACCTCCAGGCCGGAGAATCTGATACTCGTCGTCGCCGGCGGCGGGCATCCGACGCATTCGTTCTGGCTGCAGGGCAACAGCCCCGCCGTCGTCGGCCGCATGGTGCGCGTGCCGGAAACATTTGATGCGTTGATCGAGGAAGCGGGGAGGGATTTGGCGGGCGGGTGATGGCTGCCGGGCTATTCCAATAGCTTCTTCATGTGCCGCTCCAGTCTCGCTGGAAAGCGACATGCTGCGGTCCGATCTCGGACACCCGGGTGCAGGAAATATTGGCCATGCCGCGACTGATTTCGCCGCGATAGATATCCAGCGCCCGGGCAGCGCCCGCTTCGCCCCCGGCGGCAGTGCCATACAGCGTGCTGCGTCCGATCAGCACCATCTTCGCTCCCAGCGCCAGCGCCTTCACCACGTCGCTGCCGCGGCGCACGCCACTGTCAAAGATGACCGTGGTGCGATCGCCCACCGCCTTGACGATTTCCGGCAACACTTCGATGGGTGCGGGCGCGGCATCGCAGTTGCGTCCGCCATGGTTGGAGACGATGATGCCGTCGGCGCCGTATTCCAGCGACTTCAACGCATCGTCGGGATGCAGCAGCCCCTTCACCAGCAGCTTGTGGGGCCAGATATCGCGCAGCGCCTTCAAGTCGTCCCAGTTGAGCGAATCGCTGCGGGTTTCCTTGGTGCCGCCGTAGGCCGTGGTGATCTTGCTGCCCCTCAACTCGTCGGGAAAATTTTCGCGCGTGGGCATGCCGCCGTTGGCGATATAACGCCCCAGCACGTTGATCATCCAGCCCGGATGCGTGAGTACATCGATGGTGTTCTTGCTGTTGTACTTGAACGGCACCGAGTAGCCGTTGCGCCGGTTGTACTCGCGGTTACCGGCAACCGCGCCATCCACCGTCACCAGCAGAGCTTCGAAACCCGCGGCTTCGGCACGGCGCACGACCTGGTGCGAAAGCTTGCGGTCGGCCCACATATAGAGCTGCATCCACAGCGTGCCGCCGACTTCGCCGGCGACTTTCTCCATGCTGGTGATGGAACCGGTGGCAAGCGAAAAGGGAATGCCGGCAGCCTTGGCCGCGCGCGCGAGCTCCAGCTCACCGCGATACCACATCATGCCGGCGGCGCCGGTGGGCGCGATGCCTATCGGCATCTTGTGCTCTTTGCCGTAAATCGTGGTGTCAAGCTTGCGGCCGGAAACATCCACCAGCATGCGTGGCCGCAGCTTGATGCGTTCGAACGCCTCGCGGTTGTTGTGTAGCGCCACTTCATCTTCGGTGCCGCGGTCGACGAATTCGAACAGCCACCTTGGCAGGCGCTGCTTGGCGATATCCCGCAGGTCGAAAATGTTCTGCGCGTCTTCTAATTTCGGAAACATCATCCTGTTCACCTTTTTTGAGATTTACCTTGGGATGCCGTCAAGCTCAGGCGCCGGGCGCGGAGCTATGACGTCTCAACCGATTCGGGTTTGCGCGCAAGCGGCCAACTCGGGCGCTTGATCTCGAAGGATTGCGTGACCACCGCATAGTCCATGTAGCCTAGTCTGGCGACAGGCCGGGCGCGGGCGGTGTCGAAGCGACCGTCGACGATGAATGTGTCGTCAATGTGTATCGCGACCACGTGGCCAATCACCATCACATTGCGTTTGCCCGAGCGCGGATCCGCGGGCAGCTCAACGAATTGGTGCAGCTTGCATTCCAGATGGGCAGGTGAGGCGGCCACCCGCGGCGGTTTGACGAGGCGGGACGGCAACTGGGCGATCCCCACTTCCTTCATCTCATCCACGCCGTGGGGCGCAGGCGTGGCAGTATCGTTCATTTGGTGGCGCAGCTCCCAGGTCACCAGATTACATACAAACTCGCCGGTCTCGCGCACGTTGCGTAAAGAATCCTTTTCTCCATCGTCCGCAGCGTGGGTTCCATTCGCGCCGTAGAACACCATCGGCGGATCCGACGACACCGCGTTGAAAAAGGAGTACGGCGCGAGATTCACGACACCATTGCGGTCCAGGGTTGTGACCCACCCGATCGGCCGCGGCACGACCACGGCTTTAAAGGGATTGAAGGCAAGTCCGAGGGCTTTGAGCGCCTCGCGCGAGAGATCTTTGGTTTCGCAGAACATGAAGGAGCCTCGTGTGATCTTGGAAAGGACAATTCAACGCAAAGGGGGTATGGGGTAGAAATTCTACGCACCACTTGCACGAACGGACAATGTAGCGGTGGTCCGGCAACCGGTCAACCGCGCAAATTTTCGCATGCGCTAGCAGGCCAAAAGCAAATTTTCCCGATTGCGGTCGTCCGCTGCACGCTACTGTTGCGCGATGCCGGCGTCTTTGATCACCCGCCCCCAGCGTGCGGCTTCCGCATGAATGAACCGCGCGAATTCTTCACGGCTGGTGGGGGCGACTTCGATCACCAATTCCTTGAATCGCTGCTGGATCTCCGGCACGCGCAACACCGCGGTGAGATCGGCGTGAACCTTGTCGAGGATGGGCGCGGGCGTGCCGGCCGGCGCGCACAGTCCGTACCAGGAGTTCACTTCGAATCCGGGGAGCACAGTCTCGTGCACAGTCGGCACCGAAGGCAACTGCGGTATGCGCTTCAGGCTCGTCACCGCGAGCGCACGCACGCGCTCACTCTGAATTACCGAGAGTACTCCCGGTGCCGACTGCACGGTGGCGGGAATCTGGCCTCCGATGGTGTCGGAAAGCGACTGTGGCGCACCTTTGTAAGGGACGAACACGACATCGATCTTCGCCGTGAGCTTGAACAGCTCCATCGTCAGCAGTTGCGAACTGCCGGCAGCTGACGTGCCGTAGGAGAGCTTGCCCGGGTTGGCCTTCGCGTATGTGATGAATTCCTTCACAGAGCGTACCGGCAGCGACGGGTGCACGACCAGGACGTTCGGGGTCAGACCGATACGGGAGAGCGGCGCAAAGTCGCGCTGGTGGTCGTACGGCATTTTCACGTACAGAGACTCGGCAATCGCGCTGGAAGCGATGTTGCACTGAAACAGCGTGTAGCCGTCGGCCGGCGACTTGGCGGCGAAGGTGGCGCCCACGGTCCCGCCCGCCCCTGCCCGGTTGTCCACCAGGACCTGCTGGCCCCACATTCGTGTGAATCGGTCAGCGATTGTGCGGGCAATGATGTCGGGCGATCCCCCTGCGGGAAAGGGCACGATGTAGCGGACGGGTTTGGCGGGATAGCCCTGCGCCGGGGACGTTGCGGGGAAGTAACAGGCTATGATTGCCAACGTGAAGGTCAACGCGCGACATCGCTTGATCACCATGCTCATCACTGACTTTCCTCCGGTCATCAGCCGCTTCAGCTAATATGGAGATGTTAACCGATGCCGTGGCCGATGATTTATTGAGGATGGGCAAAGCACAGCGCGCTCACGAACCACACTCAACAAACTGTACCCGCGCGCATTTTTTGGACTGAAGGATTTCGCAATACAAAATTAAGCAAGGAGCGGAACCATGGATTTAGGCATTAAGGACAAAAAGGCGATCATTTGCGCCGCAAGCAAAGGGCTGGGCAAGGCTTGTGCGATGTCGCTGGCGAGGAACGGCGTCGATTTAGTGATTAATTCGCGTACGGCGAGTGAACTCGAAGCCACCGCTGCGGAAATTCGTGCCGCGACGGGGCGTATGGTCACAGCGGTCGCCGCCGATATCACCACGCCGGAAGGCCGCGCGAAGGTGCTGGCGGCCTGCCCGGCCCCGGACATTCTGGTGAACAACGCCGGTGGCCCCCCGCGCGGGGATTTTCGCGAGTGGGGCGAGGCCGACTGGATGAAGGCGGTAAACGGCAACATGATCACGCCTATCATGCTGATCAAGTCCGTAGTCGATGGCATGATCGCGCGCAAGTTTGGCCGCATCGTCAACATCACCTCGGGATCGGTGAAGTCGCCGATTCCCGAACTCGGCATGTCCAACGGCGCGCGTGCCGGCCTCACCGGGTTCATTGGCGGTCTGGCGCGGCAGGTGGCGCGGCATAATGTCACGATCAACGGCCTGCTACCCGGCCCGTTCCTGACCGACCGGCTGCGCTCAGGACTGGTGGAGGCGGCGCGCAAGGCCAATCGTCCGTTCGAAGAAATCCTTGCCGAGCGTGCAAAGACCAACCCTGCCGGCCGCGTCGGCGATCCGTATGAATTCGGCGAGGCATGCGCATTTCTGTGCGCGGCATCCTCGGGATTCATCGTCGGGCAAAACTTGCTGCTGGATGGTGGTGCCTTTAACTCGACCTTGGGCTAAACCCGCAGCGGATTGTCCGTGGGCTGGCAGTGTCAGCGGGCCGCCGCCGCAGGTCGATGCGCGCGCAGGAAGGAACGTACCTGGCGCACCACGACGGGAATTCGTTCCTTGGGTTCCTGCCACGGGTAGAGGCTTACTTCGGATTTCGGCGCGAGCATCACGGACTCCATGGCAATGGCGTACGGGTGCGACGGGACATCGTCTGGCAGGACCAGTATGGGCGTCTGGCAGGCGCGCACGAAATCGCGCGTCACGGTGAACACGAAGTCGGGGTTGGTGCGGTACATCTTGGTGAGGAATTTGTCGACGGTCGCCATCGTAATATCGGAACGGCGTTCGCACAGCCCTGGACCCCACTTGGTCATGTTGTTGTTGTAGAAAAGGTCGCGCATTTCCGGACGGCTCCCGCTGGGCTGCGCCAGCACTGCGGCGACGACACGTCCGGGTGCCCGCTTCAGCAGATTCCAGATGAAGGGGCCACCGATACAAAAGCCCATCACCATGAACTTATCGATGCCCAGGTGATCCATCAGGCCGAGATGATCATCGGTGTACGAGTCCCACGGCCGGTCGATCTCGAGCGGGCCGGACGAATCGCCGCCGTTGGCATTGCGCAGGTCCGCCGCGATGCAGCGGTACTCGCCCTTGAACTCCCCCATCGCGTTAAACGGCGCGTGACCGGTGAAGTAGGAGATGTTCGAGTTCAACCCGCCACCGGCGATGATCAACAACGGGAAGCCGGAGCCGGTTTCTTCGTAGTGGATGCGGACGTTGCCTTTTTCGTAGAACGGCATGGTGCTTTCTCCTTGTTTAGTGTGGTATCGAGCGCACGTTTGGTGAGTGGGCAGCCTGTGACGCCTAACGAAAGCTAAGCGACCGCCGCTGCAGGTGGAATGCCGCACGCAACCGATACGCTGGAATTCCCGAGCCGCATCGAGCGCAGAAGCAGGGCGGCGGTTCGTCGCAGGCGTTTTGCTGGGCGGACTCATGATTTTTTAAACGACGCACCGTCAAGAATTTTCTGTAGCGCCGATTCTTCGTCGGCGGTAGTGAAGGAAACAATCAAGATCAAAACATAACCCTTCATGACGGATGCGTAATACTTCTGCCGCACAGTTGAGGAACCGATGGTCATCGATACATGCATCACGTCAAAGTCGACCCCATCAAGCTTTTCGGTTGATATTTCTTTCGGAAACTCAAATTTTACCTGACCCGACTCCATTAGTTTCTTGGCGTGAAAATGATAATCCTTGCCGCGTTGTATTCCTGGCATATCGCGGACCCGTTCTGCCGCACACGCGATGCTCGGGTTAAACGGAACAGGTGTTCCAACAGGATGCTTGAATGCCGCCAGGAGATTAACCGTTCGCAGTTCTGAGGCTTTGAGAATGGCTTTCATACCCTTGTCGTCACCGGCCACCATTTTTGTTCCCGTCTCAGCCAGCCGTTGACGCATCTGTTGATCCTGCACACTCCATTCAGACGGAAGCGCCAGACTCAGGCCAAAGTATCGGTTTCGATAAATGGAGTTTTCAACCGAACCAAAATCAATCTCGTTGGACGCTTCTTTCCCACACCCGGCTAACAGCAGGACGCAAAGCGTAAAGATTAGAAACTGTGCGGTACGGTTGATCATTGATTGTCCTATGCTTGAGGTTTGTCGGTGCCAACGTTCGTTCGGCGTAAGCCTCGCTGTCGCACTTTCCGGTGCTGCCGGCCTATCCCGATGTCGAGCAGGCTGCGGCTTGCAATCGCAACCCTGAGAGTGTGGAAGCAGTCCTCGATTCACCGCGTGTGTGATCCCTCACCGTGAGCAGGAGCGGAGCGCGAACCGGACTTCGATCAATAAGGCCTGTCTCCGCGCACCAACATGCGATACAGCCTGCGTTGCTGGCTATGATCGAAATCAAACCCGGCTTTGTGCAGCGACTGGCGGTCGTCGATGATCAGCAGGTCGCCCTTCTGATACTCGTGCGCATAGCAGAATTGCGGCTGGGTGATTTTGTCGGTGAGTTCCTGCAGGAATTCCTGCGTGTCCTCCGGCGTCATGCCAATAATTTTTTCGGTCTTGCTTTTGTGGAACCACACAGCCCTGGTGCCGGTTTCAGGGTGCGTGCGCACCAGCGGCTGTACCGTCGGCGGCTTTTTGGATTCCAGTTGCGCGCGCAGAATATCGGGATTGGCGATCTTGAAGCGCGCGCTGCTGATCAGCGTGTTCTCGGTTTTCATGCCGGTGATTTTTTGTTTCAGGTCCGTGGGCAGCGATTCGTAGGCTGCGCGCGAGTTGCACACCGATGTGGCGCCGCCTTTGTCCGGCACCGCCACCGCATACAGCATGGTGAATTTCGGCGGCAGCTCCTGATTCGTGTGATCGGTATGCCAGGTGGAATTCGTGCCGACTTTGGCCGGCTTGCCCTGGCTGTCCTTGTGGAAATTGTCGAGCACGCTGATCAGCGGAAAACCGTCCACGAGATAGCGCCGGTTCTGGTCTTCCATCAATTCGCCGAACAGTTCGCCTGCGGCCTGCACCTGCGCCGGCGTAAGATGGGCTTGTCCGCGGATTATCAGCACCACGTTCTCGACCACGGCGTCGTATAACTTTTTCCGCGTTGCGTCGTCGACGGGCTCACTCAAATCGATGCCGGTGACGATGGCGCCGATGTGTTCCTTGACTTTGGTGATCTTCATGGTCCGGGCGGCTGCTTGCATGACGGCGCTCATGGCGTATCTCCTTGGAAAGGTTATCCAAAATCCGGACTAAGTGCTGCCGGACGATGGCAAAATCATACCCGCAATGGCGCCAGAATGCGAAAACGGCTCATGGTTTCATGGGCAAGGGGCGTTCCTGGAATTGCATCCCGGGATTCTAGCGCGACCTTTTGTACTCGTAGTCTTCGCGTTCACCTGCGCCCACGCGCAGTCCGGGTGGAAGCGGAGGCCGAGATTGATTGACTTTGGCATGTGCATCCAGAGCAGCCTGGTCAACCCAGCGTTCAAGCAGCGTTAACCGGTCAGCATTCAAGACACTCTGAAAGACCTCGAACTGTTCGCAGCCCGGTTCTTGCATGATCTGCGCGCAGCGTGCCTTGTAAGCCAGCGCAAGTTCTGCGCCCTTGCCTGGGGCGGCGGTGATAGTCACGACGAGTCGTACGGCCATGGCGGTTCCTTGGGTCCGAGGAAAGTTCGAACATGCTAACCCGAAACAGCGTGGTGGAGGCGACCTCGCAGTCACGCAACTATAGGAAACAATAGGCCCATTAAAAAAGCACTACCTGCATCGGCATGCGCTATCTCTGGAATAATGCAAGGTGTAATCACTTTGAGGAGCATGCAGGATGGCAAACAAAATACGTTTGGGCTTTATCGGCGCTAACGTCAAATCGACCTGGGCCTCGCAGTCGCACTTCCCGGCGCTGCTGGCGAGTCCTGATGTTGAGGTGGCCGCGGTCTGCACGCGCAATCCTGAGAGTGCGGAGGCGGCACGCAAGGCATTTGGCGCGAAGCTGGCCTTCACCGATTATCGCGCGATGGTGGCATCAAAGGAGATCGACGCGGTAGCGGTGGTGGTGCGGGTGCCCTCGCACTACGAGCCGACCAAGGCCGCCATTGAAGCTGGCAAGCATGTTTACACCGAGTGGCCGCTCGGCCGCACGACTGCCGAAGCGGTAGAACTGACCGCGCTGGCCAAGGCCAACGGTGTGCAAACCGCAGTCGGACTGCAATCGCGCGTGAGCCCCGCGCTGCTTTATGTGAAAGAACTGATCGATACCGGCTACCTGGGCGAGGTGCTGGCATGTCACGTCTCCACTCACCGTGACGGCCCGCTGGAACGGCCTTCCAGCCGCACTTGGCAGCGCGATGCCAATCTCGGCGCGAACCCGATGACCATCGCCAACGGCCACGTGATCGACGCGCTGCGTTTTGTCGCAGGGAATTTCGCGCGCGTGGCGTGCATGCTGTCCACGCAGGTCAAGCAATGGTACGAGACGGATACCAAGCAGATGGTGGATGTGACCTCGCCCGACAACATCCTGGTCAGCGGCCAGTTGGCGAGGGGTGCGGCGGCATCGGTATGCGTGGGCGCTGTGCCGTGGGGCGGGCCGGGCTTTCGCATGGAGATTTTCGGGCGCGAGGGAGCCATCATTGCCACTGGCAACATTTCGTCGCAGCGCGGCGAAATGCTGCGCGTGCAGGGCGCGCAGAAAAGCCAGACCCTCAAGGACCTCGCGATACCCGACCGCTTTATCCATGTGCCGGAGAGTTTTCCGCGCGGCGACCCGTTCAACGTCGGGCAGATGTACGCATTGTTCGCCGAGAGCATACGCGCGGGCAAGGTGCACGACCGCCTCGCGACATTCGACACCGCCGTTGAACTGCACCGTTTCCTTGACACCCTCAAGCAGGCGTCGGATACGGGACGGACGCTGACCGTTGCCTGAATGCGCCGGTATTCCCTGACGATAACCGGGTGTGCGGGTTCGTGACCGCGGACTACACGCCCGAGTTTGAAAGCCCGCCGTTGATGTGCAGCGTCTGGCCGGTCATATAGGCGCCAGCCGGGCCGCAGAGGGTGCGCACCATGCCGGCAATCTCGAATGGCGTGCCTCTGCGGCCGAGCGGAATATCCTTCGATCGGTTCGGCAGTTCACGACCGGGCGCGCGTGCAGTGTCGATCTGTCCGGGCGATATGCAATTGACGCGTATACCAAACTCGGCCAGATCCTGAGCCAGCGCTTTGGTCAGTCCGACGATCCCGTGCTTGGAAGCTGCGACATGGGCGCGATCCTTGAGACCCAGCAACGCAGTTACACCAGCGAAGGTTACGATACGCCCGTCACCCGCCAGCTTGAGCGCGGGCAGGCAGGCCTTGGTGAAGACGAATGCGCTGTCCAGATTGGTGGAAAGTATGCGACGCCAGTCGTCGAAACTGATTTCGTCGAAATGCACGTGCTCGCGTATGGCGGCGTTGAGCACGAGCATGTCGAGGCGGCCGAAACGTTTCAGCACCGCAGCAACCATAGCCTGCACTTGGGCGGGATCAGCGACGTCCGCTACGTAGGCCTCGGCATCGGTTCCCAACGCCTTGATCTCATCGACAACGCTGTGCGCCTGCCCGATATTCGAGCGCGTGTTCACCGCCACCTTGGCGCCGCCCGACGCCAGAGAAAGCGCAATTGCGCGTCCGATATTGCGCGCTGCGCCTGTGACCAGTGCTACTTTGCCGGCGAACTCGTCGCCTTTATGCATTCCGGGTTCGGTCATGGTTTGTCCATTCCAGTTTGAAAAAGTGATTGTGTCAGAGCCTGTTTCAACGCGCCAAGCCGGCCGCACCAGCCGGCACGTCATAAAAGGCCAGCGTCATTGCCACGCCGGTATAAAACCCCATCAGGCCGATTACGTCGGTGATGCCGACATGGCCCAGCGCTTCGAGGGCGCGCTCATAGAGGCCCTTCGATACCCAGCGCGCATGGGCGAGGCATATCGCCATTTCGTAGACGATCTGTTCGCGTTTGTCGTCGAACGACGTCGGCAGGCCCGAGAGTATCGCTTCGACCTTGTCGCTCGGCAGTCCGACCGCCTTGGCGGTGCGCTCGTGCGCATTGGTGGCATAGGCAGTATGGAATTTGCTGTTGATGATGCACACGGCAATTTCCCGCTCGCGCTCGCTGAGTGAGTAGCCCGTGCGGAAATGCGCCCCCAGCGGCCCCATCACTTTTGCCAGTTTCGGGTTGTGCACATAAATTTTCGCCGGGCCCGGCAACCGGCCGCGCGTCTCCATCAGCACCTGATAGCCTTCCTGCTGCTCCGGTGTCATCTGGTCATAGGGAACTTCGGCATAACGTCCAAAAGTGGCGGTCTCGGCCATGGGCTGTCTCCTGTTTTGAAGCAATCGTTGGGGTAAGCATCCGCGTTCACGCGCCGGTGCACGAACGTGGGACGGTGTGATAGTCTACATTCATATGGGATGCGGCAGATTTCCGCAGGGCGGGGCGTCAAGCAACGGGTGATCAACGCAGGAGAAACCACATGTACGATCTCGTGATCCGTAACGGCACCATAGTCGATGGCACAGGACTGCCGAAATTTCGAGGGGACGTTGGTGTTAAGGGTGATCGCATTGCGGCGATCGGGCGCATAGCCGAACGCGGCAAAGAAGAAATAGACGCCACCGGGCACGTCGTTTCGCCGGGCTTTATCGACGGGCACACGCATATGGATGCCCAGGTGTTCTGGGATCCATTGGGTAGCTGCTCGTGCTGGCATGGCGTCACCACCGTGGTCATGGGCAACTGCGGATTCACGCTCGCACCGGGTTCCGCCGAACAGCGTGATCTGATCCTCAGCAACATAGTGCGGGCAGAAGACATCTCTCCCGATGCCATTGGGGCTGCAGTCCAGTGGAACTGGACTACATTCAGGGATTACATGAACGTCATCGACAAGTTGCCGAAGACGATCAACTATGCCGCCAACATCGGGCATTCCGCGCTGCGTACGTATGTCATGGGGCCGCGAGCGTTCGAGCAGCAGGCATCAAACGATGATCTTGGCGCGATGGAGCATGAATTGCTCGATGCGCTTGACGCGGGCGCAATAGGCTTCACCAGCTCACGTTCGACGGGGCACAAGCTGCCGGAGCCGGACAACCGGCCCGTCGCATCGGTTCACGCTTCGTGGGAGGAGCTTTCCCAACTCGTGTGTCTCATGGGAAAGACGGGCCGCGGCATATTCGAATATTCCCGCGAGAGAGAAGCCCGTTCGTCCGATCCACAGGTGCGCAAGGCCGCCAACGACAGATTGCGTGAACTCGCAGTGAAGAGCGGCGTTCCCATCACCTTCGGCATCCCGGCCGGAAGCCCGGGCACGCAGGATGCCTTAGCGCTGCTGGACAGCACTGCCGAGGCCGGCGGCCGTATGTTCGGACAGACGCATACGCGCGGGATTTCCCACGTGTTGTCGTTCAAGGGGCGCTTGCAGTTCGATGACTTTCCCGAATGGGCGCAAGTCCGCGCCTTGCCGATCGAGGAACAGCGCAAGATATTCAGCAATCCGGTAGAGCGCAAACGCTTGGTCGATGCCACCAAGCGCGACACCTATCGCACCGGTGGGGGCGAACCGCGCAAGCCCAACTACCAGAATATGTATGTCATGTACAGCGCCGTGTCGCGCAATCCCACTGTTGCCGAGCTGGCGGCGCAGCGCAACGTCGATCCGGTAGAAGTGATGATGGATCTCGCACTCGAGTCCAACTTCAATCAGTTGTTCATGCAGTTCGACGTCGCGACCGTGCCGAAGAGCGAGGCGGAAGCGCTGGCGACCTTGAAGCATCCGCGAACCGTCATGACATTTTCCGATTCCGGTGCGCATGTCAGTCTGATCATGGATTCTTCCATACACACGCACCTGCTCGCCTACTGGGTGCGCGAGCGCAAGGCGTTCTCGCTTGAGGAGGGTGTGAAAATGATCACCCTCACGCCGGCAATGGCCTGGGGGTTCACCGATCGCGGCCTGTTGCGTCAGGGCTGCATCGCAGATCTGAACATTTTCGATCCCGCGACGATTGCGCCGGAGATTCCGACCATCGAGCATGACTTGCCAACAGGCGCGCGCAGGCTCAAGCAGAAGTCGAAGGGCATCATGGCCACGATATTGGCCGGCAAAGTGGCTTTCAAGAATGGCGAGCATACCGGCGCGCTGGGCGGAAAACTGCTGCGATCGAGCGCTGCGGGAGTGCAGTAACTTATAGGTGCCTGATCGTGGAGAATTTATGGCGCAGCTAAAAATCGTAAAGTCCGATGCAGTTCAGCCGCAGAACATACGCGGCCTGCCCAAAGAAGCAGGTCAGATAAGAAGAATCGTCGCCACCGAAAAATTCTTTTTCAACGTGGATGAAATTGCGCCCGGCTACAGTCCGCATCACTGGCACAAGCACGATCAGTACACCCACGAGGGGGTCAAAGTCGAATACCCGGCGGATTTCGAGGAGATCTATTTCATACTCAGCGGGCAGGGCGTGATCCAGTGGAAGACCGAATCCGGCGAGATCCAGGAGCAGCAAGTGGGTCCCGGAGACACGATCCACATGCCGCCCGGCGTGGTGGAGCATCAACTGCTCAACAACGGCGCTGAAAAGATACGTTTGGCCGTGGTTGGCGTCCCGCCACCGCGGCGGACGCCGATCTGACTACCAACCAGGAACTAACAGCCCCTAACCTGTCGCGGTTCTGCCGGGTGGGGAAGGCGGCGCGAAATAACGCCATTTTGTGGACCCGGCACCGTTCGAGTGCCATAATCATCTTGTGGACGCTCGGCGTTGCTTGGGTTGCCGCGCAAGTTCGGCAGAGCGTTGACCAGCAGGCTGTACATCTTTGCGGTACCTTTTTCATGGAGGTGCGTGATGCGCAGTGCGATCAGAGCTAATCGTGGGTCGATTTACGCCTTTGTCTACACTATTGCGGTTGCGGTCTGGATATACCCGGCCGTTTTGTCGGCACAAACTTTTCCAGTGAAACCTGTCCGCTACCTCGTGCCGTTTGCTGCGGGTACCGGAAACGACATTGTCGCTCGTATCATCTCCGATCCGCTGACGCGCTTGTGGGGCCAGCAGGTCATTGTTGACAACCGGGGGGGCGCCTCCGGCTCGATAGGCGCGGCATTTGTTGCGAGGTCGCCAGCCGACGGCTACACGCTGCTCCATTGCAATATTGCCCCGAATGCAATTTCGCTGTCGATGATCGCGGACCTGCCCTACGCGCATAAAGATTTCGCGCCGGTCACGCGCATCGGCATGCCGCCCAACGTTATTGTCGTGCACCCGTCGACGCCGTTCCGATCGATCAAGCAGCTCCTGGCTTATGCAAAGGCGAACCCGGGCAAGCTGAGTTATGCTTCGGGGACGCCCGGCACCTCGCCGCAGCTGACCATGGAGTGGCTCAAGTTGCGGATGAAGTTCGACATCGTCAACATTCCCTATAAAAACGCGGGGCAGGGGACGAGCGATGTCATGGCCGGCCAAATCCCGATCAATGTGACCAACACGCCGCTCGTAATAGCGCCGATTCAGGACGGACGCTTGCGCGCGCTCGCGGTCGCGAGTGCAAAGCGTCAGGAGCTGCTGCCGAACGTGCCGACGATGGCGGAATCGGGCGTGCCTGACTTCGAGGTCAATTCCTGGTACGGCGTGTGTGCGCCGGCCGCTACACCCACGGCCGTGCTCGACAAGCTGAATGCCGATCTGCACGCGGTAATGCGCATCCCCGAAGTCGAGAAGCGCCTGACCGGGCTGGGGATGCCGCCCGCGCCGACCAGCCGCGATGAGTTCGACAAATTCATGCGCGCGGAAATCGACCGCTGGGCGCAGGTGATCAAGGACGCGAATATTCCCAAGATGTAGCGGTTTGGCTGCTGGCAGGACTGGCTGCCAGCTTCTCACTTGGGTCTCACTTGGGTTTAAGGCCGGACTCCCTGGCGATCTGGGAAAACACCGCGATGTCAGCGCGCAGATTTTTGTCGTGCTCCTCCGGTGTCGTTGGCGCGATGTGAAATCCGAGGTTTTGCAGTCGCTGCCTGACCTCGGGCAGCGCGAGGTTGCGCGCTATCTCCCTGCCGATCTGCTGCCGGATGGCGCGCGGTGTGCCGGCCGGCGCATACCACGCCTGCGACCCATCCCGCCCCCACGCCGGCAGCACTTCCGGTGCCGCCGGAACATCCGGCAGCGCTGGGGTGCGCTGCGGTGTCGCCACTGCCAGCGGCACCAGCTTGCCGTCCTTGATCAACGGCAGCGCAACCGTCAATCCCGGAGCACCGAACTGAATGCGGTCCGCCACGATTTCGATCAGGAATTCCGGCTGGCCCTTAAACGCCACATGCTGCGCCCTGATGCCGGTGACCGCTCGAAACCGCTCGGCGCTGAAGTGCGTTGACGTGGCGGCACCGGTGGAGCCGAATAAAAGCTTGCCGGGTCTTGTGTTCGCAGCCGCAACAAATTCCTTCACCGTTTTCACGCCCAGCGAGGGCGACACGACCAGTACGGTGGTGCTGTAGCCGATCTCGCCGACACCCACGAAATCCTTAAGCGGATCGTAGGGAAGGTTGGTGTTCAGCACCGCGCTGATTGCAAACGCGGGCGAAGTCGCCAGCAGCGTGTAGCCGTCGGGAGCGGCCTTGGCGACGATAGCCGCAGCGAGCGTGCCGCCTGCGCCGGGGCGCGGTTCGATCACCATCGGCTGCCCCCACACCTCGGTCATCCCCGGCGTGATCAGTCGCGCGAGGATGTCCGTAGTGCCCCCTGCGGTGAACGCCACCACCAGACGAATCGGCTTCGTGGGAAACTTCTGTTGGGCCAGCGCGAGCCCCGGCATTGCCATGATGGCAACAGCAAATAGCAGAGCGAGAATGCCTGGCGGCTGAATTCTGCCGGTACCGTGACTGACCATATCCGTGACCTCCTGAGTAAGACGCGCAGGCGGGTTTTAAACGGTGCCGGAAAACGCGCTCCGGCCACACTACTGCGCTACGCAGGCACGCCAAACTCGTGCCGGCAGACCTCAGCCAGCGTCGTGACGCCTTGGTTAATTTCCTCGTGGCTCGGGCTTGCGAAGCACAGCCGTAACCGGTTGCGGGCGCGACTCTTGTTCACCGACCACTCGGGTCCCGGATTGATCGCGACGCCTGCAGCGAGTGCGGCCTGGTAGAGCTTCAATGTGTCGACGCCGTCAGGGAGCTTGACCCAGAGGAAGATACCGCCCTTGGGATCATCGAACTCCACCGACGCCCCGAAGTTCTGTTTAAGCGATTCCATCAGCGTCTCGAGCTTGGCGCGCAGGCTGCGCCGCAGCATGGGCACGTGCCTGGAAAAATTGGCCGTGCAATATTCGGCCAGCACCATCTGCTCCAGCGCACCGGAACCGCCGTCGGTTTTGAGTGCAAGCGTGCGCGACATCACGTCCCACGGCGCCACGATATAGCCGACCCGCAGCGCCGGCGCAATCGATTTCGAGAACGAACCAATGTGGATGACACCGCCGCGCTCGCTCATGGCATGGAGCGCAGGAGGGCGCTCGCCCGACCAGATCAGGTCGGCATAGCAATCGTCCTCGAAAATCGGCACGCCATGCGCGGCTGACAACCGCAGCATATCCTGGCGTCGTTCGACAGGCAGGATGGTGCCGGTCGGATTTTGCACGGTCGGGATGGTATAGATGTATTTTGGCCGTATGCCCTTGCGCTTGAGATCGCCGAGCGCGGCCGCCAGCGCGTCGATGCGCATGCCATCGCGGTCGAGCGGGATGCCGATGGGCGTGACGCCGAGACGGGTCAGCCGGTTGATCGATCCCTGATAGCAGTCTTCTTCGATGATGACGGTATCGCCGCGCGCGAGCAGCGTGGCGTTGACCAGGTCGAGCGCCTGTAGCGAACCCGACGTGATCAGGATGTCGTCGGCCGTGCAGGCAATACCCGCATCGGCCTTGAGTTTGGCGACGAGGAACTCGCGCAGTGGCCGGTAGCCCTGCGGGCCGCTGGAGAGCCCATAGGTTGAGAGCGAGCGTCCCTCGCGTCTCAACACCGCAGTGACGGCCGCAACCAGTCCCTCGAGCGGCAGCGCGTCGGCGTCATTGTTGCCGCCGGTGAAATCAAATTTGACACGCCCGGTCCAGCGCGCAACTGCCGGCGGCAGACCCGCGGGCAAAAGCGGCGCGAAGTCAAACGAAGCGAACGCTGCGGAATTCATCGTCTTGTGTCTCCCCTGATCATCTGAAGGTTCATGGAAAAACTTATCGTGCCAATCCCAGATCCATCAGCACCGCTTTCATGTCTGCATAATCTTTGTCGAGGTCTTTGCGAAACTGCGCGCTGGTGACGAAATCGTCCGACCAGTAGTTGCGTTCAAGCTCTGATTTCCATTCGGCGCTTTGCGAGGCTTTGCGCAACGCGCCTTCCCAATAGGCGACCTGCTGCGCGGTAAGACCTTTAGGCCCGACGATCGAGCGCCAGCCGCCGTAGACGAGATTCACGCCCTGCTCTTTCCATGTCGGCACGTTGGCGAGCGAGCCCGGCAGCCGTTTGTCCGCCGACACGGCGACCACGCGCACGCGGCCGTTTTGCACGTGCGCGGCGACGTTACCGCCTGCTGTCGTGACGAGTTCCAGATGCCCGCCCATCAATGCCGTTACGGCTTCGGCGGCGCCTTTGAATGCCACCGCTTTCAGATCGCGCGCGTTGGCGCCCATCGCTTTCATCAACAGGCCCGCCGCGATGTGGTTGTGGCTGCCGAGCGACGTGGCGAAGCCGAGGGGAACCGATTGCGGATCTTTTTTCAGGCGCTCGATCACATCCTTGCCGGTTTTGCTGGGTGAGTTGGCGTTGACAGCGAACACCACGTAGTCATTGAACAGCGACGCGATCGGCGTGAAATCGAGGTAGCTTATTTTGCTAGAGCCGACAATGTGATTGGTCACCATTGCCGTGGTGCCTATCATCAGGTAGTGCGCGTCCCCAGCGTGCTGGTTCACGTAGCTGAACATGATGTTGCCGCCGCCGCCGGGTTTGTTGACCACGGTGAGCGAAGTCGGCACCAGCTTCAGATCGTTCAACAGTTTTTCGACCGAACGTCCGGTCCGGTCGTTGCTGCCGCCGGGTGCTGAGCCGACGACGATCTCGACATTTTTTGTGGGTACCCATGCCTGTCCTGAGCCTGTCGAAGCGGGTTGCGCGACAGCGGTGCTGCATAACGCCGCCCATGCAAAGGCAATATGAAAATATTTCTTATTAAACAATTTATGCTCGCTCGGTTAAGGGGTTGTTACTTGGCCAGTCCAATATCCACCAGAATCTTTTTGGTATCCACATAATCTTTTTCAAGATCTTTTCTGAGTTGCGCGCCGACGGCGAAATCTTCCGACCAGTAATTTCTTTCCAGGTCGGTTTTCCAGCCGGCATTTTGCGACACCTGACGCATCGCATTTTCCCAGAACGCGAGTTGTGCAGGCGGCAGATCTTTCGGTCCCATTACGCCGCGCCAACTGCCGGACACCACATCCACGCCGAGTTCACGCCATGTCGGGACGAACGATAGCGTGCCCGTCAGCCGCTGCGGTGCGGTGACCGCGAGCACGCGCATGCGTCCGCTCTGCACGTGCGCCACCGCGTTGACCGCACCGATGATTACCATTTCGAGGTGTGCGCCGAGCAGCGCGGAAATCGCTTCGGCAGAACCTTTGAACACCACGGTCTTCAGATCGCGTGGATTTCCGCCCAGTGCCTTGATCAGCAGCCCGGCCGCAACGTGGCGGCTGCCGCCGAACGTGTTGGCGAATCCCATTGCGACGGATTGGGGTTTGGCCTTGAATTGCGCCATCACATCTTTAGCGGTCTTCAGCGGCGAATCCGCCTTCACCGCAAATACCACGTAATCGTTGACCAGCATGGCTATCGGCGTGAAGTCGTTGTAGGTCAATTTGCTCGCGCCGATGATGTGGTTGCTGTTGATCGACGAGGTTGCCACCATCAGATAATGTCCGTCGCCCGCGTGCTGATTGGTGTAAGCCATCGCGATGCCGCCGCCGCCGCCGGGTTTACCGATAATGGTCGTCGATGTAGGCACGAGTTTTAATTCGTTGAGCGCCTTTTCGATCTCGCGGCCGGTCTTGTCGTTGCTGCCGCCGGGCACCGAACTGACGATGATCTCGACGTTCCTGGTGGGCGACCACGCCTGTCCGGCACCTGCCGCCGCAGACTGGGCGAGCGCCGGTGCAGTATGCGGTAGGTACAGCAGCACGAAATATAGTAAGCATTTGTTTTTAAACATATTTTATAGGGTAAGAAAGATGGTTGTTCACGCTAGGGATTTTGTCCATCCTACACTGCATCGCCGTCCCGCTGCATTACGCCGCGCTGAGCGCCGTCCAATACGCATCGGCGCCCGCCGCCAGCATCGCGCGCCCCAACGTCATCGACCAGTATGCTTCATTGCCGAATTCCTCGCGCCACGCCAGTGCGCGCAAGGTAACATGATGCAGCGCGTATTCGTCGGTCACGCCAATCGCGCCATGTACCTGATGCGCAATCGCTACCGCCTCGCGCGCCGCATCGGCCGCGCGAATTTTTGCGGCAGCCGCCGCCATCAATGTTTGCTGCACGGCATCGGCTCTGTGGTCATTTGTCAGACGTTCGACCATGCCCGCTGCCGACAGTGCCGCTGCCACGGCTGCCGCGACTTCGCCGCCGCAACGTGCGAGTTCCTGCTGGATCGCCTGAAACTGCGCGATCTTGCGTCCGAACTGAACGCGCTGTTTGGCATATTCGCAGGAGAGATGCAGTGCCTGTTCCAGCGCGCCGCCGATTTGCACCGCCCGCAGCAGCGCGCCGCGCGCCTGCAGGCTTGCGCGCGTGATGCCCGCAGCGGCGGGTGCTGCGGCGAGAGCGGCAACGTTATCGAGCACGACCTCGTCGCGCGGTTCGTAACCCAAATTGCGCCCCGGCGTGATGCGGCACTCGGCGTGCTTCTCGGTGGTATCGATGTTGACCACCATCAAGCCCTGTGCCGAATCTGCCAGCAGCACCAGTTGTTTGGCGATGCGCGCGAACGGCACGCGCGTCAATTTGCCAGATACACGCCAGACCGTACCGTCTTTCACGGCCGTGAGTTTTTCGTCCAGCACCGGGCCAATAGTCAGTGGTCCGCGCGGCACTTTGAGCCCCACGCTTGCAAGCAGCCACCCGGCGAGCGCGGTTTCCGCCAGCGGCACCGGCGCGGCATGCCGCGCCGAAATGCGCAGCACTGCAGCGGCATCCGACAACGAGCCGCCCGCGCCGCCCGCATCTTCCGGCACGCCCACCAGCGGCAACTCGGCTTGTTCCAGTTCCTTCCACAACGCTGCCGACCAGCCATCGTGTTTGGCTGCGGCCAGCATTTTTTGATCGACATGATCGGCGAACAAACGCGTCGCCGCGTCGCACAGCATGGTGCGGATTTCGGTTGCACTATTCATTTGAGAGAGCCCAGCAAACGCCGCGCAATCAAAGTGCGCAGTACCTGTGTGGTGCCGCCACGTATGGTGGAAACCGGCGCGCTGACAATACACTCCGCGAGATAGCGTTCGAAGGTATCGGCCGCGTCCATCGTCGGCTCCACCGTGACCAGCACGCGCGCGGCATCGATGATCTCGCGCTCGTAGAACGTGCCCATATCCTTTACCAGCGCGGCTTCGGTGGCGAGGTCGACCGAGCCCTGTTTGCCGGATGACGGGTCAAGCGCCAGTGCGATGGCCAGCGACATGCGGCGCAGCGTCCACAGGCGCGCGGTGAGGCGGCCGACCATTTCTTGTGCCCGGGCATCGTCACTTTTGGCCAGTCGTCGCACCAGTTCCACCAGCAGCGGAAACGTGGTCATGAAGCGTTCCGGGCCGCTGCGTTCCAGCGCCAGTTCCGAGGTAATCTGCTTCCACCCTTGGCCGACTTCGCCCACCACGTGATCGTCAGGCACGAACACGTTGTCGAGGAACACCTCGTTGAAATGGTGGTTGCCGTTCATGAAACGTATCGGCCGCACCGTGACGCCGGACGAATTTTTGATCTCCACAATCAGTTGCGATAATCCTGCGTGACGATCTTCGGTCAGCGGCGCGGTGCGGCACAGCACGAAAAACGCATCAGCTTTGTGCGCCCAACTCGTCCACACTTTTTGCCCGGTGACCCGCCAGCCGCCATCGACAGGTTCAGCGCGGGTACGCACCGATGCGAGATCGGAACCGGAACCCGGCTCGCTCATGCCCAGCGCGAATGCCATTTCGCCGCGCGTTATCGCCGGCAAGTATTTGTCCTTGAGATAGTCGCTGCCGTAGCGCAACAGACTCGGCCCGGTCTGGCGGTCGCCGAACCAGTGTGCGGCGCACGGTGCCGCCACGGCGAGCATTTCCTCAGTCATCACGAAACGTTCAAGATACGAGCGTTCCTGCCCGCCGTATTGTTTGGGCCAGGTCAGGCCGATCCAGCCGCGCGCCGCGACCTTCTTCGTGAACGCGCTATCGAATTCGGCGTGCCCCAGATGCGGCACAAAGCTGCCTGCAGCGATCTCCTGCCGCAGAAACGCGCGGACTTCGTCGCGCAGCTTGAGCGCAGCGGGCGGAAGTTCAAGGGACGAAAAATCTATGTTTTCAAAGAACAATGGTTCGTGTCCGCAACGAGAGAGAACCCGATAACAATCGGAAATGCTCTCCGGATGCCGCTATTCGATGGGTATAAAAAGACTGCGTCGCAACGCGCCAAGCCCCTGTGACACATGCCCCTTACCGGTAGTGTCCTCCACCAGAAGAACTTCGCCGGTACCGATTACACGGCTTTCACCGTCGCTGGCGGTGATCTTGACGCCGGACTCGAGATTAACGATGTATTGGCGGCGTGGCGCTGTATGCCAGTCGACCGTGTTTTCCGGCTTGGTCTCGCGAAAGATAATGCCGGTCGCCGGCAGGCGCTTCGAGAGTTTGCTGCCGCGCCGCTCTTCGGCCCACTCGACTTCGATGTTGCGAAAATGGGATTCTCCATCGGCGTCGGTGTACAGGTTATGGATACGCATGCTTGCTCCTGAGGCTATGAGTAACTCGGCTTAATCGATGTGGTCGAAGTACAATGAAATTCCCTCTCTGGCGCCGTCTACAACTTGGGCAAGTTTGCCGCTTTCGCCAGCCGCGCGTAAAGCGCGATTTCCGAACTTACAAATTTTGCGAAGTCTTCCGGCGATCCGCCCTGCGGCTCCAGTCCCTCCACCAGGTAGCGGTCGCGGATGTCCTTGCTGGCGAGCACCTTGCCGACCTCGGTATTAATTTTGACGATGATATCGCGCGGCGTTTTTGCCGGCGCAAACAGACCGAACCAGGTCGAGGCCTCGTAGCCTTTGAGTCCCTGTTCGTCGAAGGTCGGCACGTCGGGAATCGCCGGGAAGCGTTTCAGGCTGCCAATGCCGACGGCGCGCATGCGCCCGCTCTTGATGTGCGGCACCAGCACCGGCACGCCGCTGATGCTCATTTCGATGTGGCCGCCGATCAGGTCGGTAAGCGCGGGTGCGTTGCCCTTGTATGGCACATGGTTGATCTTGATGCCGGACATGTGAACGAGCAGTTCTCCCGCCATGTGGTTGGAGCTGGCGATGCCGGACGTTCCATAATTGAGCTGCCCCGGCCTGGTCTTGGCCAGCGCGATCAGTTCCTGCAGATTTTTTGCCGGCAGCGACGGATGTATCACCAGCACGTTGGCGCCTTTCACGCACAGAATGACCGGCGCCAGATCGCGCTGCAGATCGAACGGCATTTTTGCCACTACGGCAACGTTGATGGCGCTCGCCGCACTCGCCAGCAGCACGCTGTAGCCGTCGGGCGGCGACTTGACCACCAAGTCGGCGCCGATGTTGGTGTAGCCGCCGGGGCGGTTATCGACAATGAACTGCTGGCCCAGCGCTTCGGTGAGTTTGGCGCCGATGGTGCGGCCGGTGAAATCGGTGTTGCCGCCGGCAACGAACGGCACCACGATGCGCACCGTTTTCGCAGGGTAAGTCTGGGCGACCGCCGCTGCGGCATGGCCGAGCACTGCACAGGCGGCAACTATTAGTATTTCTTTCATAAAGATTTTTCCTCGAATATTATTAGGATGAAATGAATTCGTTGATCAATGCTTCGCCGCGCTGCCAGCGCTCGAGATTGCGCACAAAGACCTCGAACACACGCTGCTCGTTGCCCAGTGCGGAAGAAGAATTGTGTGGCGTCACAATCACGTTGGGCATGTTCCACAACGGCGACGCGGCGGGCAGCGGCTCCTGCTCAAACACATCGAGATATGCGCCGGCAATATGATCGCCGTTCAACGCGGCTATCATCGCCGCTTCGTCGATGACTTCACCGCGTGCAATATTGATGATGCAAGCGCCCTTCGGCAACATCGCCAGCCGCTTTTCTGTGATCAGCCCGCGGGTTTCCGGCGTGAGCGGACACGCCAGCATCAGCCATTCGACGCGTGGCAACAGCGCATCGAGTTGATCGGGCGTGTGCATTTCGTCCACCGGATCGTCAGTCTTGCGCGGGCCGCGACGCACGCCGATCACGCGCATGCCCAACGCTTTTGCCAGACGGGCAAATTCCCTGCCGATTTCACCCAAACCATAGACCAGCACCGTCTGCCCCGACAGATCGCGCGGTGATTCCTGCAGTCGGATCGGCTCCCAGCGATGCGCCGCCTGTGCTTTAAGCCAGTGCGGAAAGCCGCGGGCCAGCATCAGCAGTCCGGTCAACGCCGTTTGCGCAATGGGTTCCGCGGTGGTGCCCGCCGATGTGGTGAGCCGCACGCCGCGCGCCAGCATCTCGGTGAAAATCGGATGATCTACACCAACGTTGAAAACATGCAGCCACTTCACATTGGGGGCTTTGCGCACCGCCGAAAAAAACTGCCGCGAGAAATCGGGAACAATATCCTGCGAAAAAAAAGCCACCTCGATACGCGCAATGTCGGCTGCGGAAAGCCGTGCCTCCTTGTCTGCCGGCAACACCAGCACCTCAAGCGGCAATTTGAGACGGGCAATCGCTGCGGCAAGTTCAGCACCGAACATCGTGTGGCAAATGTGTGAAATCAGCAAAGCAGGCATGGCAGGCGCAAAAATTGAAGAATCGGATTTGTTGAAGCACTGCGGATTTTACCCGCTCTTTGATAAGATTCGCTGCTCGTCAAGCATCGCAAGGAGAATTGACCCCGTGGAAATCAATACGCTGGAACTGGCCAAACAGCTCATCGCGCGCAACTCGGTATCACCCGAAGACGCGGGCTGCCTCGACATCCTGATCGACATTCTGGAGCCACTGGGCTTCAAGTGCGAAAAAATCTCCATGGGCGGCGTGGACAATCTGTGGGCGCGGCGCGGCACGGCAAAACCGCTCATCTGCTTTGCTGGACACACCGACGTGGTGCCGACCGGCCCGCTTGATCAATGGAAGAGCGATCCGTTCACGCCGACGATACGCGACGGCTGGCTGTATGGGCGTGGCGCATCCGACATGAAGACCTCGCTTGCCGCGTTCGTGCTGGCGCTGCGTGATTTCGTCAACGAACATCCCGATCACCTGGGTTCGCTGGCGGTGATGTTCACCTCGGACGAAGAAGGCCCGGCCATCGATGGCACCGTGCGCGTGGTGGAAGCACTGGCGGCGCGCGGCGAAAAGCTCGATTACTGCATCGTCGGCGAACCGACGTCGGTGAAAAAACTAGGCGACATGATCAAGAACGGCCGCCGCGGCTCGCTCACCGGCATCCTCACCGTGAATGGCGTGCAGGGCCACGTCGCCTATCCCGATATGGCGCGCAACCCGATACACGAAATCGCCTCCGCCATCGCCGAACTGGCGCAAACCAAATGGGACAACGGCAACGAATACTTTCCGCCGACCACCTGGCAGATTTCCAATTTCAATTCGGGCACCGGCGCCAACAATGTGATTCCCGGTGCTGCGCACGTTCGCTTCAATTTCCGGCATTCGACCGCAAGCACCACGGAATCACTGCAAACACGCGTGGTGAATATTCTGGACCGGCATGGTGTGACCTACGACCTGGACTGGCGCGTCGACGGCCGGCCGTTTCTCACCCAGCGCGGCGATCTGGTAGATGCGGTGGCGCGCGCAATCAAATCCGTCACCGGCGTCGACACCGAACTTTCAACCACCGGCGGCACTTCGGATGGCCGTTTCATCGCGGATATCTGTCCGCAAGTGGTGGAGTTTGGCCCTACCAACGCCACCATCCACAAGCTGAACGAATGCGTGGGTGTGGATGAGATTGAGCCGCTGCAAAAAATTTACCGGCAGATTCTGGTCAATTTATTGCTTAAGTAGCAAGGACGGGCAAAAAGGAGTGACCAGCATGAAACGGTGCATCGGAATGAATCACCTGGCAGCGCTGTTCGCCATCATATGGTGCGCGGCTACCGCGCATGCGCAGCAATGGAAACCGGACAAAAATGTCGAGATCATCGTCTGGTCGGGTGCGGGTGGCGGGGCCGACCGGCCCGCGCGCACCATTCAGCGCTTGTTCCAGGAGAAAAAACTGCTGGACGTGTCGAGCCATGTGGTCAACAAGCCGGGTGCCAACGGCACCGTCGGCATGGTCTACATGAACCAGAATGTCGGTGATGGGCATTTTATTTCCATGGCCAATGCCACGCTGGTGACCAACCGCATCACCGGCGTAAGCCCGCTGTCCTACACGCACATCACGCCGCTCGCGCTGATCGCGCACGATTATTTGGTCATCGTGGTGAAACCCGATTCGCCGTTCAAAACTGCGCGCGACTTGGTTCAGCAAATAGCCAAAGATCCAAATTCGGTGTCCGGCGGCATCAACGCGCGCGGCGGTACCGGCCATGTGGCCCTGGGCAAGGCTGTCAAAAGCATGAACGGGGATCCGCGCAAGATCAAACTTGTCATTTTCAGATCGGGCCCCGAAGCCGTGATTGCCGCGATGGGCGGGCACGTTGATTATGCGGTAACGGTGGTGCCGTCGGTGATAGCGCAAGCTAAAGCGGGGCAGTTGCGCATACTCGGCATCGCGTCGCCGCAGCGCTTGCGCGGCGCGCTGGCCAACGCACCGACGCTGAAAGAGCAGGGCATGGATTCGGTGTCGTCGAACTGGCGCATGGTGGTTGGCCCCAAAGGCATGACTGCACCGCAAACGCAGTACTGGGACGGCGTGTTGGGCAAGATGGTGCAACTGCCGGAATGGAAAAAAGACGTTGAAGGCAGCCTGCAGGAATTCGTTTATCTCAACAGCCGCGACTCGCTGAAATTCTGCGATCAGGAAAGTGTGGATAAGCTCAAGACGCTGACCGAACTGAGTTTGGCGAAATAGATGTAAGTATTTGTTTTTAGTGGCATCAATGCCCTTTGCGATGCATGATCTTGTGGTGCACCCACACGATCACGGCGCCGAGTGCGAGGCCGAACACGCCCGATAGCGCTGCATCGGCAATCCATCCCACGACGCCGTCAGTCAGCCCGACAGCTTTGGCTGGATACACATGCAGGCCGTGCAGGATAATCTGTCCGCCCACCCACAGCATCGCCGCAGTACCGACGGTCGAGAGCAACGCCAGCAACTTCGGCATCCCGCGTACCAGTGTTCGGCCAATCGCCTGCGTCCCGCCGTGCTCGCGTTGTGCCATGTGCAGGCCGATATCATCCATCTTCACGATCATGCCAACAACGCCGTAGACCGCGAGCGTGATTGCGATGGCAACAAACACCAGACTGCCCGCCTGCATCCAGATCGTCTGGTTGGAAACTTCATTCAGCGCAATCGCCATGATTTCCGCGGAAAGGATGAAGTCGGTGCGCACCGCGCCTCCCACCATATTAGCCTCATGTTCGGTGCTGGTTAACTCAACCACTTCCTCGGCCAGGGTTTCCTCTTTGCCATCGGTCGCATCGGCAAATTTTTCCATCACCTTTTCCGCGCCTTCAAAGCACAGGTAGGCTCCTCCAATCATCAATATGGGCGTAATCGCCCAAGGCAGGAACGCACTGAGCAGCAACGCCGCGGGCAGGATGAACAGTAACTTGTTCTTCAGCGACCCCTTGGCAATGCGCCAGATAATCGGCAGCTCGCGGTCGGGGGTAAAGCCGGTCACATATTGCGGGGTGACGGCAGTGTCGTCGATCACCACGCCCGCGGCCTTTGTACCCGCCTTGCCGGCCGCCGCGGCAACATCATCAATAGAGGCAGCGGCGACTTTGGCTATGGTTGCGATATCGTCGAGTAATGCGGCTAGACCAGATGCCATGAGGAATACCTGTCGAAGTGGATGTATGGAAAAATGATGATGGGCATCCGATGCACCCCGGAATGTCGGATTACCCTCGCAGATTGCACTGGCTTTCGCCGGGTGCCCGGATGTGGCAAACGCCCATACCGCTTACCTGCTTCACGGCATCGGCCACCATCGAACGGTGGCAAAGGTTGTGATCTGCTTCAAAGCACAGCAGCGCGCAACAGGAGTTTCTGGCCATGGTGGTCAGGTCCGCTATTGCTTCGTCCTGCGTTGCGAGGTATTTCAGAAAATCCCGCTGGTATCTCACCCAGTTGCGGTCATCGCGATAGCGATTGCGAATGGCCTTGGGACAACCAAGATGGGGAAGATGTATGTAACCGACTCCCCGGCGCTTGACTGAAGCTGCCAGCGCTTTCTTCGAGAAGCCGGATTTGCGCGACAGCGGAAGTTCGCGGATGTCCACCAGGGTCTCGATATCGTGCTTGCTCAACAGATTCAAAAACTCCTCGGTATCCAACCCCTCGTAGCCGATGGTATGCAGCTCATGGGATTTCACGCCAGCCATGGCATCTTCTCGTGGTGCTGCTTTTCGAACGCCTCTATCGCAGGCAATTCCTGCAACACCAGCCCCACGTCGTCGAGGCCTTTCAGCAGGCGCTCCTTGTAAACCGCGTCGATGTCGAAGCGGTAGGTCTTGCCGTCGGGACCGGTGATGGTTTGCGTTTCCAGATCGATGGCGATGCTTGAACCCGGCGTGGCTTTGAGCTGTGCGCGCAGCACGGCGCAGTGTTCCTCGGCAAGTATCGCCGGCAGCATGCCGTTCTGGATTTCGTTGGCGTAGTGAATGTCGCCGAACGAGGGCGCGATTACCGCGCTTATGCCCCAGTCGAGCATGGCGTAGGCCGCGCCTTCGCGCGATGAGCCGCAGCCGAAGTTCTCCGCGGCGACGATGATGCCGGTGTCGCGCCACGGCGTTTGATTGAGCACGAACTCCGGGCGTTCTTTGCCGTTTGCATCAAAACACATATCGTAAAACAGCCACGGGCCGTAGCCTGCTTCCGTGTTGCGCAGTTTGCGCAGATAGCGTGCGGGTATGATTTTGTCGGTATCGATATTCGCCATGTCGAAGGGCGCGGCGACGGCGGTGAGTTTGGTAAACGGTTTCATCTCAGCGCCCTCCCAGTAACGTGCGCACATCGGTGACATGTCCTGTCACTGCTGCCGCTGCCGCCATTGCCGGACTCATCAAATGCGTGCGCGCGCCCTTGCCCTGCCGGCCCTCGAAGTTGCGGTTGGATGTCGAGGCGGAGCGCATGCCGGCCGGCACGAAATCGCCGTTCATCGCGGCACAGCCGGAACAGCCCGACGCGCGCCATTCGAGTCCCGCTTCCTCGAAAATCCGGTGCAGGCCTTCGGCCTCAGCGTCACGCTTTACCGTGGTAGAGCCGGGTGATACCCAGCCCTGCACGGTCGCCTTGCGGCCTTTCAGCACGGATGCCGCCGCGCGCAGATCGGCGATGCGGCCGTTGGTGCAGGTGCCGATGAACACACGATCAATTTTGATGTCGGTGAGCGGTGTGCCGGGTTTCAAATCCATGTAACGCAGCGCGGATTCCGCGTGCGCGCGTTTGTTGGCGTCGCTAAATGATGCCGGATCGGGAATCGCAGCACTTACCGGCAGTGCTTCTTCCGGGCTGGTACCCCAGGTCAGTGTGGGTTCGATAGCGTTTCCAGCCAACGACACCTCGCGGTCAAATGCCGCACCTTCATCGCTGGGCAGCGCGCGCCACTGCGCGAGCGCTGTGTCCCATTGCGAACCCTTGGGTGTGTACTCGCGGCCCGCGAGATACTGAAACGTCACATCGTCCGGCGCGATCATGCCGGCGCGTGCGCCGGCTTCGATCGACATATTGCACACGGTGAGCCGGCTTTCCATCGCCAGTGCACGGAATACGCTGCCCGCGTACTCAATCACGTGCCCTGTCGCGCCCGCGGTGCCAATTTTTGCGATGATGGCGAGAATCACATCCTTGCCGGTAACGCCGGCGCCGAGCACACCGTTAACGGTAATGCGCAGCGTTTTCGGTTTCTTCTGCCACAGGCATTGCGTGGCGAGCACCTGCTTCAGTTGCGAGGCGCCGATGCCGAACGCGTACGCGCCCAGCGCGCCGTGGGTGGAGGTGTGCGAATCGCCGCAAGTCAGCGTGATGCCCGGTTGCGTGAAACCGGTTTCGGGACCGATCACGTGCACAATGCCCTGTTGCGGATCATTCATGCCGAAGCAGCGGATGCCGTGCTCGGCACCGTTGGCATCGAACAGGCGAATCATCTCGCGCGCATCCGCATCGACCACGGCTTCGAGCCCCTTGTCGCGTTCGCGCGTGGGCACGTAATGATCAGCAGTGGCGAGTTGCTGGCGCGGCTTGCGCACTTTGCGGCCTTCCTTCGCCAGCGCGGTGAATGCGTGAAACGCGCCGTCGTGCAGCAGGTTGCGGTCAATGTAGAGCAGCGCTTCGTTACCTTTGTCCACTACCACGTGCTGCGACCAGATTTTCTCAAACAGGGTTCGCTGCATATGTATAAATATCCTTTTAAAACAATTATTTAAATAGAGTTAGCCGGCGCTTACTTTTTGTGCCGAGTGTGCGCAGGTGCGTCAGGAAATTCTCGTCTTCACGGAAGCCGTGAGGAGTGATGGTCAACCAAAATCCACTTCCCGTCGCGCTTATGGAACACCATGGTAAAGCGCGCGGGATTTGGAATACGTTTGCCGTCACGAACATTTGAAAAAGTGTTGTAGCCGGTGGCAATCGCGACGTCTCCATAAACGCGTATGTGCTGCTCGCCGATCGATGCTCTGGCATCCGGACGTTTGGCGGCGTCCTGGAAATACTCGGCAATCGCTGCAGGTGTTGTTCTAACCGTCTTCGAGCTCGTGCCCCAGAACACCGCATCAGGCGCGTATTGAGCAGAAATTCGTGCCGGATCGCGGCTGTCGTAAGCGGCGACCCATGCTGCGACTGCGGCTACGACTTGTTCCCTGGCTGCCAGATCGGCGCCGCCACTACCTGTGTTGCTGGCGCAAGACGACAAAAATGCGGCAAACATGATTGCCAAAAGCATATGAATACGCATGACGATCTCCCTATTTGAATGTTCTGATACTTCTCCTAAAAGCCATAAAGCCGTGCCGGATTTTTCGCCAGTACGCGGTTGCGAATCGCCGCATCGGGAATCCAATCGAGCAGCCGGTCGCACATCTCGCCGTCGTTGGGCATGGCACCTTCATGTTTGGGATGCGGCCAGTCGGTACCCCACACCACGCGGTCGGGATTGGCATCGATGATGGCATGCGCCAGCGGCGTCACGTCGGAATAGGGCATGTCATGCGCGGAGATGCGATACGCGCCGGTAAATTTGCACCAGCAGCGCCCGCCCTTGAGCAAACGCAAAAACGCCCGAAAGCCCGGATGGTTTGGACCCTTGGAAGCTTTCATGTAACCAAAATGATCGATCACGATATCCGTCGGAAAGCCGTCGAACATTTTTTCCAGATCGGAATAATCATCCACGTGCATCAAAAACTGCACATGCCAGCCCAGTGGCGCGATGCGCTCGGCCAGGCCGCGCACCAGATGCATCGGCAGCACGCCTTTCTCGGTGGCGACATCAACCACGTTGAAGCGTATGCCGCGCACGCCGAGTGCGTGCATCGCTTCGAGTTCGTTGTCGGTGATGCTGTCTTCAACTACGACTATCGCGCGCCATTTTCCATTCATGGCTTTAAGATTCGCCAGCGTCACTGAATTGTCTGTGCCGTACACCGACGGCTGCACGATCACGCCACGCTCAACGCCCAGCGTGTTGGCAAGCCGTTGCCAGTCGGCGAGCAGCGCATCGGGCGGCGTGTAAATGCGTTTTTCCGAAAAGCCGTACTGCGTCATCGGCCCGAAAATGTGAAAGTGCGTGTCGGTCGCTCCCAGTGGCAGCGTGAACGATGGCTGGCGCGGACGTGGATCAGGTCCCGCGCACAGCGGTGCAGAAGCGGTCGGCCGAAAATACATAACTATTTGTTTTTAAACACTATTTTAGTTGGCGCTGATGTTGGCTGCTTTCACCACTTTTTGCCACTTGGCGTAGTCCTGCTTGATGTACTCGCTGAATTCCGCGGGTGAGTTGCCAAGCGTGGTGGCGCCCAGCGCGGCAAAGCGGTCGCGTATCGTTTGCTGTGCGGTGACCTTCACCAATGCGCCATGCACACGATCAATGACTTCTTTTGATGTCGCCGCCGGCGCGAGCAGGCCGGTGATGGTGGTGGCATCAAAGCCTTTCAGACCTTGCTCGGCGAGTGTCGGCACATCGGGCAGCAGCGGCGCGCGCTTGTCGGTAGTAACGGCCAGCGCGCGAATTTTTCCGGAGCGGATGTAGCCCATCGACGCCGTCAGTTGATCAACGTGCGAATCGACTTGTCCGCCGAGCAAATCAATCAGCGCCGGACCGCTGCCTTTGTACGGTACACCGGTCATGCGAATGCCCGCGTTCATTTGTATCAACTCGCCGACGAGATGATTCGAAGTGCCGGTTCCCGCGGTCGCCATGGTCATCTGCCCCGGTTTGGTTTTGACCAGCGCGACAAACTCCTTGAATGTCTTCGCCGGCACCGAGGGATGCGAAATCAACACGAACGGCACATTGCTGATGCCGGAAATCGCGGCGTAATCGCGGATCGGATTGTAGAGCGGCTTGGCGAATACATTGGGCGCAACGCTGTAAACACTGTTCGACGCCATCAGCAGCGTGTAGCCGTCGGGCGGTGCCTTGGCGACGATCTCGCCGCCGATCATGCCGCCCGCGCCGGCGCGGTTGTCCACTACCACCGGCTGGCCGAGCAGTTCGGTAAGGCCCGGCGCCACCGCGCGCGCGTTGATGTCCACATTGCCGCCGGGCGCGAAAGGCACGACGATGCGGATGGTTTTGTTGGGATACGTTTGCGCGTGTGCGGGGGCGGCAAATGCCAGCGCCAGCGTGATCAGCAACCGATTCATTTCAAATGCCTCCTGAGTTGATTAAGGTATCGCGCTTTCATGCGGGCAGCGTGATCGGTGTATCGATGAAGACCTGATATTTCTGATTTTTGGGTTTGTTTAAATCTTCAGCATTGACATAAGTGATGGAAGATTTGCCGAGCAATTCGCGCGGCAGGATCATCACCCGCGCAAAGCCGGTGGCCGCTGCAGGCGCTGCTTTGGCGTACACCGGATCAGGCCCCGCCTCATACCAGGGCTCCAGCGGTGCGTAACGATGCACGGTGATTTGCGTATGAATGTCGATACCACCCATCAGCAGGCAGCGTATGCCGCCGCCGCGATGCGTGTGCGTCAGCGCCTCGCCGTCCGGCGGAAAATCCACACGGTCGCAGCGCAGCAGATACTCGCGCGCGGTATCGAGCTGCATATCAGCGGTCAGCAATTTGCGGCTAGTGACGCCTTCGCCAGCGGCCGTCGCATCAGCTCCCCCCGCGCGCGAGAATTCCCAACGCAATGCCCACGTCACCAGGTGGCCTGCTGAAATGTGCAATTCGTCGCTGGTGTGAAACGCGCTGTTGCCGCCGAGCACGCCGCTGAAATTACCGGCGCGTACGCGCAAGCTGCCGTGAATGACGTAAATCGCGCGCACCCCGTTGCCTTCAGGAAGTTGAATTTTTGCCTGCGGCGTGGCCTCATCCTTGTATAAGCTGAGTTGGTAGTTCATAGTCCCGCCCGCTGATCCTCGGGCAAACCGTATTTTTCTTCAAGCTTCTGTATCTCCGGCAGTCCCGCGATGTCGGTGAACTGTTTGAAGTTAGCCACCTGGTCGCGCATATGCGCGATGGAACCGGTTTTATGCAGTTCGCGCAGCAGGTTCTGCATCGCCGGTATCGCGGCGAGGATCACCCAGTTCGGATATATCGACAGCTTGAAGCCGAGTCTGCCCAGTTCATCCGCAGGCAGATCGGGCGTTTTGCCGCTGGCGGCCATGTTGTAGAGCAGCGGCACGCCCTTGAAGCGCTTCGAGACGATTTCAACCTGCTCACGGCCGACCGGCGCTTCGATGAACAGCACATCCGCGCCGGCCTCGCGATAACGCTCGCCGCGTTCCAGCGCGGACTCCAGTCCTTCGACCGCAATCGCATCGGTGCGCGTGATGATCACAAAATCGTCGTCGCGTCGTGCGTCGCACGCGGCCTTGATCTTGGCCACCATTTCCGCGGTGGGAATCACGCGCTTGCCCGCAAGATGCCCACAGCGCTTGGGCCACGCCTGATCCTCGATGTGCACACCGGCCACGCCGGCTTTCTCGTAATCGCGGATGGTGCGCCGCGTGTTGATCGGATTGCCGTAGCCGGTGTCGGCATCGGCGATCACTGGCAACTCGGACGCATCGACGATGCGCCCAGCGTTGTCGATCATCTCGGTGGCGGTGAGCAGTCCCACATCGGGCATGCCCAGGCGCGTGAGACTGGTGCCGAAGCCGGTCATATATACGGCCTGAAAACCTTCGAGCTTTACCAGCCGCGCGGCGAACGCATCGGCAACGCCGGGCGCGACCACGCAGCCGGGTTTTGACAACAGTTTGCGTAATTGGGAAGCGGCACCGGGGGCGCGATCAGACATGATTTCCTCGCTGTGCAGGGGCGGGTGAAGGGGAAAAGCGGAAAGGGCTACAATTATAGCCGTCGTGCCGTGTCCGTAGTTGTCACTCATCCGGAGTAAATAATGTTCCGTCGAATATGCTGCAGCGCCTTGTTGTTCTGCGCAGCTCATGCGCACGCGCAGACCCCTTCGACAAGCTCAGGACAGCCATTTCCCGAGCGGCCGCTGCGCATCATCGTGGCGTTTTCCACCGGTACGGCGGCGGACATCGTCGCGCGGCAGATCGCACTGAAGCTCACCGACACGCTGGGTAAACAGGTGATAGTCGAAAACCGCGACGGCGCCGCCGGTACTATCGGCGCGGGACTGGCCGCACGCGCCACGCCCGACGGGCACACCATGTTGATTGCGTCGCCGTCGATCATCGTCAGCCCGCTGCTGATCAAGGACTTGCCGTACGACGTGGGGCGGGATTTTTCGCCGGTGGCGTTGATGGCGATATTTCCCACGGTGCTGGTGGTGGGTACGCAGACCAAAGCAGGCTCGGTGAAAGAGTTGCTCGAACTTGCCAAAGCGTCACCGGGCAAACTCAACTACGCGACTGCCGGACGCGGTACTGCCAGCCACTTGAGCGCGGAACTGATGCGCACCATGACCGGTGTAAACATCGTTGAAGTCGCATACCGTGCCACCGCGCAGGCGCTGAACGACACCATCTCCGGCGAAGTGGCGATGTATTTTCCCAATCTCGCGGCGGCGCTGCCCACTATACGATCCGGACGGCTGAAAGCACTGGCGGTCACCGGCACGCAGCGCTCACAGGCCGCACCAGAAATTCCCGCGCTGGCAGAAACGCTGCCCGGATACGAGGCCGCAAGCTGGTACGGTATAGTCGTTCCCGCCCGCACACCTCAAGCGGTGATCGCAAGATTGCACGCCGACATCGCCAAAGCCTTGCAACAACCCGACGTACGTCAGCGCTTTTTGAGTCTGGGCGGTGACATCGTTTCAGGCGGCCCGGATGATCTCGGTAAAACCATGCGCGGCGGTACGGAGAAGTGGGGCAGGCTCGTCAAAGAAATTGATACTCGCAGCAAGTAAATAAGTTGGTGAGGAGTAAGTAAGAAGCACAAAACACAAGCTTGTCATTCCCGCGCAGGCGGGGATCCATGCCTTGTCTCATATGGCACTGTGTTATGGGTTCCCGCCTTCGCGGGAACGACAGACGGAATTAATGTAACTATTTGTTTTTAAAGGATAATATATCATGGCCCTCGGACCGCACAAAATCGAATACGAAGTGATCAAAGGCTGGGAACAGCTGCCTAACTCGGACTATGCCTTTGTCGAAGTCGCGGGCGTGGCGTGCGATTCGAAAGACCACGTGTATGTGTTCAACCGCGGCAAGTATCCGATCATCATTTTCGACAAGGAAGGAAAATTCCTCAACGCGTGGGGCGCGGGCGAATTCGTCGGTCCGCACGGCATTTTCATCGACCGCGAAGATAATCTATGGCTCGCCGACGACAAGAATCACGTGGTGCACAAGTACACCACTGACGGCAAAAAACTGATGACGCTGGGCGAACCTGGCAAGCCCGCCGACACCGGTTATAAGATCGGCGTGAGTCCGGTCAAACGCGCGGCAGGACCGTTCCACCGCGTCACCAATGTCGCGGTGCTGCCCAACGGCGATATGTATATTGCCGACGGCTATGGCAATGCGCGCGTGCACAAGTATTCCAAGGAAGGCAAGCTGCTGTTCTCATGGGGCGAGCCCGGCGGTGGACCCGGCCAGTTCATCCTGCCGCACGGCATCGCGGTCGATAGCGCGGGACTGGTGTATGTCGCCGACCGCGAAAATTCGCGCGTGCAGATTTTCAAGCCCAATGGGGAATATGTACGCGAGTGGGGCTGGCTCAACCGCCCGTACGACATTTTCATCGACGATCAGGACATGCTGCACATCGCCGAAGGCGGTTTTCACAACTACATGATGAAGCGCTCCGAAGGCCCGCTGCCCGCGCACGACCAGACCATGATTTATCCGCCGTGCGGCCATTCGCCGATCGCGCGCGTCACCGTGTGCGACCCCGAAGGAAAAATCGCAGCGCAGGTGGGCGGTGAAAACCCGGTGCTGCCCGGCAACTTCGTCGCGCCGCATGGCATCTGGGCCGACAAACGCGGCGATTTCTACGTTGGCGAAGTCATCGTCAACGCCGGCGCGGTCAAACGCATGGCGCCGCTGAAGCCGGCGGGGTTTCAGAAATTTAGAAGGCGCGCTGGTTAGCGCCAGGATCCTTCACACATGAAAATCACCAGCGTTGTATCCCGGGTCGAGCACATCAAACCGCTGCGGGCGGTGGATGTCTACACCAACCAGGAAAACTTCACCTTTTTGCGCTGCCACGTGACGACGGATGACGGGCTTTCAGGTACAGGCGTTACAGGCCGCTTTCTCGCCGACCAGGTGGCCCATCTGCTGAATGGCGGCATTGCAGCCACGCTGAAGGACGCGAACGCGCTGGATATCGAAGCCATCAACGCGACACTCGCCAAAAAATTTAATCCGCGTGCGTCCACTGGCGTGTTCGTATCGGCAATGTCGGCGCTGGATCTCGCTCTGTGGGACATCAAGGGCAAGGCACTCGGGCTACCGGTGGCGCAATTGATCGGCGGCGCGCGCAATGTGGTACATGCCTACGCGACCGTGGGCTTGCCGGCTTACTCCGAAACCGAATTGGTTGCCGCCTGTAAAAAAGCGCTGGCCGAAGGCTTTCACGGCGCGAAAATGCTGGTGGGCTCCGGGCGCGCCATCGCCGACGACGTGCAGCGCGTCCGTGCAGTTCGGCAGGCGATCGGAACCGGGCCGCTGATGCTCGATGCCAACTGCAGCTATACCGTCGCGGAAGCCAAGCGGCTGGCAACGCTCGTCGCCGACTGCGATATCACTTTTTTTGAAGAGCCGGTCAAAGGCAACGATATTCCGTCGCTGGTTGAGTTGCGCCGTGCCACCAATATTCCACTGGCGTCGGGACAGATGGTCCAGTCGATGACCTGGTTCCGCGACGTGCTGGCCGCGGGCGCGCTCGATTTTGTGCAACCCAATGCCGCTTTTTGCGGCGGTATCAGCGCCATGCTGCGCGTCATGGCGCTGGCCGAGATGTACGGGGTGCCGGTGACCAGCGCGGGCGGCTTTGATTGCGCGAATCTGCCGGGGATGGCGGGCCACGTCCACGGCGGCATGCTCGAAGTGCACGGCGCACACGCTGCCCTGCACGAACGCTACGCCACGCACCCCGAGTTCAAGGACGGCAAGCTCCATGTGCCGGCCGCGCCGGGGCTGGGATTTTCATTGAAAGATTAGCTCCTGGCGTTTAGCTCACCGGCGGGCGATTAATCAGCACGAAAGGAAATCGACATGGGTAACAGTGTTCAAGACAAAGTCGTTGTCGTCACCGGCGCAGGCGGTGGCATCGGCCGTGAAATGGCCCTCGCCATGGCAGCGAACGGCGCGAAAGTGGTGGTCAACGATATCGGCGCAGGCCTCGGCGGCGAACTCAACGCCGACAGTGCGGGCGCGGCGCAAAAGGTGGTGAACGAAATCAAGGCTACGGGTGGCATTGCGGTGGCCAATACCGATTCGGTTTCAACGTGGGCCTCGGCCGAACGCATCATCCAGTGCGCCATCGACACCTACGGCCGCATCGATGGCGTGGTCAACAACGCCGGCATTCTGCGCGACCGCATCTTTCACAAAATGTCCGAGGACGACTGGCGCTCGGTGATTGCGGTGCATCTCGATGGCGCATTTTTCATGAGCCGCGCCGCCGCCAATCCCATGCGCGCGCAGAACAGCGGCGCGTTTGTGCACATGACCTCGACTTCCGGCCTCATCGGCAATTTCGGGCAGGCCAATTACTCGGCGGCCAAGCTCGGCATCGCCGCGTTGTCAAAAAGCATCGCGCTTGATCTGGGTCGGCACAAAGTGCGCTCGAACTGCATCGCACCGTTTGCGTGGAGCCGCATGACCAGTTCGATTCCCACCAACACGCCGGAAGAAAAAGAACGTGCCGGGCAACTGCAGAAAATGGAAGCGCGCAAGGTCGCGCCAATGGCAGTGTTTCTGGTGAGCGATGCGGCGGCCGACGTCACCGGCCAGATTTTCGGTGTGCGCGCCAACGAAATCATGCTGTTCAGCCAGCCACGGCCGATACGCTCGGTGCATTACACGCCGGAGTGGACGCCCGAGGCGATTGCAAAGGTGGCTCTGCCCGCGATGCAAAAACAGTTTTATCCGCTGGATCGCTCGCCGGATGTGGTTTCATGGGATCCGATTTAGTCGACGACAGCCTATTTATCGACAAGTTACCTTGTAGGTCTCACATGCCTAGTCCAACGAAGTCAAAGTTTCTCCAACTATTCGAACGCGACCAAGGTCGTTGTGTTTATTGTGGCCTTGACTTAAAGGCCGACTATGATCGCTTTATGATGGCCACAGAAGATCACCTAGTTCCGACATCCATGAATGGCGGAAAAGGCCTGGAAAACCTCTTACTTAGTTGTACTGTCTGCAATCGGCTAAAGTCAAATTACGTGCCCGTTCCCGCGATTGACTCAAAAACGGCGCGGCGCCAATACATTGCCGCTGTTCGCGCGCACATCATGAAGCGCAGAAGTGATCGCCTGAAGGAGTTCATGCAAGTAACTCATCCTGGACTGGATGATTATCAATGAAGTAAAAATCTGTTTTAATTCCCAACTTTCCCAACCATCAGGACTAACCATGACCGACCGCCGTTTGCCTCTCATCCCCGTCGAAAATCTCACCACCGAACAGCGCGCCGTCTATGACTCGATCAAGGGTGGACCACGCGCGAAACTCGCCAGTTTCAAAGGGGCGGTGCCCGGGCCATTGGGCGGGCCGTTCAATGCCATGCTGCGCAGTCCCTCGATCGGCAATCTGGTGCAGTCTCTGGGCGGCGAAATCCGCTTCAAGAGCGCGATACCGCCCAAGCTCAACGAGCTCGCCATCATGGTGACGGCGCGCTACTGGACGTCGCAATACGAATGGCACGCGCATTGCCGGCTGGCGCTGGAAGCGGGGCTCGATCCGGCCAAGGCCAAGGACGTCGCCGAGAATCGCCGTCCGGCCAACATGGATGCCGACGAGGCGATGGTCTACGACTTCTCGCGCGAACTGCACGACACCAAGGGCGTGAGCGATGCCAATTATCAGCGCGTGCTGGATCGTTTCGGCGAACGCGGTGTGTTTGACCTGATCGCAGTCAACGGTTATTACTCGCTGGTGTCGATGATCCTGAATGTCGACAGGGCGCCGCTGCCGGAGGGCGTGCCGCTGCCTTTGAAATAAGGAGCGTTCTGCCGACTTTTGGGTAAGTCAGATACCAAACTCGTCATTCCGGCCAAGCGCAGCGCGAGCCGGAATCCATGCAATAGCGCATATGGCACGTGTGTTATGGGTTCCCGCCTGCGCGGGAACGACAACGATAATATTCAGTTATAAGTTTTAAATGTGGATGCCGCATACCTATTTATTTTTACTGAGAACAAAAAATGAAAATCTCCGTCATTCACGATTACTCCGACGTCTTTCGCACTACGAAAAACTTTCCGCAGCTTTCCAGGCATGAAGTCGTTGTTCACAACGATGCCTACACCGACCCGGCGCGCGTGGTGGAGCAGGTCAAAGGTTTTGACGCGGTGTTGCTGACGCAGCAGCGCGTGCCAATCACGCGCAAGATCGTCGAGCAGTTGCCCGGCCTCAAATTCATTTGCCAGACGGGACGCAATGTTTATCACCTCGATATCCTGGCATGCACCGATCACGGCATCGTGGTGTCGGCGGGGCGCTTGAGCAGCGGCAACAGTCCGTATTCGACGACGGCGGAGCTGGCGTGGGGGCTGATCATTTCGTCGCTGCGGAAAATTCCGTATGAGGTGGAGCGCTTCAAGCAGGGACACTGGCATTCCACCGTCGGCACGAAACTCTTTGGCCGTACGCTCGGTGTTTACGCTTTCGGACATATCGGCGGCGCGGTGGCGCGTGTGGGTAAGGCCTTCGGCATGAAAGTGGTGTGCTGGGGCCGCGAAGGCTCGATCGCGCGCGCCAAAGCCGAAGGTTTTGAAATCGCTGCGTCGCGCGAGGCGTTTTTTGAAAACGCGGACATCATCAGCCTGCATTTGCCCGGCAATAAAGCCACGCGCGGCATCATCACCGCCGCCGATCTCGCGCGCATGAAACCCACCGCGCTGCTGGTGAATACCAGCCGCGCGCCGATTATCGAGGAGGGTGCGCTCGCGGCGGCGCTGCAAAAAGGCCGGCCGGGGTTTGCGGCAGTGGATGTTTACGAAGACGAGCCGGTGACCGGCGCCACGCATCCGTTGCAGAAATTGAGCAACGCATTATGCACACCGCACCTGGGCTACGCCGAGCGCAGCAGCTACGAGGGGATGTACGCGACCGCGATTGAACAGTTACTCGCGTTCGCCGACGGCAAGCCGGTGGATGTGGTTAATCCGGAGGTGGTCGGGAAGAAGTAACGAGTCGTCTTGGGACTGTTTCTAGTCCACCTTGATACCGGCAGCCTTGATCACCTTCGCCCACTTCGCCGTCTCGGATTTGATGTAGTCGCCGAACTCCTCCGGTGTGCCACCCATCGGTTCCGCGCCTATTGAAAAGAACCGTTCGCGCGCATCGGGTTCGCGCAGCGAGCGCGCGACTTCGGTATTCAGGCGCGTGACGATTTCACGCGGCGTGCCCGCGGGCGCCAATAAGCCGAACCACGAATTCACCTCAAAGCCCGTCAGTCCGGCTTCTGACATGGTGGGAATATCGGGCGTGCCTTGCCAGCGCTTGAGCGTAGTCACGCCGAGCGCGCGCAGCTTGCCCGCTTTTATCGCCGGCACGCTGGTCACAATCCCGCCGAACATCATCGACAATTGCCCGGCCATGGTGTCGAGATGGGCGGGCGCGACGCCCTTGTAGGGTATGTGCGTTACCTTGAGGCCGGCCATCATATTCATCAGTTCGCCGGCAAAGTGCGATGCCGTGCCGCTGCCCGCGGAGCCAAAGGTCAGCTGATTGGGGCGCGCTTTGGCGAAGGCCAATAAATCTTTCACCGACGTGACGGGCATCGATGGATGCACCACCAGTATGTTGGCGATCGACGCAAACAGCAGTATCGGCGTGAAATCCCTGGTCGCATCAAAGGGCAGTTTCGAATAAAGCACGGGGTTTACCGCGTGCGCGAACGCCGGTTCGAGCAGGGTGTACCCATCCGGCGGCGATTTGGCCGCCAGTTCCGTGGCGATGTTGCCGCCTGCGCCAGGACGAATATCCACGATCACCTGCTGCCCCCATTTCTCGGTGAGCTTCTGCCCGATGGTACGCGCGGCAACGTCGGCTGGCCCGCCGGCGGCAAAGCCCACGAGTATGCGTATCGGTTTGCTTGGATATTGTTGCGCCATGGCCGTACCCGCACCGGCGAGGATTGCCGGCGCACAAAGCAGGGCGTGTACAAAAAAGAATTTCATCGTGATTTTTCCTGTGCCGATGATGAGATAGGTTCTGATCTCAAATCTTAGCACGCAGCCTGTGGACGGGTAGAATGCCATCTTCACGATCCAACCAATGAACGGAGCATGCCATGAGGCGAACCCAATGGATTTCTTTGTGCATGTCGATCGTCGTTTCAATGGCGGCGCTCCCAGTCCTTGCACAAACGTTTCCCACCAAGCCGATACGCTTCATCATCCCGACCGCGGCGGGCGGCGGCTCGGATCAGATCGTGCGCTTTCTCGGCAATCGCTACACCGCGGCGTGGGGCCAGCAGATCGTGGTCGATAATCGGCCCGGCGCGGGCATGGTGATCGGCATCGACATCGCGGCGAAGGCCACGCCCGACGGACATACACTGGTGCTGGTCAACCCTTCGCACGCGATCAACGCCACGCTAATGGCCAAACTGCCCTATGATCCGATCAATGATTTGATTCCGATTTCGGTGGTCGCTACACAGCCGTTAGGGCTGGTCGTGCCGAATTCGTTGCCGGTGAAAAGCGTGAAGGAACTCGTCGCGCTGGTGAAATCGAAGCCGCGCGAAATGTCGTTCGGATCATCGGGGCCAGGCTCCGCATCGCACCTTGCGGGCGAGATGTTCACCGATATGACGGGCACGGAGATGGCGCACATCGCCTACAAGGGCACGGGGCCGGTGTTGACGGACTTGATACCCGGCCGTGTGCACATGTATATCAATCCGATGCTCGCCATCATCAATCAGGTTAACGCGGGGCAGTTGCGCCTGCTGGCGGTGACGTCGCCCAAGCGCGTGGCTTCACTGCCGAATGTGCCGACCATTTCCGAAGCGGGGGTGCCGGGCTACGAAGCCACGTCGTGGTACATGGTGCTCGCACCAGCCAAGACGCCGGCGCCCGTCATCAAACAGATACACGCCGAAACCGTCAACGCGCTCAAGGCGAAGGATATGCTGGACATGCTCGCCAAGGGCGGTACCGAGGCGGTCGGCAATACGCCGGCCGAAGCGATGACGTTTCTGAAAACCGAAATCGCGCGCTGGGGCAAGGTAATCAAACAGGCGAAGCTGCGAATCGAATAGCACCTTCTGCCGACCACGCCGCAGGATGCTTCCTGAAAAACACCACGGTTTGTGATGGCGGGAACGACAGTGAACGTTGGCCAGAACGCGCAGCGGTTCCGACCGACGCGCTATAGTAGCGGAATTCAGATAACTGCCTCGGAGGAAAGCCCATGAACGCCATTCCCGCCTCTCTCATCGACGCATTACAACGCCGCCGCTTTCTCGCGGGACTGACCGCGCTCGGCGCGGGCGCACTGCTACCAGGATGCGAAACCACCGGTGCCGGCACCCCGGGCAAGCCCTTTCGCATCGACGTGCACCACCACTTCGCCCCGCCGGACTACTCGGCAGCACTGAAAACCATGATGCGCGGTCATGCGAAGTGGTCGGTGCAGGGCACGCTCGAAGAAATGGACAAGAGCGGCATCGCGACTTGTTTCACCTCGCTCATCAACCCCGGCATGCAGGCGTGGGGCAATGACCCCGCCGGTGCGCGGAAGATTGCCCGGGTGTCGAACGAATACGCGGCGCAACTCATGCGCGACCATCCCGGTCGCTTCGGATCGTTCGCCTCGATTCCGTTTCCGGACATCGAAGGCAGCCTGCGCGAAATCGCATATGCGTATGACGTGCTCAAGGCGGACGGCATCTATCTGTGGACCAGCTACAACGGAAAATTGCTGGGCGACCCCGCAACCTTTCCAATCCTTGAGGAACTCAACCGGCGCAAAGCCATCATCTACACCCACCCCGCCACGCCGGCCTGCTGCTCGCAGATCATGCCCTACATTTCCATCAACGCCATCGAAGGCCCGGTGGACACCACACGCACCATGATCAGCCTGATTTTTCAGGGCGGCGCGGCGAAATTCCCGGATATCCGGTGGATTTTTTCGCACAGCGGCGGGGTGACGCCCTTCCTGCTGTCACGTTTCCAGCGCGAAGAGGTCGAAAAAGACCGCAAAGCCGTATTGCCCCACGGTCTGATGCACGAACTGCGCAAGTTCTACTACGACACCGCGCAGGGACATCACGACGGCGCGCTGAAAGCTCTGCTCGCGATCATCCCGCCGTCACAGGTACTGTACGGCACCGACTACCCGTTCTGGGATGGGCGCAAAGTCAGCGACGATCTGGCAAAAGGCGGTTTCAGCGCCGCTGATCGTATGGCGGTTGATCGGGACAATGCGATGCGGTTGTTTCCGCGGTTGAAGGTGTGAGCGGGCTGAGATGATGTCAAACTCACGCAAGGGCCGGGCGCAGGCTCAATTTATCCGGTCTTGATCAGACTTACTGCTCCGCCTTGATCCCCGCGTCCTTGATCACCTTGCTCCACTTCTGCATCTCGGCCTTGAGAAACGCCGCGAACTCCGCGGGCGTGCTGCCCACGCCTTCCGCGCCGTCGAGTTCAAAGCGCTGCGCCACGTCCGGCAGCTTCACGATGCGCGCCACTTCCGCCGACAGCTTGTTGACCACCGCCTGCGGCACGCCCGCGGGCACCACCATGCCCTGAAACGCCTCGGCGCGGTAGCCGGGCAGGGTCTCGCCGACTGTCGGCACGTCAGGCATGCTGGGCTGGCGCTTCGCGCTGGTGATCGCGACGGCGCGCATCTTGCCCGACTTGATGTGCGGCGCGGCGGAAATCGTGGTGGTGAACAGCATGGTGACGCGCCCGCCGATGACGTCGGTCACGGCAGGCGGAATGCCCTTGTAAGGCACATGGATCATGCTGACGCCCGCCGCACGCTGGAACATTTCCGCCGAGAGGTGCGGCGCGGAACCTGCGCCGGGCGTCGCGAACGTGAGTGACCCAGGTTTGGCCTTGGCCAGTGCGATCAGGTCCTTGACGGATTTTCCCGGGAAGGACGGCGTGACCACCACCACGTTGGGCTGCGAGTTCAACTGCGTGACGGGCGCGAAATCCCTGCCGGCATCGTACGGCAATTTGGCGTAGAGGCCCGGGTTGATCGCAAACGTGGTGGTAATCATCAGTATGGTGTGGCCATCCGGCGCCGCCTTGGATGCGATTTCCGTGCCCAAAATGGTGGCTGCACCGGGGCGCGTATCGACCACGACGTTCTGGCTCCACTTCTCGGTCAGCTTGTGCCCGATCAGCCGCGCACTGATGTCGAGCCCGCCGCCGGGCGCAAACGGCACGATCAGGCGGAGGGGCCTCACTGGATAGTTGGCGGCGTCCTGGGCAAAGGTAACGCCGGCGGATGCGGCGGCGGTTGCAATCGCAATCGCGAAAATTTGATTGAGTCTCATGCGGGAATTTTACCTTGTATACTCATTGTCAGTCTTCTTCCAAAACACGACTACCCTTCGAAAGTACAACCGTGACGAACGAAACCAAACTGCATGTCTATGATGTTCTTGCCAAGGCCTTTATCCAGGAAGGCGTGAGCACCTGTTTTACGTTAATGGGCGACGCGAACATGAACTGGGCGGCTCGAATGGCCCAGCAGGGATGCCGCATGGTCTATGTCAGGCACGAGCATTGCGCGGCCGCAGCCGCGATGGCCTATGCGCGCAAGACGTCGGAAGTGGGTGTTGCAACGGTCACCTGCGGACCCGGCGTCACACAGTTAATCACGGCGCTCCCGGCGGCCGTGCGTGCCCATCTGCCGATGGTGGTGTTTGCCGGAGAGTCGCCGCTCCGGCTGGGCTGGTACAACCAGGAGCTCAATCAGGGGCCGATCATCGCGGGAACGGGAGCGGCCTATCATCAACTGCACCTGCCTGAGCGCATGCCGGTTGCGATACGTGATGCATTTCTGCAGGCGCGCCGCGAACGCCGACCGGTTGTGCTCGGCATTCCGTTTGATCTGCAGGAGCGGCCGTGGACCGGACCGGAAAACCTGCCGACACCCTCGGCGCAAGTCATGCCCAAGCTCTCGCCGATACCTGCCCATCCGGACGACGTGGCGAAGGCGGCGCAACTGGCGGCGTCATCGGAACGCGTTGTGATCTTTGCCGGGCTCGGCGCGGTCCAGGCCAAGGCGGGGCCCGCGTGCCGCGCGCTTGCCGCCAGGACTGGCGCGCTGCTCACCACTTCGCTGCCCGCGCGTGGACTGTTCCACGACGATCCGTACTGCATTGGCATTTCCGGCAGCTTCTCGACCGAAGTCGGGCTCGAATATCTGGCGCAGGCCGATCTCGTCATCGTGGTCGGCGGCTCGCTCGCGTTTCACGCGGGCGGCGGCGGCCAGCTCTGGCGCAAGGCGAAGATGCTGCACATTGACGTTGATCCGGTTGCGGTGGCTCAAGGCCAGGAAGTGGCGAAGAACCACCTGCGTGCCGACGCACGCCTCGGCGTCGAGGCTCTGACAGCCGCACTGCCGGAGCGCACCGCGAAATGGCGCACCGAAGCGATGGCCGCACGCATTCGCGATACCAAGCCCGACAGTCATGTATTCGAGATCGAGCCGGATCTCCTTGACCCGCGCGAGGTGGCCGCAAGTCTCGAGAAGGCGATTCCCGCCGACTGGGAACTTGTCAATTCATCCGGCCATTGTTCGTGGTTCTTCGCGCAAATGCCTTCGCGCCCGAATGAGCAATTCCTCACCATCCGCGAATTCGGCGCGATCGGTAACGGCCTCTCGTTTGCGATGGGGGTGGCGGCTGCGCGCCCGGACAAAACCGTGGTGATGTTCGACGGTGACGGCGGAATGATGATGCACCTTCAGGAGCTCGAAACCATCAAGCGCCATGGTATGAACATTCTGATCGTTATCATGAACGACGGCGCCTATGGTTCGGAGATCCACAAGCTTCGTTCGGAGGGGTTGCCTGACACCGGGTCGGTGTTCGGTCGTCCCGATTTTGGCGCCATCGCGCGCGGCTTCGGGCTCGACGGACAAGTCGTCAAAAACCTCGCTGATCTACCGAAGCTCGTGCAGGAATTCTCGAAAAAGGGCGGTGCAGCCGTGTGGGACTTCCATGTGTCAGACCGGGTCGTATCGCCGACGATACGCAGAGCGCATCCCGCCAAGCACAAATAGAAGCGTTCAGTACGCGCCGCACGCACGCGCTACGTGTGCTTGCATGTGGTCGATCGATTGCTACTCCGCCCGGATGCCTTGTTCCCTGAACACGGCGCCCCATTTCTTGATTTCCCGCGCCAGATGTGCGGCCATCTCTTCGGGCGTGCTCGCTATCACGTCGAACCCGCGATCCTGCCAGCGCTTCATGGCATCGGGCGCCTTCATCACGCCCCGCACCTTCTCGTTGAGCGTCGCGATGATCGGACCGGGCGTGGCCTTCGGCGCGGCGAGTATCTGCCACGTAACGAATTCGTAGCCGGGCAGACCGGCCTCTGCCATCGTCGGGATCTGCGGTGCGCTGGCGTTGCGCCTGGTGTCGGTGATGCCGAGCGCCTTCAGCCTCTTCGCCTGGATGTGCGGGAGCGCTTCCGGGATTGCGTTGACGAAATAGAGCTGCGTCTCACCGCTCAACGTTGCGATCGTCGCCGGCCCGCCGCCCTTGTAGTGCACGGCGAGGAGCTTGATCTTCGCAAGATTGTTGAGCAGTTCACCCGCGATGTGAGGATTCGAGCCCGCGCCCGCCGTGCCGTACGTGATCGCGTTGGGTTTAGCCCGCGCGAGCGCGATCAGGTCTTTCATCGAATTCACCGGCAGCGCCGGATGCGACACCAGGACAGACGCCACCGACGCGAGCAGCGAGACGGGCGCGAAATCGCTGACCGGGTCGTACGGCGTCTTGCTGTACGCGAACTGGTTGGTCACGAAGGGCAAGGTGTTGACGAGCAGCGTGTAGCCATCGGGCGACGAGTTTTTCGCGACCTCGGTGCCGATCATGCCCGTTGCGCCGCCGCGATTGTCGATGACGATCTGCTGGCCAATCGCCTTCCCCAGGTCCGCACCCAGGATGCGCGCGACGAGATCGACGCTACCGCCCGGTGGAAACGGCGCGATGATACGGATCGTTTTGACCGGATAGTCGGCGGCAAACGCGCACACCGCCGTGAGTGAAAGTACTACAAAGGCCAAGGCTCGTTTCATAGATTGACTCCTCTCAGTACACGTTTTTTCACCTCATCCGGCGTGCCGGCGAGGTCTATCGCGCGCGCAGTATTACCGATAACTGCAACTCTGGACATGCTTTTGCTCCATGGGTTAAGCTGTTCTGTCGCTCGCCGCTTGTTATTGACGTTCGATGCCTGCCCGATCGATGACCACCTTCCATTTGTCGATCTCCGAGCGCATAAGCTTGCGCGCTTCTTCGGGCAATGCGCTTGCGCGGCCGGTTGCACCCATGTCGCCGAGTTTCTGCATGACGTCACCGGATTTCACCGCAGCGCTGATTTCCCGGTGCAGGCGCGTGATGATGGCCTCGGGCGTTTTTGCCTTGACCGACAGTCCGGTCCACGAAGTCGCCTCGTAGCCGGGCACGCCGCTTTCTGCGAGCGTTGGCGTATCCGGCAAAATGGGCGAGCGTTGCGTGCTGCCCACGCCCAGCGCCTTGAGGGCGCCGCCCTTCAACTGGCCGATCAGGGCCGGAACGGTTTCGACTACAAGGGGTATCTCATTGCCGCGCAGCGCGTTGATGGCCACAGGCGTGGCCTTGAACGGAATCGTTTGTGCATTGATGCCTGCCATTGAAGTAAACAATTGAACGGCCAGATACTGCGTGGTGCCGACGTTGCCGGTGCCGATGCTCAACTTGCCGGGGTTCTTCTTCGCAGTCGCCAGCACATCGGCAACGGTGTTCATGGTGGAATTCGCGTTGGTGACCAGCACAATATCAAAGTACGCCAACGTCGATACGGCCGTGAAATCCCTGTACACATCGTAGGGCAGCGACTTGAACAGACTCTGGCTGATCGCCGAGCCGTTGCCTGCCTGAATGAGCGTGTAACCATCGGGCGGCGCCTGTAAAGCAATGTTGGCAGACACGACCATGCCTGCAGCCGGACGATTGTCGATGACGACCTGCTGACGCAGGTTCTCGGTCATTTTCTGGGCGACGATGCGCGCGGTCAAGTCGCCGACACCGCCCGGCGCGAACGGTACCAGCCATCGAATCGGTTTGCTTGGATAGTCCTGTCCGGCGGCGTTTGCAGCAGCAAAAAGCGCAACAAACGCGATGGCGAAAGTGCCGGTACTCAGCGCCGTTAATTTTTTCGTAACGCCTTTCTGGCGATACATTTCACTCTGTTGTGACATCAGGCAGCGGGGATCTGATCCAGCGGCGTGGGCTTGGCAGCGTGCAGCGCCGGCAGCAACTCCTCCGACATTAGTTGCATGCTGGCCATGGCGCTGGAGAGGGGCATGCCGAGAAAGTGTGTGCGAAACACGAAGTGGGTCACACCCAGTTCCTCTATGTAGGGCTTGAGCTGATTCCAGCAATCCTCGGGCGAGCCGATCACAAAGCGGTCCTGCACCAGTTCTTCAAAGGATTTGTCAATCCGCTCGTGTTCCGGCATGACCTTGTCGCTTTCCCACTGTGCGTAGGCCTTGTACTTTTCCGAAATGTACGGTGCCCCTAACTCCATCGCGGCGGCACGATGCTTCGCACAGTAGATCTCAATGCGGCAGGGATTTTCCTTCGGCAGGGATTTGCCCGCTTTTTGCAGTTCTTCCTTGTACAGCGTCAATCGCTCTTTGTGGGTGGCGAGGGTGGCCTTGGGGCTGTGGTAAAGGCAGTCCCCCAGTTGCGCGGCGCGACGGATCGCGTTGGGATGTTTGGCCGCAAACCAGATGGGCGGATGAGGCTTCTGCACGCACTTCAGCGAAAGGTGCGCATCCTTCAGTATGCAGGTGTCGCTCTCGTAGCTTACCTTGTCCTCGGTCCACAGCCGTTTGGCAACGGTGAGACATTCCTCGAAACGCTGAACCCGCTGACCTTTGCGCACGCCAAAGGCTTCGAACTCGGTAGTGCGATAGCCCAACCCCACGCCGAAAATCATATTGCCGCGGGATATCACGTCCAGCGTGGCAATGGTTTCCGCGGTGTAGACAGGGTTGTGCAACGGCGCCAGCAGCAGCCCCACGCCAAGGGTCATGTCACCCGCGTCGGCGGCCAGACGGGCAAGGTAGGGCACCATTTGCAGTCCTTGATTGCCGCCCTCGTTCAGGTAGTGCTGCCCGGTAAAGTAAGAGTCCCACCCGCGGTCCCGGGCCAGCCGCACCATCACGATCTGTTCGTCCAGGGCTTTCACCATATCCGCCCCTTCGAACTGCTGGTTGCTGAGCATGATTCCCGCTTTTACACCGCTCATTTGCCTTTGCCTTTCGCTTTACCCAAGATGCTGCTTGAAAAAATCCACCGTCAGCCGCAGCGCCCTGTCTGCATCGCCCTTGCGAAACGGTTTGCCGCCATGCCGCGCAAACGCGTGATCGGCCTCGGGATACTTGTGGATGGTCACCAGCGGATTGGGTGACAGCCGCCGCTCCAGCAATTCATTCACTTCGGCCTGCACCCAGCGGTCCTTCATCGCCATGTGCAGCATGAAGGGCCGATGCAGGTTCGGCGCTTCCTTGATGCGGTGCTCGATGTAGGTGCCGTAATAGGCCACCGCGCATTCGATATCGGTGCGACAGCACAGCAGATAACATAGCTTGCCGCCAAGGCAGTAGCCCACCGCGCCCGCCTTGCCGTTGCACTCCGGAATGCCCGCGAGATATTTCACGGTGTCTTCCATGTCGCGCACGCCGAGGTCGTAGTCGAAGTCGTAATAAAGATCGAACGCTTTCTTGCCGTCTTCAGGATTGCGGTCGGACAATTCCACGCCAGGTTCCTGCCGCCAGAACAAGTCCGGCACCAGGCACACGAAGCCTGCTTCGGCGAATTCTTGCGCGTGCATGCGCATGGTGTCGTTCACGCCCCAGATTTCCATGATGGCGACGATGCCGCCTACCGGCGTGCGATCCGGCACGGCAAGGTATGCGCCCATCACGCCGTCGCGCAACGGCACCTGGATAGTGCGTGTTTGCATCACCGTACCTTGATGCCCGCCGACTTGATGACCTTCGCCCACAGCGCGCTTTCGTAGCCGATCAGGTCGGCAAACGCCTGTGACGAGCCGGTAACCGGTTCGGCAACGAGTCTGGTCATCGTGTTGCGCATGTCGGGGCTATTCATGGTCTTGACGATTGCCTGATGCAAGGTGTTAATGATCGGTTGCGGCGTGCCACTCGCCGCCAGAACGCCGTACCACCCTCCGGTCTTGAAGTCGTAGCCGGATTCCTGAATCGTCGGCAGTTCGGGGAAAAGCGCGGTGCGCTTGTCGCCGCCGACCGCCAGCGCCCGCACTTTGCCGTTTTGCATGTAAGGCAACGCCGCCGACAGTCCGTTGAACATCATATCGACTTCACCCGACATCAAAGCCGTAATCGCCGGAGCGGCGCCCGCGTACGGCACGTGCAGTATCTGCACGCCGGCCGCAACCTTGAACAGTTCTCCCGCCATGTGGATACCGACGCCCACGCCGCCGGACGAAAAATTCATCTTGCCGGGTTGCGACCTGGCGAGTGCTGCAAGCTCCTTCACGCTTTTTGCCGGAACGCTGGGATGCACCAGCAGCACGTAGGGCTGTACCGCGACCTGCGCGATCGGTATTAGATCGCGAGCCACTTGATACGGTGTTTTGGAATTAAGATTTGGCACGATCGCCAGCGGCCCGGAGAATCCGAACAACAGCGTGTAACCATCAGGCGGCTGGCGGACGACAAATTCGGTGCCGATCAACCCGGCGGCGCCGACGCGGTTTTCAACCACAATCTGCTGACCGAGCACTTCGCCCAGCTTCGGCATGATGACGCGGCACATCACATCGACCGGACCGCCCGCGCCCGACGGCGCGATGATACGAATCGGACGCGTGGGATAACCACCCGATTGCGCGAATACAGCAAAGCTGCACGTGGCCAGCGCCGCAAGCAATCCGGCACGCAGGACTTTCAGCTTGAAATTCATCTTACTCCTCCGTATCGTTGTTGTAATTCGATAATACACTCATGCGGGTTGATTATGCCGTGCAAGAAACGGCGGCAGGTCATAGCCGCCATGCAGCCAATGCGCCAGATCTTCAGCGGTATCGAGATCGAATGCCAGTTCGGGCCGGTGATACAGGCATACCTGTTCACCGCGCGCGGTGAAGTTATCGGTATGCCACTTTACGCTGTTGGCACCAAAAGCAAATGTGCGTTCCGCCGCATCCACCAGCAAGCCATTGGTGCCGGTGCCAAGACGATCGGGCGCGATGACTGCCGTGCCTGCGGCTTTGCGCACGGCCATCGCACTCAGTGCTGCGTGATCCAGCAGCGGCAGATCACAGGGCAGAATCAGCCACTGCCTGGCGCCGCGCGCGGCAGCATACGCAGTGCCTTGCTCGACCGCGGCATTCAACCCCGCGCCGGCATCGCGCAACGCCGTTGCGCCGTGCGCATGCGCCGTCGCCAGCGTCGCGGCGTCCGGGCTTACCACCACGCAACGTCGAGTGTCGCCGAGCCAGTGCGTGACCACACCAAGCGTGCGTTCGAGCAGCCAGCGGTTAAGCTCATGGCGCGCGGCAGCATCAAGCACCCCGGCGAGGCGCGATTTGCCGCGCGCAAGGCCGCGCTGTGGCAGCACAGCCCAAATATCTAAGCAATTGATTTTATTTGACATTTTTTAACTGCTGTGCAAAACCCAAAACGCGCTGCGCCAGCCCTGCGCTCTTCGTCGCGTTTGTCATCAACGTATCCGCGACCAGCACCGGTTTGTCGAGGTGTGCGATACGCTCGCGCAAATGCGCGTCGCGCTGATCGATAACCCACGCATCAACCCGCTTGCCGTAATGCCGAGCTACTTCGAGCGTGGAGGGTTTGAGGCCCAATTCGCGCATCATTTTCGCCGCCGGGCCTTTGACCGCGACGCCGCCGACGATCGGCGACACCGCCAGCACGGGAAACGTGCGCGCTTTCAACCATGTGCGTATCGCCGGCACGGCAAATATCGGAGCAACGCTGACGAAAGGGTTGGACGGACAGATCACCACCGCGTCCACGCACCCGCGCATGATGCGCGCGAGCGCGGCGGGCACGCGCGCACTGCGTGCACCGGCAAAGCGAAATCCCGTCACGCGCGGCCTGCAGCGCAGACGCACAAAGTAATCCTGAAACGCGAGTTCACCCTTGTTTCCACCCACCATGGTTTTGACACGCGTGCGCACTGGCGTGTCGCTCATCGGCAGGATCGTATGGCGAATCCCGAAACGGTCAGCCAGGTCGAGCGTCACTGTCGATAGCGGCAGACCGCGATGCAATGCTTCGCGCCGCAACACATGCACCGCCAGGTCGCGGTCACCCAGCTGGAACCAATCCGCGCCGCCGAGGCGCCGGATTTCGTTCATGAAGTTCCAGGTTTCGCCCGCGCGTCCCCAGCCGGTTTGCGGATGGTTGACACCCGCCAACGTGTACATCACGGTGTCGAGGTCCGGACAGATGGTGAAACCCATGTGCTCGAAGTCGTCGCCGGTGTTAACGACGATGGTAAGCGCTCCGGGCGGCAACACTGCCGCCAGCCCAACTGCGAGCCGGGCACCACCCACACCGCCTGCGAGGGCGACGATCATCGAAATAAATCCTCGGCTGCGGGGCGCAATAACTCGCCTGCTGCTCCTTCGCGCAGTGCATAGGGAAAGCCGCGCACGAGCACCGCGGGCGTGCTTTCGTCCGCTTGCCCCATCAATAGCGATGCAGCAGCGGCGAGTTCATCGGCTGCGGCAACCTGTGTTACTTGCAGCGTGCGTCCTTCGCGATCCACGCGTCCGCGCAAATCCACCAGTGCTGGAATGCCGGCGACACCAATCGCGGTGCCCGTCACGCCGTTGCGCCAGGCGCGCCCGAAACTGTCGATGATGAGCACGCCTGTATTCACATTTGTTTTTGCGCGCAGTTCATCGCGCAGTTTGCGCGCGGAGGCGTCCGGATCTTCAGGCAGCAACAGCACGGCATCGCCACCGCCCGGCACGTTGGACTGATCGATACCGGCATTGGCCATCACAAATCCCAGTTTGTGCTCGACCACGATGACGCCCGGCTTCACGCGCAGCACTGCGCGCGATTCGCGCAGAATAAGCTCGACCACCCGCGCATCCTTGGCAGCCTCACGCGCGAGCGTTTCCGCGCGAGGCGAGGGCGTGATGTCGTTCAATCTGATGATGCGACCCTCGGCTTTGGAAACGACTTTCTGTGCGACTACCAGCACATCGCCGGCTTGCAATGCCATGCTCGCGCGTGCAACAGCGGGCAGTAGCAGTTCGCACAGGGATGCGCCACGAGTTACTTCGGGAATACCCGGCAGCGCAATGAGTTTGAGTTCGCGCATGACCGGAATGCCTGGTGAGCGTTATGCACGCGGAACGCCGGTAATACGGATGCCCGATGCGGCGACCTTGTAACGCTTGTTGATCGCGATCAGCACCGACGTCAGCGCCTCCGTCGCGACCGAATTCGCGAGCGGGCCGGCATGCCACGCGCGCAGGCCTGCGTCGTGGGCAAGGCCGATTACTAATTCGCGCGCTGCCGCATCGTCGCCGCACACCAGCACGTCGCAGTCGATGTCGTGCGTGGCATCCTTGAGGTGTGTCGCGGAAACGTTCTGAAACGCCGAGACGACTTTTACGTCCACACCGAGTTTGCGCTGCAGCGCCACCACGGCGGATTCGCCATTCGGCAACTGAACACGATCTACTTTGGGCGGCGCCAAAGGCACCGTCACATCCACGAGAATTTTTCCTTTAAGCACATCAGCTACGTCCGTGGCTGTTGCCAATTGCGCGGTATACGGCACCGTCAACACCACTACCGTCGCCTGCGCTGCTTCGCGGTTGCTCGCGCCGCGCACATTTCCTTTGGAGGTTAACAGGCGATTCAGTTCCCCGGCGGCAGCCAACGCCTTGTTTGCGTCACGCGACCCGATAATCACTTCGTGGCCTTTCAACGCCCAGCGATAGGCAAGCCCGCTGCCTTCCTTGCCGGTGCCGCCCAGCACGCCGATGATCATGCGGCCACTCGCTGAACATCAGCGGTAACCAACGGCACCGCAGATTTCGCCGTTTCTCTGCGTTCTACCGTCGCATCACCGTATAGCGTGGTGCGTTGCTGCGGCACGCGTCCTGCGGCGCAGATCAGCGCTTCCATGCGTGCCGGCGGCATTTCCTGCCCATGTTGCGTGCCGGCAGCGCGCGAAATGCTTTCGTTCATCAGCGTACCGCCCAGATCATTGACGCCGGCAGCAAGGCACGCAGCGACACCTTCTTCCCCCATTTTCACCCACGACACCTGTATGTTCTGAATCACCGGATGCAGCACCAGCCGCGCGACCGCGTGCATCAGTATCGCTTCGCGCGACGTTGGGCCTTTGCGCGCGCGACCCTGCTGATACACCGGCGCGCCCATGTGCACGAACGGCAGCGGGATGAACTCGGTGAAGCCGCCGGTTTTCTCCTGCAGTGCGCGTACACGCAGCAGGTGGCGCGCCCAATGCTGTGGCTGCTCGACGTGGCCGAACATAATCGTCGCGGTCGAACGCAAACCGAGTTCATGCGCGGTTTGCATCACCTTGAGCCATTCATCAGTTGTCACCTTGTCCGGACAAATCACACGCCTGACTTCATCGTCGAGAATTTCCGCTGCGGTACCGGGCAGGCTGTTCAAGCCCGCATCCATCAGCCGCGACAGAAACTCGCGCACCGGCAAACCCAGCGTTTGCGCTCCATGCGAGACTTCCAGCGGTGTAAACGCATGCACATGTATCCCCGGCGCAGCCTGCTTCACCGCACGCAGAATGTCGAGATAGGTTTCGCCGGTGTACGAAGGATGGATGCCACCCTGCATGCACACTTCCGTCGCGCCGCGCGACCACGCTTCGGCTACGCGTCGCGAAATTTCTTCCAGCGACAGATCGTACGGCTCGCCGCGCAGCGACGCGCTATGGCGACCTTTTGAAAACGCACAGAAGGTGCAGCGATAGGCGCAGATATTGGTGTAGTTGATGTTGCGGTTGACCACGTAGCGCACGGTGTCGCCCACGGTGTTGCGGCGCAGTTCGTCTGCTGCGTCGCAGACCGCATGAAACGCATCGCCGCGCGCGGCAAATAACCGCGTGATGCCGGCTTCTGAGAGAAGGTTATAAGTATTTGTTTTAATTGATTTTTTTATGCCTGCATGCAAGCGCGCCAGCAACGGTGGCGATGCTCGCAAGCCGGGCGACCACGCGTCGGCGCGTGCATAGCCCTCGCTGTCGCTCGCACGCAGCACACGCGTGGCGATGTCGGGATGATGCCAGTGCGCGGCCTCGCGCACATACGCCGGATAGCTCGGCAAACGCGCCACCAGTTCCCTGCCACGCGACGCGGTGATGTCGCGCAGTGTATCAATCGCCGGCCACGGCGCTTCGGGATTCACATGATCCGGCGTCACCGGGGATACGCCGCCCCAGTCATTGATGCCGGCGTCGATCAAATCGCCGCAGTTGTCGCTGGACAAATTCGGCGGCGCCTGAATGTTCATGTCGGCGCCGAGAATCACGCGTGCAGTGCGTACGGTCCACAGCAACTCTTCATGCGCCGCATGCGGCGTGTCGGCCATGCGCGTGTGTGGCTTGGCGCGGAAATTCTGGACGATCACCTCCTGAATATGGCCGTACTGCCGGTGCAAGTCGCGAATCGCAAGCAACGCGTCAATACGTTCCTCGCGTGTTTCACCGATGCCGATGAGGATGCCGGTGGTAAACGGAATCTTCAGTTCGCCCGCGATCCGCAGCACCTCCAGCCGTGCCGCCGGTTGCTTGTCCGGCGAACCAAAATGCGGTTCGCCTTTGTCGCACAGACGCCGCGAAGTGCTTTCCAGCATCAGGCCCATCGAAGCGCTCACTTCACGCAGCTTTGCCATATCTTCGCGCGTCATCACGCCCGGATTCACATGCGGCAACAGCGTGGTTTCGCGCAACACCAGCGCGCACATCGCATGCAGATAGTCGATGGTGGTGGCATAACCCAGCGCGGAAAGTTCTTTGCGAGCAGCCTTGTAGCGCAGTTCCGGCTTGTCGCCGAGGGTAAACAGCGCTTCGCTGCAATCCGCCGCCTCGCCGGTTTTTGCGATGGCCAGCACTTCGTCTGAAGTGAGGTACGCCCGCACACCCGGCCGGGGCGCATGCGCGAAGGTGCAATAACCGCATACGTCGCGGCACAGGCGCGTCAGCGGAATGAATACCTTGCGCGAATACGACATCGTGTTGCCATGCCCGGCATCGTGCCAGCGCGCAGCTTCGCGCATCAACGACGGGCTGTCGGTAAACTCCAGTGGCACGGCTCTAACCCTCACGCGATTATTGCGTCACACCCGTGGCTTTCACCACTTCCGCCCACTCCTTGGTCTCCCGCTCCATGAACTGCGCCAGTTGCGCCGGGCTCATGCGCAGGGTCTCGGCGACGTTGCTGGCGTAAACCTCCTTGGCGTTCGGGCTGTCCGAGGCGCGTGCGAATTCGGTGTTGAGGCGGTCGATCACCGCCTGCGGCGTACCGGCCGGCGCCAGCACGCCGGAGATCACCGCACCTTCGACGCCTTTCAGGGTTTCCGCGATGGTGGGCACCTCGGGCAGAAACTGCGAGCGCTTCGCCGCCGCCAGCCCGATCGCCACCAGCTTGCCCTGCCGCACGTGCTGTATGCTGGCCGGCACCGTGGCCATCACCATCGCCACTTCGCCGCTCATGATGGCGATGATGGGCGTGTTGCCGCCCTTGTAATTCACCGGCGTGACTTCGATGCCGGCGCGCAGGCGGAATTTTTCCGCGGTCATATGCGTCACCGTGCCGATCCCCGAATTACCGAGGGTGGTACCCGGATGCCGCTTGGCGATGGCCACGAGGTCGCGCACGTTTTTCGCGCCCACCGACGGATGCGCCACCAGCAGCAGCGGCGACACGTTGATCAGCGCCACCGGTGCGAAGCTGGTCAACGGGTGATACGGCAGTTTGCGATACAGCGACGCGGTAATGGTATGGCTCGACAAATCCGTGAACAGCAGCGTGTGCCCGTCGGGCGGCGCTTTCGCCACCAGATCGGCCGCGATGGTGGTGCCGGCGCCAGGACGGTTTTCCACGACCACCTGTTGCCCCAGCGTCTTGGTCAGTTCCGCCGCCGCGAGCCGCGAAAACGTGTCGGTGGCGCCGCCGGGCGGAAAGGACACGATCAGCCGCACCGGCTTCGCGGGATAAGCCTGCGCGCTCGCGCTGAAGCTCGCCCCGCCCGACATCAAGGCAACAAAAAATACCTGCCATTTGTTTTTCAACATTATTTTCCTCCGGATTTTGAATTCACCGCCGGCAGCACATCGCGAATAAACTGCTCCAGTTGCGCCACCTGATCGTCACCCGCCAGCCGCCTCATAACGCTCGATTACCATCATGCCACGGAAATGGCCGCCGCCGCCCAGCCACACGCTAGTGTACACATACAAAGGAAAAATAATCTTGTGCGCGAGTTGACGGTGCTATGGCGTGGCAGCGTCTGGTGTGCTAGAACCTATCTCATAATCAAACGCGTCGCACACGTGTTTGATTATGAGATAGGTTCTAAATCGGCCCATCGCAAAACCGTGCAGGACGATGAATTCATGGCGGCGGCACAACAGGCGGACCTGCTGGTCCGTAATATAGATTGGCTTGTCACGGTCGATTCCGGACGGCGCATCATTCGCGACGCGGCGATCGTGGTGAAGGACGGCCGCTTCGTGGCGATCGGCAAGGACGTCGCCGTTGCGGCGGCCTGGATGGCGACGGCGACAGTCGACGCGACCGGCATGGTGGTCACGCCCGGCTTCGTCGACAACCATCTGCATTCCTCGTTCCAGCTTGCACGCGGGCTCGCGGACGAGTCCAACGCGCAGTCGTTCCTGTTCGAGCACATGTATCCGTACGAGGTCGCGATGGGCGAGGAGGACGTGCGCATCGCCGTCACCCTCGCCGCCATCGAAATGCTGCGCCACGGCGTGACCTGCTACATCGAACCCGGCAACTACCATCCCGACACCACCGTCGACGCGATCATGGGCGCCGGCATGCGCGCTGTGCTCGCGGTGAGCTGCTTCGACAAGGGCAAGTCGGTGACCGGCCTCTTGCCATCGGGCATGATCGACACCACGCAGGGCTGCATCGAGAAGACCGAGGCGCTGTTCGAGAAATATCCGGGGCGGCACCAGCGGCGGCTCACGGTCAGCGCGTCGTTCCGCGGCATGAACAATTCTTCGGACGAACTGATCCTCGCGCTGAAGCAGATCGCGCTGAAGCACGACGCGGTGCTGCAGACGCACGCCTGCTATTCCTACTTTACGCACGACGCCAGCGTGTCGCAGTACGGCAAGCCCGAAATCGAGCGCCTCGAGTCGCTGGGCGTGCTCGACGGGAAGATGCTGCTGCTGCATGGCGGCTGGCTCGAGCCGCACGAGATCGAGATCCTGCGTCGGCGCAAACCCACGATCGTGTGCTGCCCGTCGTCCTCGCTGCACAACGGCTACGGCAATCTGAAGGTTGGGTTGCACCCGGAACTCGCGGCGCTGGGCGTCAACGTGAGCCTGGGCTGCGACCATGCGAGTTCGGGCACGGTGGACATCGTGCAGGAGATGCGCAACGTGGTCGGCGCCTACAAGGAATTCCGCCTGAATCCGCGCGTGATGCCGCCGGAGCAGGCGGTCGAAATGGCGACCATCAACGGCGCGCGCGGCGCGGGGCTCGCCGACCGCATCGGCTCGATCGAGCCCGGCAAGGAGGCCGATTTCGTGATGTTCGACGCGATGGCGCCGGAGTGGCAGCCGCTGTACAACCCGGTGTCGAACCTCGTCTACAGCGCGACCGGCAATACCGTGAAGCACGTGTTCGTCGCCGGCGAGCAAGTCGTGCGTGACGGGCATCTGACGCGCGTGAACGAGGCCGACGTGATGCGCGAAGTGGCGAAGGCCGGGGCACGCATCACGAGCCGGCTCGACATGAAGAAGGTCATGAAGCTACGCTGGCCGGTGGTGTAGGGAGCGAGCGGGGAGCGAACGCCGGCGACGAAACGCTACGCGCGCCGCTGCGCCGGCTGCAGCAAGCGGCCCGCCGACAACGCATAGATGTTTGTTTTCCTCTGGTGATGCGTGCGTCAGTGTTTGCGCACCAGTGGCAGTACTTCGCGGATGAACTGTTCGAGTTGCGCTACCTGATCTTCGCCCACCAGCCGGATGCACAGATCGGAAACGCCCGCGGCCTCGTAGCGTTTGAGCACATCAATCACCGCGGCTGACGGCCCCAAGCCCATCATGCCGCGGAAATTCACACCGCCGCCGTAGTACTTGTCGAGAAATTCGCGCGTCAGAGATTCGGCTTTTGCGATGTTGCTTTCGAGGCGCACGGTGGTGTACACGCACAGCGGAAAATCCGGACGCGGGCGCGCATGTTTCGCCATCGCCTCCGCGCACACCTCCCGCAGCTTGCGGATATCGTCTTCGTTGACGTAAGTCGTAATCACGCCATCGCCGAACTTGCCGACGCGTTCGATCTGCGCTGGTATGAATTCGCCGCGATTGCCCGCGGTGACCAGCAGCGGCGGGCCCGCCGCGTTCCACGGCAGCGGACCGATGGTGTGTTCTGTCAGTTTGAAACCGTTGCCTTCGAACGTCACCGGATCACCGCTCCACAGCATGCGCCAGACGGCCATGTGTTCTTCGAGATCCTTTGCGCGGCGCTTGTGCACACGCCCGCAGGCCTCCCATTCGCGCACGATCGCCGGCATGCCCCAGCCCACACCGAGTCCCAGTACCAGCCGTCCCTGTGAAATCTGGTCGATGTTGGCGAGCTGATGCGCGAGCACGGTCGGCTGGCGCAGTGCGGGCAGCAGAATGGCTGTGCCTAATCGCGCACGTTTTGTCATCGCCGCTACGTACGCCAGCGTGGTCAACGGCTCCAGCCGCGGCTTGGCCACCACGCTGTCGCCCACCCACACATCCATGTCCGCCTCGTCGCACATCCGCGCGATGGTCCAGCAGTCTTCCACCGGCGGACGCCTCGCCGACTGAATAATCACGCCCCGGTGGGGCAGCAATACGCCGATACGCATGAAGTTACTTTTCCACTGATTGTGAAACCATTTCTAACCTATACCGCAGCCATGATCAAGCATGCAGTTGTTTTTCAGAGGGTCGCCTCTGCCTGCCTCACCCGGCATAATCGACCGGCAGCGCGGTGGTGTATTTGATGCGCTCCATGGAGAAACTGGAACTGACATCGGACAGCTCGGCAACTTTGATCAGCTTCTTGTATACCGCGTCATAGCTGCGGATATCGGGTGTAACAACTTTCAGCAAGTAGTCAACCTCGCCGCTCATGCGGTGAAACTCCAGCACTTCCGGAATGTCGCGAACCCCGCGCGCGAACCTGTCCAGCCATTGTGCGTTGTGCTGTCCCGTTCTGACCGCGACGAACACCGTCACACCGACGCCCAGCCGCTCGGCATTGCACAGTACCACGCGTCGTTCAATCACCCCCGCTTTTTCGAGTTTCTGGATGCGGCGCCACGCAGGGGTCGATGTCAGGTGCACCTGCCGGGCGATTTGCTCCAACGGAATGCTGGCATCGGCTTGCAGCAGTTGAAGAATTTTGCGATCTGTTTTGTCTAGTTTCATATAAACTTGGAATATTCTTGCAATAATCACGATTATGCGCCTTCCAAACGCAAACCGTTTGCGCGCCACATGCGCTACAGTAAGCGCATGAAAACACTATACCGCGCCTTTACCGAACACCCTGCTTCTGTGGGCGAAACCTGGAGCGAACATGCTGCCACCGCTTTTGGATTCAGTTGGCGTCTGCAACTGGCCGCGCTGGCTGCGCTGGTGCATGCCGTATTCCCATTTCTGTTCGTCAAGACGGCGAGCGCGCTGATCACCGCTCTGTATGGGCGCATGGTTACGCATCGCCACCGTGCTGTGCCAGGCGCAACAAACCCGCGAGAGGCTTGACGCCATGAGCGAGGCTATGGCCAAGGCCGAACGCATCAAAGCCGCACTGCGCGGAGAGGCGTCGGATCGTCCGCCATATGCGTTTTGGACACACCGGCCGGACATCGATCTGGATCCGGATCGCCTCGCGGAAGAGACGGCAGCGTATTGCAGGCGCCTCGATCTCGATTTCGTGAAATCCATGCCCAACGGGTTTTATTGTGTCGAAGACTGGGGCTGTGCGCTTGATTTCAGCGAGGTCGCGCGCGGCGGCGTAGCAAAAGTTGTGCGGCCAGCTGTCAGCGCGCCCGGCGATTGGCGCACGCTGACGGCCCTGAATCCCGCGCAGGGCGCCCTCGGGCGCGAGCTGCGGCATTTGTCGCAACTGGTGCAGCGCGTGGGGCCTGATGTTCCGGTTCTGGCAACGGTATTTTCCCCGCTCACTATCGCAAACAAACTATCCAACGGCGCCCATCGCGCCCATCTTGCCAGTAACCCCGACGCGGTGACATCGGGGCTGGAGATTATTACCGACACCACCTGTGAGTTTGTCCGGGCCGCCGTGAATTGCGGCTGCGCCGGAATATTTTTTGCCACGCAGGATGCCACGCATCAGGCTTTCGACGAAGCGGCCTATCGCCGCTACGGTGTCCCGTACGACCATCGCGTATTGCAGGCCGCGCGCACCGCCGGCGGCTGGTTCAATGCCGTACATATGCACGGCGACGATGTGCTGTTCGATCTGCTGAAACACTATCCGGTTGATGCGTTGAACTGGCATATAGGGGAAACGCCGCCTTCGATAGCCGACTACCGCAACAGCGGCGGCGCTCTGCCCATACTCGGCGGCTTGCAGCGCGGTCACATTACCAATCGCGATCTTGCTGCGGCATTTCGTGACGTTAAACAAACGCTCGCGCAAACGCAGGGCCGTGGCATCATCATTGCACCGGCGTGTGTAATCCGCCATCCTGTCGATGAAACGGTGCTGCAGGCGATCGCGGCTGAAATCAAAAGCCCGGCGTGAGAGCGCCAGCAGAAAGAGTGCTCTTAATGTTTAATCGAAGTACATTTCGCACGTTCCTCGGACCGGTAATGACGCTGCTTGGCGCTTGCGCGGTTATCCCGGCGCCTGCCGCAGCAGCGTATCCGAACAAGCCGATCCGCTTCATAGTACCGTTCACGCCCGGCGGTTCGCAGGACGTGATTGCGCGGCTGGTAGGGCAGAAAGTGGCGGAGCGCCTCGGTCACCAAGTGGTGATCGACAATCGCACCGGCGCTGCAGGGCTGATCGCCGCTGAACTGACGGCGCGCGCCGCGCCGGACGGCTACACCATTTTCATGGCGACCGCCGGCCCGGTAACCATCGCGTACAGCCTGCAACCCAAGCTCAGCTATCAGCCGATGAAGGATTTCGCACCCATAATCCATCTGGTCGACACGCCGATGGCGCTGATCGCGGCCAATTCACTGGCGGCGAAATCGGTGGCCGAAGTAGTGTCGCTGGCAAAATCACGTGCAGGCAACCTCAACTATGCCTCGGTGGGCAATGGCAGCATCTCACACCTGACAATGGAGTTGTTCAAACAGCAGGCCGGACTCAATATCGTCCATGTACCCTACAAGGGCGCGGTTCCCGCGTTTGTGGATTTGAGCAGCGGTCAGGTGCAGCTCATGTTCATCACCACCGCGGCGGCGCATCCGCATGTGGTGGCGGGCCGCGCACGCATACTGGCGGTCGCCTCGCGCAAGCGTGTCGCCACCTTCGGCAGTACGCCGACGCTCACTGAAGCGGGTATTGCGGGGCTGGAAGTGCCGGTATGGGCCGGTGTTCTGACCACGGCGGGAACATCCAAAGCGATTATCGATCTGTTGTATAGCGAAATGCGCAGTGCATTGCAGTTGCCGGATGTGCGCCAGCGGCTGGATCAGTTGGGCAGTGAAATTGTCGGTGAAGGCCCGCAGAATTTCGCCGGCCTGCTGACGGCGGATTTCGCGCGCTGGGCCAAGGTGATCAAGGGCGCGAACCTTAAACTGGATTAGCGCCGCGCCGGTGCGGGAAACCGGATTGCGAGAGACGCAGCGGCCTATACCACCCCGCCGCCGCGCAGCGCCGCAATCTCCGCATCACTCTTCTTAAGCACGCCGCGCAGAATCTCATCCGTATGCTGTCCCACTGCCGGCGGCGGAATTTCGTGCTTGAGCGGCGTTTCTGAAAAGCGCATCGGGCTGGCTACCAGAGGCACTTTGCCGGCAACTGCGTGCGGCAGTTCGATCTTGAGGCCGCGTGCGATTACCTGCGGTTCCTTGAACACTTGTTCAATGGTGTTGATCGGGCCGTTGGCGACGCCCGCCTCATCGAGCAGCGCCACCCATTCCTGCGTCGTGCGTTTTTCAAAAATCTCGTTTAGCACGCGCGTTACTTCGACACGATTCTTTACGCGATCGCCGTTGGTGGCGAACATCGGGTCTTTGAGCAGGTGGGCGCAGCCTGCTGCCGCGCAAAATTTGTTGAACAGATTGTCGTTGCCGCAGGCAAGTATCACTGCACCGTCCTTGGTCTTGAAGGTCTGATACGGCACGATGTTCGGATGCGCGTTGCCGATGCGCGAGGGTGATACGCCGGTGGCGAAATAATTCATCGCCTGATTGCCGAGGAAGGCCACGGTAGTATCGAGCAGCGCCACGTCTATCCATTGCCCTTTGCCGCTGACCGCGCGATGCGCCAGTGCCGCGCAGATGGCTATCGTCGCGTACATGCCGGTGGTCATATCGATGATGGGTATGCCCACGCGCTGCGGCCCCGCGCCGGGCAAACCATCGGCTTCGCCGGTAATGCTCATCAGGCCGCCCATACCCTGCGCCATAAAATCGTAGCCGGGGCGATCCTTGTAGGGGCCGGTTTGGCCGAAGCCGGTGACCGAGCAATAGATCAAGCCGGGATTGAGCTTTTTCAGGTCTTCGTAGCCCAATCCATAGCGTGCGAGGTCGCCCACTTTGTAATTTTCAACCAGCACATCGCTTTGCGTCGCCAGTTCACGCACCAGTTGCTGGCCTTCCGCTTTGCTGAGATTGACCGTGATCGATTTCTTGCCGCGGTTGGCCGCGCAAAAATACGCAGATTCTTTCGTCTCATTCCCCTGCTCGTCTTTTAGAAACGGCGGCACGTAGGCACGTGAGTCATCGCCCTTGCCGGGACGCTCCACTTTGATGACCTGCGCGCCGAGGTCGGCGAGATTCTGCGCGGTCCACGGGCCGGCGAGCACGCGCGAGAGATCGAGTACTTTGATGTGCGATAACGGTCCTGACATTGTAACTCCAAAATATATAATAAAAACAAATAGTTATGACCTACCCACCTTTGAAGGCCGGTTTGCGTTTTTGCGTGAAGGCAGCATACCCCTCGCGAAAATCCTCGGTTTCAAAATAAGCAAAGCTGTCGTCGATTTCCTGCGCGCTGAGCGGTGTTGCATGCGGCGCCAGCCGGCGTATGAATTGTTTATGCCAGCGCGCGACCAGCGGCGCACCGGCACAGATACGTTCAACCGTCGCGCGCGTTTCCTCAGCCAGTTTTTCATCAGGCACGACGCGCGTTAGCAGCCCCTTTGCAAAAGCTTCGCGCGCATCCCACACGCGGCCTTCGATCAAAATCTCCAGCGCTGCTGCGCGCCCTACCACCGGCAGCACCGCCACGAGTTCGTCGTATGCAATCGAAAATCCGAGGCGGTTGATCGGCACGCCGAAGCGTCCGGATTCACCCGCGATGCGCAGATCGCACTGACACGCAAGTTCGAGTCCGCCGCCGACACAGGGGCCGTGAATCATCGCTACGACTGGATGACGGCAGTCGGCGACAGCCTGCAGCGCGCCGTACACATGCTCACGGTGGTAAACCATGCCTTGCTCGCGTGTGTTGCGCACCGTGGCAAATTCGGCAATGTCGGCGCCGGCGGCAAACGCCTTGTCGCCCGCGCCGCGCAGCACGATGCAGCGCAGGTTATCGTCCTCCGACAACTCGCGCATGACGCGCGCGAGTTCCTGCCACATCGCTACGGTGAGCGCGTTAAGCTTGTCGGCGTTGTCGATAAGGACGGTGGCTACCGCATTATCCCGTTCGATGGCGATATGGCCGGGCATGGACGCTACAGGCACACTATGCGCCGGCGAGTTCTTTGCGCATGATCGCGGCACCCGCCACCATCGCACGCATTTTGCCGATGGCGGTTTCGCGCGGCAAATATTTCATGCCGCAATCAGGTGCGACGATAATGTTTTCGGCCTTGACGTAGGGCAGGGCGCGGCGAATGCGCGAGGCAACCTTATCCGCGGTCTCAACATCAGGATCGCCCAGATCGATCACGCCGAGCAGAATTTTTTTGTTGTCCAGCCTGCTCAATACCTTGCAATCGAGATTGGGCTGCGCGGTTTCCAACGAAACCTGATGGCAGGAACAGTCGCGCAATTCCGGCAGGAAGGAATATCCCGTCGCGGGTTTTTCATGCACCACGGCGGCGTAGCCAAAGCAGATATGCACAATGGTGGTTCCCGTGATGCCGTTCAGCGCGCGGTTGATCGCCTTGATCGCATACTGGCGTGCCTTTTCCGGACGCGCCTGCATATACGGTTCATCGATTTGCACGATGTCGGCGCCCGCCGCGAACAGGTCGCGAATCTCCGCGTTCACCGCGTCGGCGTAAGCCATGGCCGCGCTTTCATCATCCGGATAAAAATCGTTCTGTGCCTGTTGCGTCATGGTGAACGGCCCCGGTACCGTGATCTTGATCGGCTTGGCCGTATGCGCGCGCAGAAAGCGCACGTCTTCAACCTCGACCGGACGCGTGCGCCGGATCGGCCCCACGATGCGCGGCACGGGGTTGGGGTGTCCGGTGCGATCCATTGCCGTTCCAGGATTATCAAGGTCAATGCCGTCGAGCCCGGTGGCGAAGCGGTTGGAATAACTTTCGCGGCGGATTTCGCCGTCGGTAATGATGTCGAGACCCGCTTCTTCCTGCGCGCGTATCGCCACCAGCGTGGCGTCGCGCTGCGCCTCTTCGAGCAGCGCTTCCGGTATGCGCCACAATTCCTTCGCGCGCACCCGCGGCGGCAACCGCGCTGACAGCCGCGCGCGGTCGATCAGCCATTCCGGCTGCGGAAAACTGCCAACAAGGGTAACGGGAAACAGCATGAGTGCACTCCTTGCCGGCTATTGATGCGAGAAAAGCTTCTTTCCCGCCACCGGCAGCTTCGCCATCAGAATATCGCCGGACAATGATTCGGTGATATAGAGCGTTTTCAAATCCGGTCCGCCTGCGGCGATGTTCGCCAGATGATGATGCTTGTGATCCGGTGAGTGAATCAGGTGCGTGGGCAGCATGTTGGCATCGAAGCGCCAGATGCCGACACCGAGCTGGCACACCAGCAGGCCGTTCTCGGCATCCATTTCGATGCCGTCGGGACCGCCGACACCGCCCGAGAGCTGCACCGCGACACCGGTCTTGGAAATATTGCCGTCGGCCATGATCGGCAGACGCCAGATTTGCTGCGAGCGCGTGACGCCGACATAGCAATGCTTGTCGGTGGTGGACAGCGTGATGCCGTTGGGACTGGGCACGTTGTCGCACAGGCGGTCGAGCCGCCCGCTCATGGAAAATCGGAACACGCGGCCGGTGGGATCGGCGATGCCGGTCTGGCCCTGATCGGTGAAATACAAATCACCGTTGGCGGCGAAGTGCAGATCGTTCAGCCCCTTGAAGCCTTCGCTGAACGCCGTGCGCAAAATGGTTTCGAGCTTGCCGGTTTTGGGGTCCAGCATCAGCAAGCCTTCCTTGTAGTCGCATATGAAAATACGGCCGTCCTTGTGTATCTTCAGGCCATTGGGCCAGCCGTCGTATTGCGTGACCAGTTCCCAATCTTTTTTCGGCGTGATGCGGAATACGCGGCCGAACGGAATATCCACAAACCATAAATTGCCTTCGCGGTCGAACGACGGACCTTCGAGAAAACATTCCACCTCCGCGTTCTGGCGATTGGGATCGGACCACGCGGTGCGCTGTTTTTTGCGAAACTTGGCCGGCATCGACATGAACACTTCCGTTTCTATCAGTTCGAGTTTCTTGAAGGGGTTCAACATGCTTGGCTTTCTTGTTAAAATAGTTTTAGAAACAGATGGTTAGTTGAGTGCGATACCGTCACAGCGGCCATCTTCCGGCGCGTCCGGGAAGAAACGACGATTCTCTGTCATTATAACCGGCGCAAATCGGGGTCGATGCCGATCGCAGTCTCACAATAAATATCACTGGAGGAGTTCATATGAAAAAATCGTTGCTCACCGCTGCTGTCTTCGCTGGCGCCATTGTCGCGACGGGTGCTTACGCGCAGGACTACCCGACCAAGACGATAAACATCACCGTGCCCAACCCGCCCGGCGGCATGAACCAGCTCCATGCGCAGCCGCTGTCGTCAGTGCTGGAGAAGATGACCGGCCAGGCGGCGCCGGTGGTCAACCGTCCCGGTGCCGTGGCCGCAGCGGGTACGGCATACGTGGTCAATCAGCCTCCGGACGGCCACAGCCTGCTGGTGACCACCGCCAACCTGCATCTCGCGGTCGAGAAGGACAAGCTCTACGGCAGCAAAACGCCGTACTCGCTGGAGCAAATTGCTTTCGTCGCGCTGATGAGTTCGGACCCCATCATCGGCGGCGTGCATCCGGTGCTGCCGGTGAAAAACATCAAGGAACTGATCGCGCTGGCGAAAGCGAAGCCGAACGAACTGGTGTATTCGACTTCCGGCCCGTACGGCATTACGCACACGCCGATAGTGATGCTGATGGACGCCGCCAAGATCACCATGCGCCATCTGCCGACCACCGGTGGCGGGCCGGCGATCACGCAGGCGCTGGGCGGTCATTCGCAGATCACCAGCGGCGGCCCGGCGACGATGGCGCCGCACGGCAAATCGGGCAAACTGAAGCTGATTGCAAGCTGGGGCGAAAAGTCACACCCGGCGGTGCCCGATGTGCCGACGTTGAAGTCGATGGGCATGAATCTCGAAGCATATCTGTGGGTGGGCCTGTTCACCTCGGCGGCAGTGCCGGAAGCGACGCTGGTCAAAGTGCGCGACCTCGCGCGCAAGGCGATCAACGATCCGCAATTCAGGAAAACGCTAGACGCCGCACAGGTCGTGCTCGACTATCGCGACGGGCCGGAGTTCAAGAAGTTCTTTGACGCCGATCACCAGCGCATGTCGGGGGCGATCAAGAGCATCGGCAAAATCTGATCGCTGTTTACCGCGCCAGCCACACATCGGCCAAATCCTGGCCGATGTAGTGGCTGGGCGTGATGTGCCAGCCGCGCACATTGCGATCCATCACCACGGCGCGATGCCACCATAACACCGGCACCACGTACGCCAGCCGCAGCGCGCGGCGCTCGAATTCATGTATCAGTTCCGTGCGCTGGCGGCGATTCGCTTCGCCCGATTGACGGTCAAAGAAATTATCGAGCGTGCGATCAAAGTGCTGCCCGTAATTGGTCGCGGTACGGTCATGCGACAGATAGCGCGCCAGTTGCAGATTGGGTTCGTCGGCATAGTCACAGGCGAAATCCAGCGCCGCATCGAACGGCGGATTTTCACGCTGAAGCGCTTCGAGGAAAGCGCGCGGTGCGTGGCGCTCGTGATGCACGGTAACGCCGATCTGCCGCCATTGATCCACCAGAAAATCGCCGACGGGGCCATACAGCGATTCCGACAGGCGGTTGGTCAGCGTAAACGACAAATCGGAGACGCCCACCTCCTGCAACAGCTTGCGCGCCTGCGCGCGTGAGGCCGCGATGTCTTTCGCAAATCCGGGCTGCGCCATGAGCTCCTGCTCGGACAAAGCCATCGCCGAACCGGGCCGCATCAATCCGCCGACCTGCCGCACCATCGACACTTTTGAAAGCGACTGCGCGCCGCCCCAGCGGTCTATCGCCAGCGACAGCGCGCGGCGCACGCGGCCGGTGTTGAACGGTTTTTTCGCGGTATTGAATGTCACCACCATCGCACACGACCACGGCGACTCCTGCACGGCCGCGCGCGCGCCCAATGCGCGTATCGCACGCTCCCGATCTGCGGGCGCGAGCCCGCGAAACTCGGCCTGTATATCGCCGGCCGCCAGCGCGCCGGCCATGCGATCACGCGGCATGAACAGCGCGGCATAACCGTCGAGATACGGTTTGCCCTTGTCGTGATACGCAACAAAACGGCGTCCGCTCCACTGCGCGCCGGGCGTGTGCGCCTCGAATACGAACGGTCCCGTGCCCAGCACAGTGCGCTCGGGGAATCTGGCATCTTCGCTGAGCTTGGCAGCGCGGTAGATACAATCATACGGACTGGCAAAATGCAGCAGCATCGCGTTGTTCGGCCGCGACAGCTTGAACACCACGGTATGCGCGTCGGGCGCATCGATCGAAGCAATATCGGCGTAGCGCTCCGCGCGTACCGAAGTCACGCCCGGCGGCGGACGGCGTATACGCTCGTAACTCGCGCGCACGTCGTCAGATGTCAGCGCGGCGCCATCGTGAAAACGCACACCGGTTTTAAGCTTGAAGGTGTAGGTGAGCCGGTCTTCGGACACGGACCACGATGCCGCGAGATCGCCTTTCACCGCGGGATACTTCGCCGCATCGATGGCCAGCAGCGTCGAGTAATGCGGGCGCACGGCGTGGATGAAGCTGAACGACGATTGCGCGTGGCAGTCGTAGTTAGTCGGCTCGCCCACCACCGCGAATCTGAGCACACCGCCGTTTTGCGGCGCGGGCGGCGTCTGTGCGCTCGCTGACGAGATGAAAAAAAAACATAATAAAAACAAATACTTATACAAAACAACGCTCCTCGCCACAGCGCTGCCGGGTTCAGATTTTGATGCAGGCCGCGAAATGGCCTGTTCGAACCTCGCGCAGCGGCGGACGTTCAATCTTACACGCCGCGTCCGCGCGTGGGCAGCGCGTGTGAAACACGCAGCCCGAGGGCGGCGCCAGCGGACTCGGCACTTCGCCGCCCAGCACGCGATGTTCGCGCCGCGCTTCGATCACCGGATCGGGCACCGGCACTGCTTCGAGCAGCGCCTGCGTGTACGGGTGCAGCGGCTCGGCATACAAGGCGTCACGATCGGCAATCTCCATCACGCGGCCCAGATACATCACGATCACGCGGTCGGAGATGTGCCGCACCACGGCAAGATCGTGCGCGATGAACAGATACGTCAGCCCGAGTTTTTTTTGCAGATCTTCCAGCAGATTGATGATCTGCGCCTGGATCGACACATCGAGCGCCGATACCGGCTCGTCGCACACGATGAATTCGGGCTCCAGCGCCAGCGCGCGCGCGACGCCCACGCGCTGGCGCTGCCCGCCGGACAGTTCATGCGGGTAGCGGCCGGCCATGTATTCAAACAGGCCTACCTGCCGGAGCAGCTCGATCACCTTCGCGCGCGCTGCGGCCTTGTCCGGCTGCAATTGATATACCAGCAGCGGCTCGGCGATACTGTCGCCGATGGTCATGCGTGGATTCAACGAACTGAAAGGATCCTGAAAAATCACCTGCATTTTGCGGCGATAGTTTTTTAGCGTGTCTGCGCCCGCGTGCGTAACATCTGTGCCGCCGAAGTGTATGGTTCCCGCGGTCGATTTTTCCAGCCGCAACAGCGTGCGCCCGACCGTGGTCTTGCCGCAGCCGGATTCTCCGACCAGACCGACGGTCTCGCCCCTGAACACGTCGAACGACAGATCGTCCACTGCACGCACTTCGGCGCGCCTGCCGCCGAACGTTTTCAATCCGGTGGACACATCAAAGTACGTTTTGAGTCCGCGCACGCTGAGCAGCGGCGTATCGCGATTCACCGGCTTCACCACGGCGCCGCCGGCCGCCACAGCCTGCAAACCCAGCGCCAGGGGTCCCACGCGGTCAAGCTCCCGCGAGCGTAAGCACGCGGTGTAGCGGTCTGTAGCAACCTCGATCATGTCGGGCAGACCCTGTTCGCACGCCGGCTGGCGCGCGGCGCAGCGCGGCGCGAAGCGGCAACCCGGCGGCGGCGCCAGCAGATCCGGCGGCGCGCCGTCAATGGTTTCGAGCCGCAGGCCGCGCGGCTGGTCGAGCCGCGGCACCGAGCGCAGCAAGCCCGCCGTGTAGGGATGCAGCGGTTTTGCAAACACCGCGCCGGCAGCACCTTGTTCGGCCATGCGTGCCGCGTACATCACGTTCACGCGATCAGCGTAGCGTGCGACGATGCCCAGATTGTGCGTGATCACCACCAGCGCGATGTCGAGATCGCGCGCGAGATCTTTCATCAATTTGAGTATCTGCGCCTGTATCGTCACGTCCAGCGCGGTGGTCGGCTCGTCCGCGATAATGAGTTTGGGATTGCAGGCCAGCGCGATGGCGATCACCACGCGCTGGCGCATGCCGCCGGAGAACTGATGCGGATACTGGTCGAGCCTGCGCGCGGCATCCGGGATTCCGACCCTGTTCAGCAGCTCAAGCGCGCGCGCGCGCGCGGCGTCGGGCGACAGGCGCAGGTGCAGCAGCAGCGGCTCCATGATCTGAAAGCCGATGGTGAGCACGGGATTCAGCGAGGTCATCGGGTCCTGAAAAATCATCGCGATATCGCGCCCGCGTATCGCGCGCATTTCCTCGTCGGCGAGCTTCAGCAGGTCGCGGCTCTCGAACAGGATGCGCCCGCTACTTACGCGCCCGTTGTGCGCCAACAGCCGCATGATCGCCAGCGACGATACCGACTTGCCGCAACCGGACTCGCCTACCAGCGCTACCACTTCGCCCGCGCGAACCTTGTAGGAAATGCCCTCGACCGCGCGCACCACGCCGCGCGGGGTGACGAAATGCACATGCAGATTGTCGATCTCAAGCAGCCACGCCGCGGTGGCACTATTCATGCGAGCGCATCCGCCAGCACGCGCACCACGTGCAGTGCATCGCGTTGCGCGCCGTCGTGTATCTGGTGGCGGCAACTGGTGCCGTCGGCGACGATCAGCGTGTCTTTGCCGGCCTCGCGCACCTTCGGCAGCAGCGAAGCTTCCGCCATCAGCATCGATACATCGTAGTGCTCGGCGTCGTAGCCGAAGCTGCCGGCCATGCCGCAGCAGCTCGAGTCGATCATTTCGGTTTGCAGTTCAGGTATCAGTTTCAGCACCTGCAGTACTGCAGGCATCGCCGCAAATGCTTTTTGATGACAGTGGCCATGCAGCAGCGCCTTCTTCTGCGGCAATGGTTTGAGGTTGAGCTTGAAACGTCCCGCATCGAGTTCGCGTGCGATGAATTCCTCGAACAGGAATGCGTTCAAGTCCAGTTCCGCTGCCTGCGGTGTCGGCAGCATCGACAGAAATTCGTCGCGCATACCCAGCAAACACGACGGCTCCAGGCCCACGATGGGCACGCCGCGTTCGATGTACGGCAACAGTGTATCGATGGTGCGTTGTGCTTCCGCGCGCGCCTTGTCGACCATGCCGGTGGCGAGGAAGGTGCGGCCGCAGCACAGCGGACGCGATTCATCTTTGGCGCGCGGCACATGCACGGCGTAGCCGGCGGCCTGCAGCACTTTGAGTGCGGCATGAGCATTTTCCGGCTCGAAGTAGTTGTTGAAGGTGTCGATAAACAGCACTACATCGCGGTTCTTTTCACTCTTATCCTGACCCTTCATAGCAGGGGAGGGCGAGATAGTTTCATGGAACGCGTTACTGGCCCACTTCGGCAACGACCGCTGCGAAGCAAAACCTACAAAGCCCTTTGTCATCGCCTGCGCAATATTTGCCAGTAGGCCGAGCTTCGACACCCACGGTGCGTAACGCGGCAAATGGGCGATCAGCTTGTCTTTCAACGTGTAGCCATGCCGCTGTTTGTAGTGGTGCAGAAACTCGATCTTCATCTTCGCCATGTCCACGCCGGTCGGGCATTCGCGCTTGCAGCCTTTGCACGAGACGCACAAGTCCATCGCCTTGTGCATCTCGTCCGATGTAAAGGCGTCCGCACCCAACTGTCCGGACAGGGCGAGTCGCAGCGTGTTCGCGCGCCCGCGGGTCAAATGTTGTTCTTCGCGCGTCACGCGAAACGATGGGCACATGGTGCCGGCGTCGAACTTGCGGCAATGGCCGTTGTTGTTGCACATCTCCACGGCCTTGTCCAAACCACCCCATTCATTCCAATCGAGTGCAGTTTTGATGGGAATAGTTTTATAGCCGGGCTTGAAGCGAAACAGCGAACGGTCGTCCTGTTTCGAGGGACGCACGATTTTGCCGGGATTGAGCAGATTTTTCGGGTCGAAAATATCCTTGATCTCGCCGAATGCCTGCGTGAGCTTGGGTCCGAAGAAAGGCGCGATCCATTCGCTGCGCACCAGACCATCGCCATGTTCGCCGGAATACGAGCCTTTGTATTGCTTAACCATTTCGGCGGCTTCTTCGGCGATGGCACGCATTTGCTTTGCGCCACCTTCACGCATGTTCAAAATTGGCCGCACGTGCAAAGTGCCGACCGAGGCGTGCGCATACCAGGTGCCCGTGGTGCCGTGTTTCTCGAATACGCGCGTGAGGCGGTCGGTATATTCGGCCAGATGCTCCAGCGGCACCGCGCAGTCTTCGATGAACGATACGGGTTTGCCGTCGCCTTTCATCGACATCATGATATTGAGCCCTGCCTTGCGCACTTCCCACACGTCGCGCTGCAAATTGGCATCGGTGATTTCGATCACGCTGCCGGGAAAGCCCAGATCGCCCATCAGTTCGACCAACTGCTTCAACTTATGCAGTTGCTCGTCCTTGTCGTCGCCTGCGAATTCCACCAGCAGAATCGCATCCGGGTCACCATTGATGAATTTCTCGACGATAGGCCTGAATGCTGCGTTGCTGCGCGCAAGGCCTATCATGGTGCGATCCACCAGTTCCACCGCCGTGGGTTTCAGCTTGACGATGTGCAGCGGCGCTTCCATCGACTTGTAAAATGTCGGGAAGTGACACACGCCCAGCGTCTTGTGTTTGGGCAGCGGCGACAGATTCAGATGAATACGCTTCGAGTACGCGAGTGTGCCCTCGGAGCCGACCAGCAGATGTGCCATGTTGAACGCGCTGCCCGACACCATGTCGAGGTTGTAACCGCCCACTCTGCGCAGCAGCTTGGGATAGCGCAGCTCGATTTCTTCGGCGTTCAACACCGCGATGTCGCGAATCTTGCGCACCAGATCGCGATATCCCTGCGGGCCGTCAAGTTGCGATAAATCAGAGGGCACACCGCCGAAGTGATACGCATTGCCATCGGCCAGCACGGCGTCGACGCCGCGCACGTTGTGCACCATGTTGCCGTAGAAAATCGAACGCGAGCCGCATGAGTTGTTGCCTGCCATGCCGCCTATCGTCGCCTGCGCGCTGGTGGAAACATCGACCGGGTACCACAGGCCATGCGGCTTCAAAAACGCATTAAGTTGATCCAGCACCACGCCCGGCTGCACGACCGCGGTACGCGCTTCGGCATTGAAATCGATCATATTGCGCAAATACTTGCTGACGTCGATCACCAGCGCCTCGCCCACGGTTTGGCCGCATTGCGACGTACCGCCGCCGCGCGGCAACACCGCCACGCCGGCGTCGAGCGCGATCTGCATTGCGGTGGTCGCGTCCTCCTCGGTCTGCGGAATGACCACGCCGACCGGTTCGATCTGGTAGATCGACGCATCGGTGGAATAGCGCCCGCGCGTGGCAGCGTCGAACAATACGTCGCCGCGGATCTCTTTTTTGAGGCGGGCAGCAAGCGCGGTATTGCGCTGGGTGTGGTTGATGGTGTTCATCTGTGGTTAAAAAAAGCGGTCTGGAAGTTCTCGCCTATAATACCGCACCATTTTCCGGAGCATCCGCGATGACCTACCAAGCTGGCCGTCACTTCCTGCAAATCCCCGGCCCCACCAACGTGCCCGACCGCGTGCTGCGCGCGATAGACCGGCCGACCATAGACCATCGCGGGCCGGAATTTCAGCAGTTGGGCCGCGATGTGCTGGCAGGCATGCAGCGCATCTTCAAGACCAAAGGCGCAGTGGTGATTTATCCGGCATCGGGCACCGGCGCGTGGGAAGCGGCGCTGGTCAACACGCTGTCGGCCGGCGACAAGGTGTTGATGTATGAAACCGGCCAGTTTGCTTCGCTGTGGCAAAAGCTGGCACTGCGCATGGGCTTGCAGCCGGAATTCATTGCGGGCGACTGGCGCCACGGCGCGGATGCCGCTGCCATCGAAGCGCGCCTCACCGAAGACAAGCAGCACGCGATTAAGGCGGTGTGCGTGGTGCATAACGAAACCTCCACCGCCGTCACCTCGAAAATCGCGGAAGTGCGCAAGGCCATCGACCGCGCAAAACATCCGGCGCTGCTGATGGTGGATACCATTTCAGGCTTGGGCTCCATCGACTACCGTCACGACGAATGGGGCGTGGACGTCACCGTTGCGGGTTCGCAGAAAGGGCTGATGCTGCCGCCGGGATTGTCGTTTAACGCGGTGAGCGAAAAGGCGCTGGCGGCGTCGAAAACCGCGAAGCTGCCGCGCTCCTACTGGTCATGGGAAGAAATGCTGGGCCCCAACAAGACCGGGTTTTTCCCGTACACGCCGGCGACCAATCTGCTCTACGGTTTGCGTGAAGCGGTCGCCATGCTCGAAGAAGAAGGCCTCGACAACGTATTCAAGCGCCACGACCGCCACGCCGAAGCCACGCGCCGCGCGGTGCATGCATGGGGCCTGGAAATCCTGTGCAAGAACGAAACCGAATACTCCAGCGCGCTCACTGCCGTGCTGATGCCCGCGGGTTACAGCGAAGTCGCGTTCCGCAAGGTCGTGCTCGACAACTTCAATATGTCGCTCGGCAGCGGTCTGGGCAAGATCGCCGACAAGGTGTTTCGCATCGGCCACCTCGGAGATTTTAACGACCTCACGCTGATGGGCACGCTCGCCGGCGTGGAGATGAGTCTCGCGCTCGCCAAGGTGCCACATCACAAAGGCGGAGTTGCGGCGGCGATGGAATGCCTTAAAGAAAGTTGTTTAAAAACAAACAATTAGCAACGCATACGCAAGGGGTTTTAGCGTATATTCGCCTCAGCCGTAGTCCCCAGTGGCACCGCATCCGCCACGTGCTCATTCACAAAATTAAATTCGAGCTTGGTGCCGACCGGGTCATATAAAAACACCTGATAGCCGGCGTCCTTGATGTTCTGCTCCTCGAACTCAATGTTGAGCGACTTCAGCCGCTTGCGGAAATCCACCGCGCCGCTGGCCTTCCATGCGATGTGATCGAGGCTGCCACTGTGGTGGTCCTTGATTTGTGCGCCCTTTTTGAAACGCGCGCCCACGTGCAGGATGGGGTCATCGCCGTAATAGAGCCACACGCCGGGAAACATGAAGTTGGGGCGCGGGCCTTTTTTCAGGTCCAGCACGTCGCCGTAGAATTTTTCGACGGCCGACAGATCAGCTTCGGAGCAACGAATGTTGAAATGCAAAAACCCCTGGAAGAATTTCATGGTGCCTCCTTGTTCATCGTGGAATACGGGAATTGTGCACCGCCATTCTGATCCGGGCAAGACAGCGGCGCTTTGCGCTATCATGCCATGAACCAATCCAGGGGAGAAACCACATGAGTCTCATCGACCGCATCGGCATCGACATCAGCCGCCGCCTGAAACTTGAAACCGCCATCGAATGGGCAGCCAAAAACGGCCTCAAGCACATCGATATCCAGCTCGATACCGGTGACAATGCGCTGCCCAAGTTCGATACCAAACGTTGTAACGCCGTGCGGAAATTGCTCGACAAGCACGGCCTTGAACTGGGCCTGCATTCCAGTTCATCGGTGAATGTGGCCGAATACTCGCCGCTGGTTTCCGACGCTGTAACGGCGTATCTCAAGCGTTACGTCGATCTGGTGGTCAAACTCGGTGCAAGCTGGACGGAGATGCACGCCGGCTATCATTTTACCAAGGACAAAAAAGCGCGCATGGAGGCCGGCAAGGAACGGTTGAAGCACATCGTCGCGTACGCTGAAAAGAAAAAGGCGCTGATCCTGCTCGAAAATTTGAACAAGGAACCTGATGATGCCGAGGTGCATTACCTCGCGCACACCGTCGAGGAGTGGCAGTATTACTGGGATATCAAGTCGCCAAGCTTCAAGCTTTCTTTCACCGCCAATCACGCGCACCTGGTGCCCGAAGGTATCGAAGGTTTCGTCAAGGCCCTCAATTTCAAACGCGTGCACGAAGTGCGGCTGGCGGATTGTTTCCGCAATGGTTACGAAGTGCACCTGCCGCCAGGCAAGGGCAACATCGACTTCGGCAACATGTTCAGGCTGATTGAGGGCGCGGGTTTCAAGGGCCATTACACCAATGCGTTTGCCACGCTCGACGACATGCTGGCGGCGCGTCATACGTTCGTGAAGCATGCGCAGGCGGCGGGGGTGAAGGTTTGACCATGCGGCGATGCGTTGTTGCCGTCGCGTTGGGATTGGTCACCGCCGCAGCGCAAGCCCAGCAATGGCCTGCCAAACCCATCCGCTTCATCATCGCGCAGCCGCCCGGCGGACAAAACGATGTGCAGGCGCGCATCATCGGCTTGCGGCTGATCGAACTGTGGGGTCAGCCGGTGGTATTCGACAACCGGCCGGGCGCGGGTGGCGCCATCGGCTTTGAAATCGCGGCACAGGCGCCCAACGACGGCTACACCATCGCGATGGGTTCGATCAGCACGCTCGCGGTGATTCCGTCGATGCCGCGCAAGCCGCGTTACGATCCGCTGGTCGATTTCGCGCCCGTGACATTGGTTTCAACCTCGCCCTATGTGGTAACGCTGCATCCGTCGGTGCCCGCGCGCAATTTGAAAGAGTTAGTGGCGCTGGCCAAGGCGAAACCCGGCGCGCTGTCGTACGCTTCGAGTGGTACGGCGACCGGCATCCATCTCACCACCGAGTTGTTCAAGATGATCGCCGGCATCGACATGGTGCATGTGCCGTACAAAGGCGGGGCGCCGGCGACTACTGATCTCATCGGCGGACAGGTCGGCGTGATGTTCAACAATGTGATTACCGCTGTGCCGCACGTGAAAACCGGCAAACTGCGCTCGCTCGCCGTTACCACCGCCAAACGTTCGCCGGCACTGCCCGAGACGCCCACTGCCGCCGAGGCGGGCTATGCGGGTGCGGAATCGAGTTCATGGCAAGGCATCGTCACGCGCGCAGGCGCGGGCGCCGCAGTGGTAAGCCGCATGCATGCGGACCTGGTGAAAGTGCTCGCGCTGCCTGAGGTGCGCAATCCGATTCTGAATCAGGGCAATGACATCGTTGCCGGCACGCCACAGGAGTTCGCCACGTTCATCCGCGCCGAAATGGACAAGTGGGCGAAAGTCATCAAGACCGCCGGGGTCAGAAACGAGTAGGCTGCTGCCGATTGCGCCGCGCCAGTTGAAATGCCATGGGCAGTAACCGGAACACGAGGAGAAGAAAATGCATATTTCGATAACCCTGCCACTGTTGTGCGGTGTGCTGGCCGCGTCCGCCGCGACGGCACAAACCAAAGCCAAGGCGCCCGCCAAGGGCAAGGAAACGCCGCCGCCGATGGAAGCAGTCAAGCCCGGCGCTTATCCCGACAAGCCGATCCGCTTCATGGTGCCGTTCGCGCCCGGCGGCACCACCGATCTGATCGCGCGCATGGTAGGCCAGAAAATGTCCGAGTCACTGGGCCAGGCATTGGTGATCGACAATCGCGGCGGAGGCGGCGGCACCATCGCCACCGACATCGTGGCCAAGGCCGCCGGCGACGGCTACACGCTGATGATGAATCACCAGGGCATGACGTTCAACGCCACGCTCTACACCAAGCTGCCGTATGACACGCTGAATGATTTTGCGACGATCGCGATGGTTGGCGTTACCCCCAACGTGCTGGTGGTGAATCCGGGTGTGGCCGCCAAGTCGGTGAAGGAACTGGTCGCGCTTGCGAAATCAAAACCGAAAAGCATCAACTATGGCACCGGCGGTGTGGGCAGCTCCGCGCATCTCGCGGTGGAATTGTTCCAGCGGCTTGCCGGCGTGCAGTTGCAACACGTGCCGTACAAAGGCGCGGGGCCGTCGCTGACCGACACCATCGGCGGGCAGATTCAGATGATGATCGCCACCATGCCGGCGGCGGCGGGGCATATCCGCGGCAACCGCCTGCGCGCGCTGGGCGTGTCGGGTGCAAAAAAATCGCCAGCGTTTCCGGAACTGCCGACCATCGCGGAGGCCGGCGTGCCGGGCTACGACTACACCACGTGGTATGGCATCCTTGGTCCACGCGCGCTGCCTGCGAACATGGTGCAATATCTGGCGGCAGTGTCGAACAAGACGCTTTCGCAAAAGGATTTGCGCGAAAAACTGTCGCAGCAGGGCATGGAAGTGGAACTGATGGCGCCGGATAAATTCGCCGATGTGCTACGCAGCGACGTTGCGCGCTGGGGCAAGATCATTCGCGAAGCAGGCATCAAGGGGGAGTAGGCGAAGTGCGCGGCATAATCGCGAAGCCTGTGATCGTTACCCGCGACAGCACCATTGCCACTGTCGCGCTGAACAATCCCGAAAGGCTCAACGCGCTCAATAAGCCGATGTGGGAACAACTGGGTGCGGTGATGCGTGAATTGTCGGCGGACGACACCCTGCGCTGCGTGGTGTTGCGCGGCGCGGGCGACAAAGCGTTTGCTGCCGGCGCCGATATTGCCGAGTTTGCGAGTGAACGCGCGAATGCGCGGCAAGCCAAAAGCTACGGCAACCTGATCCACGACACCATGCAATCGGTGGCGTCGTGCAAGCACCCGACGGTAGCGATGATCCGGGGCGCGTGCGTCGGCGGCGGCCTCGAAATTGCCGCCATGTGCGATCTGCGCATCTGCGGCGAGTCCAGCCGCTTCGGTGTGCCGATCAACAAGCTGGGGCTCACCATGGGCTACGGCGAGCTGGCCGGCCTGCTCGCATTGGTTGGTCGTGCGGTGGCGCTGGAAATCCTGCTTGAAGGCCGCGTGTTTGATGCCAGCGAAGCGCTGCGCAAGCGCCTGGTCAATCGCGTGGTACCCGATGACAGAGTCGAAACAGAAGTCTATGCCACGGCAGCGCGCATTGCCGCCGGTGCGCCGCTGGTGGCGCGCTGGCACAAGCAGTTCATCGAGCGCCTGACCGTGCGTGCGGACATTTCAGCGGACGAATGGGATGAGGGGTTTGCATGCTTCGATACCGCGGATTACCGCACGGGTGTGGCGGCGTTTCTTGCCAAGAAACCTCCACGGTTCGAGGCCAAATGATGCGTATCCGGTCGTGTTTTCTGTTGCTCGTGCTGAACGCCTGCGTGCTGCCGGCGCAAGCAGCCGTCGATGTCAACGATCAAGTCGAGCGCTACACCATAGAAGGTTCAACGCCGTCGGACCTGCGCCGCGAAATGAGCACCAAGGGTCCGCAGGGCGCGGACGGCCGCCGCTTCGATGGCTACACGCGCTGGCACGTGAGCTGGCGTTACCGCTACAGCAACGCGGGTGGCAGTTGCACCATTGCGTCCGTAAACACCAGTGTCAGGGTGACGATCACGCTGCCCCAATGGCGCAACGAGAACCGCTCGGACAGCACTACGCGCGCACTATGGTCGCGCTATCTGGCTGCGCTGGAACTGCATGAGCAGGGACATCGCCGTCACGGCGTTGATGCGGGCAATGAAGTGGATCGGGCGATTGCCGCCATGCCGCCTGCCGCCAGTTGCGATGCGCTGGGCGCGAATGCGAACGCACTGGGCATGAGCATTCTGCGCAAATATAACCAGCTTGATCTCGATTACGACCGCGATACCCGGCACGGCGCAACGCAGGGCGCGCGGTTTCCTTAGGCCATGCGCGCACTCGTCTTGGTGCTGTTTTTTATCGCATCGGCCAGCGGTTTTGCGCAGCCTGCCCAGCCCGATTACGCGCGCGAAAAACGCTGGGCAGACGAAATCACTCCGGCGATTCTGGTGGGAGATCCGGTTTACCTCGCGCTGAAGTCAGGGCACAAATTTCTCGCCATCTACACACCGAACGCAACCAGGGCCAAAGCGCGCGCAGTCGTCATTGTGGTGCATGGTATGGGCGTGCATCCAGACTGGAATCTCATTAACGCATTGCGCAGCCAGCTTCCCGAGCAGGGCTACGCCACGCTGTCGGTGCAAATGCCGGTGCTGGCCGCTGATGCCAAAGCCGAATCCTACCCGGCGTTATTCCCGGAGGCGGCTGATCGTTTGCAGGCGGCGGTGACGTTTCTGCGCGATAAAGTTCCTCTCAAGGTTGCCGTCGTGTCGCACAGCATGGGGGCGCGCATGGTGAACCACTACCTGGCGCAGGGCGGCACAGCCGACGCCTGGGTGTCGGTGGGCATCAGCACCGGCGTCTATCTGCAGCCTGAAACCTTCAAGGCCCCCGTGCTCGACATCTATGGCGAAAAAGACTTCCCGGTGGTGTTGAAGAATGCCGCCCTGCGCGCGGATTCCATCAAGCGTGTACGCGGCTCGGGGCAGATGTCCATCGCCGGCGCGGATCATTATTTCAATGGCGCGGAGACGGAGCTAGTGCGGCATGTGAAGCGGTTTCTGGATAACGCGACGCGATAACAGGCCTTGCATGTCTCTCCCGCTATCCAGCTTACTCGACCTTGATCTTGGCCACCTTCTGCACGCGCCCCCATTTCTCAATCTCCGCGCGGATGTATGCGCCGAACTGCTCGGGCGTCGAAGGCGCCGGATCGAGGCCCTGATCAGCGAATCTCGTGCGCACGTCCGGCTGTGCCAGTGTCTTCATCAGTGCCTCCGATAGTTTTGCCACTGCGGCTGCCGGCGTTCCGGTCGGCACCAGCACGCCCTGCCAGCCGTTCGCCTGGAAGCCCTTGAGGCCCTGTTCTTCGAACGTCGGCACGTCCGGCAACGCTGCGAGGCGCACATTTCGAGTGACGGCAATTGCTCGCAGCCTTCCAGCCTTGACATAGGGCATGCTGACCGAAGTCGCATCGATGATCAGATCGACCTGACCGCCAATCACGTCAGTCACCGCCGGACCGCTGCCTTTGTAGGGCACCAGCAGGATGTCGATGCCGGCGCGCGCTTTCAGCATTTCGGCCGAGAAGTGCGCGGTGGAGCCCAAACCGGCAATGGCAATGGTCAGTTTGCCGGGATTCTTTTTGGCGAACGCGATGAATTCCGGCACCGTCTTCGCCGGCACCGACGGATGCACCGCCATGAGTTGCGTACTCGAAGCGATCTGGCCAATCGCTGCAAAGTCTTTCAGCGCGTCGTACGGCAGCTTCGGATACACCACCGGGTACAGCCCCATGGTGCCGGTATTGCCGAGAAAGATGGTGTAGCCGTCGGCCGGCTGCCGGGCGGCATACTCGGCGCCGACGATGCCTGCTGCGCCGCCCTTGTTGTCGATGACGATGGTCGCACCGAGAAATTCGCTGAACCGCGGCTGAATGGCGCGCGCCAGGAAATCGAGATTGCCGCCGGGAGGGAACGGCACCACGAACTTGATCGGACGATTTGGATAGGCCTGCGCGATTGCACCTGCAGCCCAAGCCATTCCAGTGACGAGCAACAGCGCGCGTAACAGTGTGTTCATGGTGGCCCCTCCCTTAGCAACATCATACCCGCGCTCCGGCCCATGTTGAGGCGTGGGGAATCTTTCAGTGGCGACATTGCAAATGAACCGACGCGAACCGACGTTCGAACGTAAAATTGTAAAAAATTGCCTGGCGTCCCCGAGATTCCCGAATCACAGGGGCAACACTGCAGCCGGAGATCATAATTTATTGTTTTTATTAAACAATTTTGTCTGGCGGAAGCTGTCATTCCCGTCTGTCCGCAACGCATACCATTCGTGCAGTCTAAACAGAGGTCTCCATGGCTGACCAACCAGAACTCAAACCCCCACGCGACTTCCAGCAGCATCTCGCCGATCTCGAAAAACAAGGACTGCTGGTGCGCGTGGATCGGCCGATCAACAAGGACACCGAGTTGCAGCCGTTGGTGCGCTGGCAGTTTGTGGGGGGCGTACCGGAAGATCAACGCCGCGCGTTTTTATTCACCAACGTAGTTGATGCCAAGGGCAGGCGTTACGACATGCCGGTGGCGATCGGCGTATATGCATCGTCGCCGCAGATTTACGCGCAGGGCATGGGCCAGAAGGTCGAAGACATCGGCAAGGCGTGGGTGAACGCCGTCAAGAATCCGATTGCGCCGGTCGCAGTGGACAAGCCCGCGTGCCAGGAAGTTGTGATTACGGGCGACGCACTGCGTAAACCCGGCGGCGGATTGGCGGCGCTGCCGGTGCCAGTGTCCACGCCCGGCTTCGATTCCGCGCCCTATCTCACGGCGACGCTGTGCGTGACGCGGGATCCGGAAAACGGCATACAGAACATGGGCACTTACCGCGCGGCGTTGAAAGCAACAGATCGTCTGGTGGTGCGCATGGTGGCGCGTGTAGGCGGCGCGGGCGGCTGGGTGCATTGGTTGAAGTACCGCGAACGCAAGCAACAGATGCCCATCGCCATCGTGCTGGGCGCGTCGCCGGTGGTGTTTTTTACCGGTCCGCAAAAACTGCCGGTGGATATGGACGAGATGTCGGTAGCGGGCGGCCTCGCGGGTCACGCGATACGCATGGCGAAATGTGTGACGAATGATCTGAATGTGCCGGCCGACGCGGAAATCGTGGTCGAAGGCGTGATCGATCCTTCCACACTGGAACCTGAAGCGCCCTTCGGCGAGAGCAACGGCTATGTCGCTCTGGAAGCCTACAACATGCCGATGCAAGTGACGGCCATCACGCATCGCAGGAATGCGGTGTTCTCGGCGATCATCAGTCAGGTTACGCCGAGTGAATCCAGTGTGGTGAAGAAAGTCGCCTATGAGCCGATGTTTCTCAGCCACTTGCGCGACACGTTGGGCATCAAAGGCGTGAAGCGGGTGGTGATGCACGAACCGCTGTCGAATCTGCGGCCGGTGATTTTTGTGCAGTTCGCGCGTGATACGGTGCGCACCGAGGTGTGGCGCGCCTTGCAGGGAGCAGCCACGCTGCGCGCGGACTGCGGCAAAATCGTCATCGGTGTTTCTGAAGACATCGATCCGGAAAGTACGGATGCCGTGTTCTGGTCGATGGCCTATCGCGCAACGCCATCGGAAGATGTGCAAATCATCAACTATCGGCGCGGCGTGCAGGGCTCGCAGTATGGCCCCAACACCGCGGAATCGACCCTGCTCATAGACGCTACGCAAAAACACCCGATGGCGCCGCTGGCCTTGCCGGGCAAGGAATACATGGAGCATGCGAAACAACTATGGGAAACGTTGAAGCTTCCCGCGCTCTCACCCAAAGGACCATGGCACGGCTACACGCTGGGCGACTGGACAGAAACCTGGGAAAGGTTTGCGCAGCGGACGATTGCAGGCGACTGGGAAGCGAATGGCTTGGAGACCATCAAACGGCGGCGGGATGATTTGAAGCCGGAAACGCCCACGGCTAAACACGAGAAGCTGTAGTGAAGCCAGCACCCTTCACTTATCACGACCCGCGCAGCATCAACGACGCGGTCGGCCTGCTTGCCGCGCACGACAACGCGCGCGTGCTCGCAGGCGGGCAATCGCTGATGCCGATGATGAATTTTCGTTACGCGATGCCCGATCACCTGATCGATCTCAACAAGGTGAGCGAGCTGGCCTACATCCGTGTCGAGGGCAACGCGCTGAAGATCGGGGCCATGACGCGGCAACGGGACATCGAGTTTTCATCCGACATAGGCAAGCACTGTCCGCTGTTGCACGCAGCGCTGGCACATGTCGGTCACCGGCAAACGCGCAACCGCGGTACGTTGGGCGGCTCACTGTGCCATCAGGATCCGTCCGCCGAACTCGTTAATGCAGCAGCCTTGCTTGGCGCAACCCTGCACGTGGCGTCCACACGCGGCGCGCGCGAAATACCGTTTACGGATTTTGCCGTGGCCTACATGACCACCGCACTGGAGTCGGACGAAATGCTCGTCGCAGTGACGTTTCCGCTTCCCCGGAAAGCGTGCGGCCATGCCTTCGTCGAATTCGCCCGCCGTCATGGCGACTTTGCCATCGTCGCCTGTTCCGCACTGCTGGAACTGGATGAAAAAGGCAACATCGCCGATGCGGCTATCGCGCTGTCGGGATTGACGCACGCGCCGGTCAGGCCCACCGTCATCGAGCGGGCGCTACTTGGGCAAAAGCCGGATGCAGCAACGTTCAAAGCAGCCGCCGCAGAAACCGAAAAGATCGAGGCCGGTGCAGACGCCTATGTCACCGCGGCCTACCGGCAACATCTGGCGCGCGTGCTTACCTACCGCGCACTCGAACAAGCCGCCGCGCGTGCAAAAGAGATTCAACATGGCTGATACACGAACCATTGCGATCAACGTCAACGGCAAGGCGTATACCGCCACTATTGAAACACGCATGACGCTGGTGGATTTTTTGCGCCATGAACTTAAACTCACCGGCACCCACGTCGGCTGCGAACACGGCGTGTGCGGCGCCTGTACGGTGCTGGTCAATGGCAACAGTGCGCGCGCCTGCCTGATGCTGGCGGTGCAGTGCGATGGGCAGGAAGTTACCACCGTTGAATCGCTGGCGACCGATGGGAAACTTAATTCCCTGCAGCAGGCGTTTCAGGACAACCACGGCCTGCAGTGCGGTTTCTGCACGCCGGGCATGCTGATGACGCTGACCGAGTTTCTGCGTGAACATCCCGCACCCAGTGAGACCGAGGTAAGGGAGGCGCTGTCCGGCAACCTGTGCCGCTGCACCGGCTATCAGGGCATCGTCGATGCGGCACTGGACGCAGCGAAGCGCCTGCGGGAGGGTGCGCGATGAAAACAACGGGTGGCGCGGAAAAGCTTACTGGCTCATTTACCGGCTTTGGCGCTTCGGTCAAACGCAAGGAAGACCCGGCGTTCCTGCGCGGCGAGGGCCAGTTTGTTGATGACATTCACCTGCCCGAAATGCTGCACGCCGCGTTCGTGCGCAGCCCGTACGCGCACGCGAAGGTAGGCCGCATCGACAAGAGCGCGGCGCTGACTCTGCCGGGCGTGCACGCCGTCATTACTTTTGGCGATTTGCCCGAAACAATACAGCGGCAAACGCTGCCGCTGCTGGTGCCGCATCCGGCGATCAAGCAGCCGCTGCTGCCTTACGCGCTGGCGAAAGACGAAACCTGCTACGCCGGCGAACCGGTGGCCTGCGTGATCGCGGACAGCCGCTATATCGCGGAAGACGCGACGCAACGGGTGGAAGTCGAATATGAGCCGCTGCCCGCAGTGAACGACTGCCGCGCAGCACTGGAGGAGGGTGCGCCGCTGGCACATCAGGGCGCCGAGTCTAACGTGGCGGCGCGCTTTCCGGTCAAGGTGGGCGATGCTGATCGCGCGTTCACCGGCGCTGCCCATGTATTCCGCGAAAAAATCTATCAGCATCGCGGGGGTCCGTTTTTCATGGAATGCCGCGGCGCGATCGCGCAGTACGATGCGCAGTTGCAGGGCTATACGCTGCACGTGTCGTCGCAAAGTTCGCACCGCATCAAGCGCAGCATGCTGGAAATGTTTGATGATCTGGGCGACCACCAGGTGCGCGTCATTACACCCGATGTCGGCGGCGGCTTCGGACCCAAAGGTTCGTTTTATCCTGAATACATCAACCTTGCGGTGGCGGCACGCTTGCTTGGCCGGCCGGTGAAATGGATCGAAGACCGGCGCGAAAATTTTCTCACCACGCATCAGGAGCGCGACCAGTACTGGGACATGGAAATTGCCGTCGATGCCGATGCCAAAATCATCGGCGTGCGCGGGCAGCTCATCCACGAAACCGGCGCGTACGTGCCGTGGGGCATCGTGCTGCCGTGGATCACCGCGACCACGGTGCCGGGACCGTATGTGATCCCGCATTTCAAGCTCGATGTGGTGTCGGTGTTCACCAACAAGATACAAACCACGCCGGTGCGCGGCGCGGGACGGCCCGAAGCGGTAACAACGATGGAACGCCTGATGGATCGAGTGGCGCGCGAGCTTAAGCTCGATCGTGCCGAAGTGCGGCGGCGTAATTTCATCCAGCCGGAGCAGATGCCGTACAAGGTGGGCATCATTTTCCGTGACGGACGTCCTGTCACATACGACAGCGGCAACTACCCTGCGAGTCAGGCGGCGGCGCTGAAAACCGCGGACTACGACGGTTTCCTGAAACGCCAGAGCGAAGCCCGTGCACAGGGGCGTTATCTGGGCATCGGCATCGCCAATGCGGTCGAGGCCACCGGACTCGGTCCCTATGAAAGCGCCACGGTGCGTGTTGCGACGTCGGGCAAGATCGTGATTTACACCGGTGCCACGCCGCAGGGCCAGTCGCACAAAACCACGCTGGCGCAGATTGCGTCGGATCAGCTGGGTGTCGATTTCAACGATATCGCGGTGGTCACCGCCGACACCGCGATGAACGCTCTGGGTGTCGGCAGCTTCGCCGCGCGTACTGCGGTCAACGCCGGGTCGTCGGTGCATGTGGCCGCGATGGAAGTCGCTGCCAAGGCCAAAAAAATCGCTGCCGGCATGATGGAGTGCCTCGAAGACGATCTTGAACTCGCGGACGGCTATGTGCGTCTCAAAAGCGCGCCGGATGTAAGGAAAAGTCTGCGCGACATCGCAGTCAAATCCATCGGCATGCCGGGATTTTCTATGGCAGGCGGGCTGGCGCCAGGGTTGGAGCACACGGCGCATTTCACGCCCGATCAGGCGGTGTATTCCAACGGCGCGCACGTCGCCGAAGTGGAAGTCGATATCGAAACCGGCGAAGTCAAAATTTTGCGCTACACCGTCGCGCACGATTGCGGGCGCGTGATCAATCCGATGGTGGTCGATGGGCAGGTGGTGGGCGGTGTCGCGCATGGCGTGGGCAACGCGCTGTTCGAGCGACTGGCATTCGATGAAAATGCACAGCCGCTGTCCACCAACTTTGGCGAATACCTGCTGCCGCTGGCCGCTGATGTGCCGCGCGTGGATCTGGTGCATCTGGAAACGCCGTCGCCGTTGAACCCGCTGGGCATCAAGGGCGCGGGCGAAGGCGGCACCATTTCCGCCATCGGCGCGATTATCGGTGCGGTGGAGAATGCGCTGTCGCCTTTTGGCGTGACTATCGCGGAAGCGCCGATATCGCCGCAACGTATTGTCGAGTTGCTGGGTGTCCATGCGCGGGGACGTACACAATGACAATATATAAGCATATGTTTTTAAACAATATTTTATGATACTGAAACCTCGTGCAATGTGGGCTTTGTCACTGGCCGTACTGTTGCCGGCCTCGCATAGCGTATTTGCCCAGGACAAATACCCCACCAAAGTCATCCGCGTATTAACCGCCACACCCGGCAGCAATCACGATTGGGGCGCGCGCGTGGTTGCGCAGGAACTGACGCCGCGCATCGGCCAGCGCGTGATTGTTGAAAATCGCGGCAGCATTTCGACCGAGATCATCGCCAGGGACACGCCGCCCGACGGCTATACCATTTTATTTTACGGCGCCTATACCTGGCTGCAGCCGCTGCTGGCCAAAGTAAACTGGGATCCCGTCGAGGATCTGGCGCCGATTTCGCTGGCGATCAGTTCGCCCAACGTGTTGGTTGTCCATCCGTCGTTGCCAGTGAAATCCACCAGGGATTTAATCGCGCTGGCCAAAGCCAGGCCCGGTGCGCTCAACTACAGCGCCGGCGGCGGAGGCTCCACGCCGCACATCGCGGCGGAACTCTTCAACTACATGGCGAAAACCAAAATCGTGCGTGTCAACTACAAAGGCTCGGGCCCTTCCATGCTGGGGCTGTTTGTGGGTGAAGTGCAGATGATGTTTGCCGCGCTCGGCCCGATCATGCCGCACGTGAAGAGCGGCAAGGTCAAGGCCCTGGCGATTACCACGCCGAAGCGTTCTCCGCTCGCGCCGGATCTGCCGCCGGTGAGCGATGCGCTCCCCGGTTATGCCTCCGAAGCGGCCATCGGATTTTTTGCGCCGAAGAAAACGCCTGCGCCCATCATCAAGATTCTCAACAACGGGATTCAGCAAGCGCTAAAAGGGCTGGATTCTCAACTCGTCTTCAACGCCGGAGTGGAAATCGTCGGCAATTCGCCCGAGGATTTTGCGCGCTTTATCAAGGCGGATATGGCGAAGATGGGCGAAGTGATCAGGAGTGGTTCGTTCAGCAACTAGCCCCAACGCCGCGCCATGCAGATTGAAAACCACTTCGAGATACCGTTGCCGCCGGCAACGGCGTGGCCCATCCTGATGGACGTGCCGCAAACTGCCGCGTGTTTTCCAGGTGCCAGCATGATTGAGCAGGTGGGCGCGGATCAGTACAAGGGCCGCGTTACCGTGAAATTGGGGCCGCTGGCCATGGTGTTTTCGGGCAACCTGCGCATCGGGAATCGCGACGATGCAGCGCACAGCGCCACTGTCAAGGCCAACTGGAGCGAAACCAGGGGGCGCGGTAACGCCAACACTGTCACGCATTTCACGCTGCGAGCGCAAGGTGAAAGCACGTGCGTCACCATGCAAAGCGACCTGCAACTCGCTGGCCAGGTCGCGCAATACGGACGCGGCGCCGGCATGATCTCGGAAATTTCCACGCAGTTGATTTCGACCTTCGCGGAGAATCTGCGCGCAAGTATCCAAGCAGCTGGTGCGGGTGGAGCAGCGCCCCCGGGGATCCAGGCAGCTTCGGAGATTTCCGGACTGACACTGATTGCCAAGGCATTAGGCAATCGGTTGAAACGGTAGCGGCGTCCTGCATACCCGACGGAACGGCGTGCGTGCGATACTGTGGCTTGTTTCAAACCAAAGTCGCCGCTTGGTTGCGAATTTGCGGGCTCAGCCGGTACGACTGACCGTGATTGACTACTTATCAGCGCGGCGATAGATTGGCGTTCGCCCAAAAGGGGCGTCGGAAATTCGCGCGCTTGCCCATGCGTGATTGGAACCGGTTTCTTTCGGTTCGTGACGGCAAGAGGTGCGAGCTACTTGAAATAGGTTACAGCGTGGCATTCCAGTCAGAAGATACTATACCCGGCGCGAACAGGCGGCGGCCAAGCTCGCCGACGCGCAGGTGCGCCTGCTTGATTCAGTACAGCGGCGACTCGCTGGGACGCCGTTATTTTCTCGACATTCCCAAGGTCACGATTGGACGTGCGCCAAGCAACGTAATTATCATTCCGGACATGAGCGTGTCGCGCACGCATGCCAAGTGCAACGTGGTCGGCAACACCATTGAAATCGAAGACCTCGTTAGCCGCAACGGGACATTCATCAATGACCGGCGTGTCCAATCGTCAACCGTGTTGCGGAACGGCGATATCTTGCGGTTGGGCCCTATCCTGCTGAAGTTTTTTGCGTATGACAATATCGAGAGTATTTTCCACGACAAGATCTATCGCATGGCGACGATTGATTCGGGCACGGAGCTTTTTAATAGAAAGTATCTACTCGAAACCCTGGACGCAGAATTTATGTTTAGTCGCGCCTATGGCAGACCTCTGTCGCTGATCTACTGCGATCTGGATTTTTTTAAAAAAGTGAACGATATGTATGGCCACGATTGCGGCGATTATGTTTTGCGTGAAAGTGCGCGGATTGCAAAGTCCTGCGTGCGGAAAGAAGATGTCCTCGGCCGCTATGGTGGAGAGGAGTTTGTTGCGGTGCTTCCGAATACGGATAGCAGTGCCGCTGTCGAGATGGCAGAGCGGATTCGCAAAGCGGTGGAAGCCTATCCGTTTGCTTGTAACGGCAAGCAACTGAAGCAAACGATTTCGATCGGCGTTTCGGAGAACCAGCCCGGGTTCGGTGCCTACAAGGATATTTTGGACGATGCCGACCGCAAGCTCTATCAATCGAAGAATGCTGGACGGAATCGGATTACGGTGTAGAGGGCGCTGACCCAATTGCGCGAGCGCGCCTGGGTTGGCCGGCATTGGGTTTCATTTCCTCCCGCTCCGCACGTGCGGCAATGCTTTTAAAGCAATTCCTGCTCGCGTATCATGCAAGATATTATTCTTGTCCCGCGCTCAGGACATTTGAGATGGTCCCATGACGCGGCGCGCTCACGAAGCAGTCGGTTTTCGTGGTTAGCGCGACACAACAGCGGTTCATTGCCCACACCCGCAACGATGTGCACATGCACGATCTGACGATTATTACGACGTTGACCGGCGGGCTTGCGGTTGCACTGGTCTTCGGCTGGATGACGCAGCGTCTGGGGCTGTCGACGCTGGTGGGCTATATGCTGGCGGGCATCGTGGTTGGCCCCTACACGCCGGGCTTCGTCGCTGATGCAAACCTCGCCTCACAGATGGCCGAAATCGGCGTCATCCTGCTGATGTTTGGCGTAGGCCTGCACTTTCATCCGCAGGAGTTGCTGCGCGTGTGGCGCATCGCGGTTCCCGGCGCCGTTGCACAGTCCGCCGTGGCAGCCGTCGCCGGCTGGGCCGCCGCGCGCGCATTCGGGTGGAGTCACGGCGCGGGCATTGTGTTCGGCATGGCGCTGGCCGTGGCGAGTACCGTGGTGCTGATGCGCATGCTCATTGCGCAGGACCGCCTGAGCAGCCGTGATGGCCACGTCGCGGTGGGCTGGCTGATCGTGGAGGATTTATTTACCGTGATCGCGCTGGTAGTGCTGCCGGCGCTGGCCGTGGAGCAGGCCGGTGCCGGCGCGATGTCCGCAGCGCTCGCGGTCGCCATGGGCAAGGCCGCGCTGTTCGCCGTGCTGATCTGGGCACTCGGCACCCGTCTCGTCGCGCCCTTGATGGAGCGCATCACACGCACGCAATCGACGGAGCTGTTCACGCTGACGGTGTTTGTCATCGCCCTGGGCGTTGCGCTGCTGGCCACCGAGGTATTCAGCGTGTCGGTGGCACTGGGTGCCTTTTTCGGCGGCCTGGTGGTGGGACAGTCGCGCTTCGGATCACAGGCCGCCGCCGACATGATGCCGTTCCGAGACGTGTTCTCGGCATTGTTCTTCGTTTCGGTCGGCATGCTGTTCAATCCCGCGCTTATCACTTCGCAGCCGGGACTGATCCTCACCGCGCTGGCGATTGTGCTGATCGTCAAGCCACTGGTGGCGCTGGCCATCGTCATGCTCATGCGCGATACCCCGCGCACGGCGATGACGGTTGCCGTGGGATTGGCACAGATCGGCGAGTTTTCATTCATACTCGCCGCGCTCGGAAAATCGCTGGGCATCCTGCCGGCCGAAGGATTGGACGTCCTGGTGATCGCGGCCATCGTTTCGATCGCGCTGAACCCGTTGCTGTTCCGCGCGCAGGAAGCCATTGAATCGCGCTTTAAGCCGGTCCCCAATGAAATAGAAGAACCGGCTCCGGCTGCCGAAGCGACTGGCACGCCACAGGAGATTACGTCTCTGGTCCTGATCACAGGGCGCGGAGAACTGGCGCAACGACTTGTTCAGCGCTGTGCGCGCGGCGGCCTAGCGGTTTGCGTCATCGACGATGAAACCGGGGTGCTTGAATCCATTCGCAGGCCGGGTGTGACGGTCATTCTGGGAGATCCCGGGCAGCAGGACGCCCTGAAAGCGGCGGGGCTTGCCCATGCAAAAATGATTGTTATCACGAATCCTTTGCTGACCGAGAAGATGCGCATCTGCGTTGCGGCGCGGGGCGTGAGTCCGCGCATTGCCATTGTCGCCACTGCGGACAACGATGCGGAGCGGGCGTGGCTGGAAGAATTCGGCGCAGCGTTCGTGTGCGACGTGCAGGATGAAATGGCGGACCTGTTGCTGCGGTCGATCCGCAGCGGGTTGTAGATTCCGCCACTGCTCCAACGCTGTCAGATCTCGCCCGAGGGCGCAGCGTCGGCCGCTGCCCGCATCAGGCGGTCGCGGATCGCCGCCCATTCGATAGCCGGCGGCGGTTGCTCCACCAGCATCACATCGCCAGCGGCGTCGTCGAGCTCACGCAGGTTGGCGTAGAGGTCGTGGGCATAAGCCGCTGGTGCGGCGGGCGCGGCGATCCACAGGAGCTTTTCGATCAGCGGCTGGCGCGCGTTGCGCGCAAGCACCGCCACACGCTTGCCCTGGCGCGTGAAGCTGCGCGCGAGTTCGTCGATGAGATCGCCTTCGACCAGCATCAGCGGCGTGCGTGGGGCGTAGTGTTTTTCGAGCGTGCCGGGCGCACGTGGAGATTGCGCGTCCGGCGCGGCAAGCGATGCGCCGAGCGCAGATTCAATCTGTGTCGAGGTGATCCAGCCGGGGCGCAGCAGTGCGGGTGTTGCGCCCGACACATCGATAATAGTGGATTCAATGCCCACCTCGCATGCGCCGCCATCCAGCACGCAGTCCACCGCATCCCCGAATTCCTGCCGCACATGCTCGGCAGTGGTGGCCGATACTCGCCCAAACCGATTCGCTGAAGGACCGACCACGCCGCCGCCGAAGGCTTGCAGCAGCGCTTGTGCCACTGGATGCGACGGCACGCGGATAGCGACGGTGTCCTGCCCGCCGGTGACCAGATCACTCACGCCTGACGCGCGTTTGAGGATCAGCGTCAAGGGGCCGGGCCAGAATTTTTGCGCGAGGGTATGCGCCGCCAGTGGAATATCGCGCGCCCAAGCGGTGAGTTGTGCGCTGTTCGCGACATGCACGATTAGCGGATGATCGTGCGGGCGGCCTTTGGCAGCGAAGACTTTTTTTACCGCTTCGGGATTAGACGCGTCAGCCCCAAGGCCATAGACCGTTTCGGTAGGAAATGCGACCAGTCCACCGGCGCGCAGCGTGGCCACAGCGCGGGCGATAACTACGGACATTTCCTCAAGCGCCATGAGCCTGTATAAAATACTTATTAAAAACAAATAGTTGCGTTATGAGGGCCGCCATACTCAGCGGCAAGCACGCCGGCGCCGCTTATGCTGTTGCGGGCGGCCTGAACTGCTTGCTCAGCTTCAATCCCTGTGCCTGATAGTTGGAGCCGATGTTCGCGCCGTAGAGACGCTCCGGCTTGCCGAGCAGGCGCTCGTAGATCAGGCGGCCGACGCCCTGACCGTGCTCGATCAGGAATGGCACTTCGTGCGAGCGCACTTCGAGCACGGCACGCGCACCGTTGATGTCGTTGTTGCCGTAGCCGAATCCAGGATCGAAAAACCCCGCGTAGTGTATGCGAAACTCGCCCACCGAAGGGTCATAGGGCACCATCGACGCGGCGAAACTCGGCGGTATGCGGATGCGTTCGCGCGAAATCAGGATGTAAAAATCGTCGGGGTTGAGCACCAGGCTGCGCTGCGCTTCGCTGCGCAGCGGTTCCCAGAATTCCAGCGGGTCGTAGTGGTTCACGTGATTCAGATCGATCAGCGGCGCATGCCGTTTGGCGCGATAACCGACGATGCCGCCGCCCTCGTTACCCTTTTCGCCCTCGAGATCGACCGAAATCCACAGCCCGTGATTGACGATGGCGGCCATCGGCGTATCGGCATCGGAATACACCAGCGAGTCGAGTGATTGCAGTTCGTCGAGTTTCTGATCCGAAGGCGGGGGATGGCCGCGTACGAAACGCATTTGATTGAGCCGCGTACCCTGCTGCGCCAGAACGCTGAAGGTGCGCGGTACAATTTCGATATAAAGCTTGCCGCGATAGCCCTCCGGCACGCTCTCGAATTCGATGCCGCCATCCGTAATCAGGCGCGTGAAAATATCGAGGCGGCCGGTGGAACTCTTGGGGTTTGATCTGCCGGAAATATCCGCGGGCAGTCGCAGTTCCTCCATGATCTCGGCAATATAGACGCAGCCTTTCTCGAATACCGTCGGCCGCGTGAGATCGATCTGATGCATCATCATGCGCTCGATCTTGGCGCTGACTGTCGAGGCCGCGCCCGGCAGAAAACTCGCGCGCACGCGCCATGCGGTTGCGCCCAGCCGCAGATCGAGGCTCGCCGGCTGGATTTGCGTATCTTCAATCGGTTCGGCGGCGCTGATGCGTCCGCCATTTATCAGCTTGACGATATCCTGATACGGCAATATGCCTGTCGTGAAATCGGCGGTGTACGGCTTGAGGTCTTTCTCAAGCTCCGGAAACAGGTTGCCGAGATCACGTTTCATACGCGCTTCATCAGGTTGTGCGGTGTACGGCGAGGCGCAACTACTGCGTCAGCAGCCGTTGCACTTCGCGGTATTTTTCCGAGGTTTTGGCGAGCACGTCCGGCGGCGGCGTCGGCGCGGGCGGCTTCTTGTTCCAGGTCGTCGTCTCCAGCCAGTCGCGGATGATCTGCTTGTCGAAACTCGGTGGGCTGATGCCGGTACGGTATTCGGCGGCAGGCCAGAAGCGTGACGAATCCGGTGTGAGGATTTCGTCGATCAGCACCAGGTTGTTGCCGGCATCGACGCCGAACTCGAACTTGGTGTCGGCGATGATCACGCCGCGCGTCGCCGCAAAATCGGCTGCTTCGCTGTACAGCCGGATCGACACATCACGCACCTGCGCCGCCAGTTTGACGCCGACGATTTTTTCGACATCGGCGTAGGTGATATTCTCATCGTGCTGGCCGGCCGGCGCTTTCGACGACGGCGTGAACAGCACCTGCGGCAGTTTTTGCGCCTGCTCCAGTCCCGCTGGCAGTTGGATGCCGCACACCGCGCCGGTTTTTTTGTAGTCGCTCCAGCCGGAGCCGATGAGATAGCCCCGCACTACCGCCTCGACCAGCAGCGGCTTCAGTTTTTTGACCACCATCGCGCGGCCTGCGACTTGTGCGCGGTCGGCTTCTGACACTACCGATTCGGGGGCGATGCCGGTGAGGTGGTTCGGAATTACGTGGCCCAGTTTTTTGAACCAGAAATTCGACAGTTCAGTCAGCACGCGGCCTTTGCCCGGAATCGGCACCGGCAGAATCACGTCGAACGCGGACAGCCGGTCAGTCTGGATCACCAGCAGTTTGTCGTCGCCCACTGCGTACAGATCGCGCACCTTGCCGCGATGCAGGAACTGGAGGCTTGTCAGTTTGGTTTCGAGAATTGCGTCGTTAGCCATGATGTTTTCAGAAATTACAGTTCAGGCAGCTTCGCGGCTTTCACCGCTTCGGTTTGTTTCTTGCGGAACGCGACGAGTTTTTTCGCCAATGCCTCGTCATTCAGCGCCAGCATGGACACTGCAAACAATCCCGCGTTCGCGGAACCGGCATCGCCGATGGCGAACGTCGCCACCGGTATGCCTTTGGGCATTTGCACCATCGACAGCAGCGAATCCAGTCCGGCCAGATGCTTGGATGGCATCGGCACCGCCAGCACCGGCAGCGTGGTTTTCGCCGCCACCACGCCGGCGAGATGCGCCGCGCCTCCCGCGCCCGCAATAAAACATTGCGCGCCGCCGGCGATCATCTTCTCCATCCATTCGATCAGCAGATCGGGCGTACGATGCGCCGACAACGCGCGCGCTTCGTAGGCGACGCCGAAATCCTTAAGTTGCTGGGCAGCGTGCTTCATGACGTCCCAGTCGCTGGTGCTGCCCATGACGATGCCCACCAAAGGTTTGCTCACTGTCTGATACTCCCTGAATTGCGCAAGGGCGGTATTTTAGCCCACGCAGGCAGCGATCCCATGGATTTCCGTAATGGACACGATTGCTGGCCGGGGCCCGCAGCCGCACGTGCTAAAATTTCTTTTGTAAACGTGTGCTTACAAAATAAAACGTTGCCGCGCTTTATCACATCGACGACATTACACAACCCGGCGCTGTGAAGAAACTCGTCACTGACACCGTTGAATAATTCGGATCGGTCGACATGCTGGTGAACAACGCCATGGCGCGCGCTATGTGACGGAGCAGGCGATACACGTCCGCGGCGAAAGGTTCACAGCGTGACGCATCGCTTGTCAATAACCATTTGTTATTAAATGATTTTTTGGAGAGCCTCATGGCAAAAAAATCCAAGCCCGAAATTTCTTCCGTGATGCGCGGCCTTGCGACGTATATTTCGCAGGCTGCCAAAAAGCCGCTGCCGAAAGAAGTGGTCGAGCGCACCAAACATCACACACTCGACACTATCGCGGCCATGGTCTCCGGTTCGCGCTTGCCGCCGGGTCGCGCGGCGATTTCGTATATCAAAACGCTCGGCGGCACCAAACAGTCGGTAGTCATCGGCAGCAGGTTTGTCACCACGGCGGAACACGCTGCGCTGGCCAACGGCATGCTGGCGCACGCCGACGAGACCGACGATTCGCATGCGCCGTCGCTTACGCACCCAGGCTGCGGCGTGGTGCCGGCAGCGCTGGCGATGGGAGAGCGCGAACGCAGCAACGGCACGCAACTGTTGCGCGCGGTGGCGTTGGGCTACGACGTGGGCAGCCGACTGTCGCTGTCGCTGCATGCGCATGATTTCCGTGAAGCCGGACATTCCACGCACACGTTCGGTCCGATGTTCGGTGCGGCGGCGGCCGCAGGCACGCTCGCCAAATTGAACTACGATCAATGCCGTCACCTGCTGTCGTACACGGTGCAACAAGCCTCCGGCGTATCGTGCTGGATGCGCGATGAGGAGCACATCGAAAAAGCCTTCGACTTCGGCGGCATGCCGGCGCGCAACGGCACCGCAGCGGCGGCGATGGTGTCACACGGCTTCACCGGCGTTGAAGATGCACTCTCCGGCGAACGCAATTTCTTTCATGCCTATAACGAAGAACGCCGCATCGGCAAACCACCGATACCGGAAAGACTCATCGAAGAACTTGGCAGCCGCTATGAAGTGATGCGTACCAACATCAAGCGCTGGTCGGTGGGTTCGCCGATACAGGCCCCGCTCGACGGACTGCTGGAGTTAATTCGCGCCAACAACGTCACCGCCGATCAGGTTGAAAATCTTACCGTGCGGGTTGCGCACCAAGGCGCCAACACTACCGACAACCGCCACATGCCCGATATCTGCATGCAGCATATGTGCGCGGTGATGCTGATGGATGGCATCGTCACCTTCGAGTCTGCACACGATGAAAAGCGCATGCGCAATCCCAGGGTGCTCGCTGTACGCAGCCGCGTCACGCTGCTGGGCGACGACGAAATGGCCGCCGCAATGCCCGCGCGCCAGTGCCGTTTGTCGCTGAAACTGAAAGACGGCCGTGAACTCAGTATCCACGTCAAGGCGGTGCTCGGCACTGCGCAAAACCCGATGACGCGCGCGCAGGTCGATGAGAAGTGCTACCACCTGATGGCGCCGATACTCGGCAAGACGCGGGCACGTAAGCTGTGTGATGCGGTGTGGGTGCTCGAAGAAATCAGCGACGTTCGCAAGCTGCGACCGTTGCTGCAGGCATGATGCAGCGCGCGGCAAAGGCGGAATAGCGAATGCACGTCGCGTCCAAATGCATCGCGGCTGTATTTGTAGTTTGCGCGATGCTGGGCACGCTGCCGGGTTGCGACTCGCCGGGCACGTTGAGCGCGCCAGCGCGCTACGGCCCGCCGGGCATGGTTACCCACGGCGAGGAACAGCGCCTGTGGCTGCTGGTCAAGCAGACGGAAAGCTGGCGCTACACCTATCAAACGCTCTATCACTTTGAACTGCTCGGACACGACACTCAAACGGCGCAGCAGGTGTGGGGGAAGCGCCTGCTCACCGTCACCTACAATGACGGCGGGTATAACGCGACGGCAAGAATTCTGGGGCAGGAGGGTGCACACGTCTGGCTGTTCCTGCACGACCAGCCAGTGGCGCTGTCCAGCGCCGACGGTGCCGTGGTGGCTGATCGCGAACGCCTCGAGGCCGCCAATCCGGAATTGAAAGGGCTTTTCCCGTCGGAACTCCAGTTTTATACCCACGACGGCGGACTGGTGATCACCACCGCCGACGCGCGGCGCTTTCGCATCAACACGCCAGACTTCAAAGCGAAGCCCTACGTGCCGGTCAGTGATGACGCGTTCCGGCGCCTGAGCTATATGTCAACGCAATGGAACGGCGGCTATCAAACGAAAGATTTTCTGGTACGCCAGGGCATGCTGTGGGGGCGCTGGATCGGCATCCACACCGAGAAAGAAGCTGCGGCTGTCGGCAAGGACGAATTCGGCGGACGTCTCAAGGACCCTGCAGGGGGCAGCGATGAAGGTGCGCTGGCACGCCGCACGCTCTGGACAGCACGCATCGGCAAAACCCGGCAATTTTCCGAAGGCAGCCATGATCGTCTGTTCGACGTGACGCGACTGCCGGGAACGACGGATTTTCTGCAAGGCGGGTTTCTGGTGCGTGCAGGAACAAAGCAGCCGTTGCAGCTCAACGCACCGGACGGCACGCTGGTACTGCACCGCACGCGTGTTGATGCCGAGGGACGGCTTGTGCTCACGCGTCTCGATAACCAGTTTCGCGAACAGTGGAAGGCTGTGCTGCCGTATACCGAACTGACACACCGCTGGGAGTGGCCGGACCGCGTGCTGCTGATGGGGGCGGAGGAAATCGGCAGACCGGGCGCTTCCAAGCAGCGCGAAAGCATCGTGGCCATCAGCTTGCGCGATGGCCGGATGCAGGTCTGGCAGTAACGCCGGATAGAGCGCGGCACGCGGCAGGGTTCTCTGTTACTGTGCGCGGCGCGCAGTGTACCCATTGCCCGCGCGAATCGCTGACATGAGGCCATGACCGATTACCCCATCATAAGCTGGCCCGAGAAGGGTGCGGCACGCCCGGCACGCTGGCGCTCCGAGAGCGGGCTGCCGCCGCCCAGGCGCGTGATCATTGCTGACGACACGCTGAAAGCGGATGCGGCGTATCACCACGCCTGCGAAGGCACGGCGATGCTGTGGCGCGGCGATTTTCAGAACGCGAAGATGCTGTTGCAGGCCATGGCACGCCGCGCGGATAACCGCGCGCGCGCGGCGCGCAAGACTGACGCTGTGGCATTCCCGCAGGCGTTTCATTTGCATCGCCAGGCACAGGCACAACGCGCGCGCATGCTGGGCATGCTGCTGATTCCGTTCGACGCAGGTCATGTTATTCCGCTGGGGCGTGCGCCCGATGTGCAGTTGGCGTGTTACCAAATTCACGGCGCGGCGGATGAGCCTTACGTGACGTCGCTGCGCGAGCTGCTGGGCATCATCGGCGCGCACGAATGGCGCAAGACCGGCATCGACATTCCCGCTGCCGGCGGCCGCATCCACCCGTACTACGGCGTGTTCGCGCCGGTGCGCAGCGAGTATGTGCAACTGGTGGCGGACGCGCCGCTGCCAACATCAGAATTGGCTTTTGATATCGGCACGGGCACCGGGGTACTGGCAGCGGTGCTGGCATGCCGCGGCGTTGCCCATGTGACCGCCACCGAAAGCGATGCACGCGCGCTCGCGTGCGCGCGCGAGAACATCACCCAACTGGGACTGGCGGATCGCGTCGACATTCAGGAAACAAACTTGTTTCCGGAAGGCTCTGCGCCTCTGATCGTATGCAATCCGCCGTGGATTCCGTCGCGGCCCAGTTCGCCGCTGGAACACGCGATTTATGATTTTGAAAGCCGCATGCTGCACGGCTTTTTCGACGGGCTGGCCGCGCATCTCACGCCGGGCGGTGAAGGCTGGCTGATACTGTCGGATATCGCCGAGCATCTGGGTCTGCGCACGCGCACGGAACTGCTTTCGTGGATCGAAAAGGCGGGATTGAAGGTGTTGGGGAAAATCGATACGCGGCCTTCGCATCCGCGTGCCTCCGATGCAGCTGATCCGCTGCACAAGGCACGCTCGGCGGAGGTTACGTCGTTGTGGCGGTTGGCGGCAAAGGCTTGATCTGCAAGCATAGGTTCGGCGGCACAGGTGGCGGGTGAATGGATCGTTAGCGGCCGGCAGGAATCGGCCAAAAGCGGTCCTATCATATACTTCCGCATAGCTGGCCTTGTTCACGGCCGGCTATCCGCGGAAGGATACAAAGGAGCGCACTGCGCTAGCGGTGCGATATGTAAGGACGTTATTGAAGGCGAATTGTCTGCGGTCGCAGTAGTATTCGCAGAAGGAGGAACGACTACCTGTTCCTGTGTGAATTTAGTAGACCACATGAGAGACGGGCGTGATCGCCTCGGACTACGAGGTATACCTGCGCCAATGCAGTCTTGATAAATTTAGAGATCTTTAACGAGGCACTCGATGATGAGCAAAGAATGTTTTCGAACGATTAGATTCGCCACGATTTTGTTCGTGCTGGTACTAAGCAGCCATTCGACTCAGGCTGCCGGCTACCCGGAGCGCCCTATCCGTTACGTGGTGGCATTCGGCCCTGGGGGCTTGAACGACGTCGTTGGACGCGTCTTTTGTCAAAAGATCGCCGAGTCCTGGGGGCAATCCGTCATCGTTGACAATCGTCCGGGCGCGGGCGGCAATGTCGGCGCCGATCTGGTCGCACGCTCGGCGCCGGATGGCTATACCATGCTGAGCATTAGCACGGCTCATGCCATAGGCCAAACACTCTACCAAAAGCTCAACTACAGTCTCGAGCGCGATCTGGTGCCGGTCGCAATCCTCGGTTCGTCGCCCCTCATGATGGTGGCCAATGCCGGCATACCCGTAAGAACTGTGTCTGATCTCGTCAATTGGGCTAAGAGCAACCGCGTGGCCTATGCATCGGGCGGGGTCGGAGTGATCAGTCATTTGTCGATGGAGATGTTCAAGCAGGCAGCCCATATCGACTTAACCCACGTTCCTTACAAAGGGGGTGGGCCGGCGCTGATTGATCTGCTTTCCGGACAAGTGCAAGTTCATACCAACGACATCGGTTTAGTCCTCTCCGGTGTGCGCGCGGGCAAACTACGGGCGATCGGCATGATGACCGCGAAACGGCATCCACTGCAGCCAGATCTGCCAACGTTCATTGAGCAGGGTTACAAAGAGTTCGTCATGGGTAACTGGATCGGCGTGGTCGTGCCGGCGGGCACGCCACGATCCACGGTAAATAAGCTCGCTGCGGAATTTTCGCGGATCGCGCAGTTGCCCGACGTCGTCAAGCGCTTCGCCGAACAGGGTTTCGACACCGCCGGCGGAACTGCGGAATCGGCTGCAGCCCTGGTGCGGAAGGAAACCCTACGCTTTGGTGCCGCGGTCAAAGCATCCGGGGCAAAAGCAGAATGATCAATTGATGCCGGTCTATGCTGGCATCGGCGGACTAAGTGCAGTGGGCCATTTGGCGTATATTTTTCCGATTGCTAAAGGTGCTGTTCGGTAAGCTGTCGTTCGCGAGAACAGCGAGTCTTACCACTGGTCGCTTTGAGGCGCTCTGCCGAGTGCGTACTCCCGGCCAGTTCCCGTCATTCGACTTTCGATGGCCAGCGACCGGTATCAATGGATCGCTGCCGATCGCAATATGTATCGGCCTTGGTTAGCCGTTGCAGAGGCGATCAGAGTTGTACTTAACACTTGGCATTACGCTCGCGCCTCAGTCCATAATTTCGAAAGCAATTCACCTGCCGGGATTGCCTGTGCCATATAGCTCGCTTGCCCAGCCCACGCTTGCATCCGCTGTACATCATTGGCTTTTACCGCCGCTTCGCGCATCGCCGCCGTTAAGCTGCGCTGCACCGGGTAGGGCGCAGGTTGCGGCGCACCTTCCGCGTTTGCCGCTTGCACGTAGTTGGTTCGGAGGCTGCGCCCGGCTCGGCCACTAAAGGCGCGGGTCAGTACTGTGTCTTCCGGCTTGGCGTTCGCCATTGCATCCGCCCACGCACTCGGGAGTTTGGCTTCTGGACAACGCATAAAGCCTGAGCCAATTTGCACTGCACTTGCACCTAAGGCTATCGCCGCCGCGATGCCGCGTGCATCAGCAATTCCTCCAGTAGCCACGACAGGCAGTTTTACTGCATCAACGATAGCCGGCAGTAGGGCAAACAAGCCAACCAGCTGCGACTCCGCCAAGACTCCATCAAAACAGCCTCTGTGCCCTCCCGCTTCCATTCCCTGCGCCACAATCACATCGGCCCCGGCCGCCTCAGCAGACAGTGCTTCACTTACTGTCGACACGTTAGCAAACCACGTAATGCCAGTCGCCTTCATCGCTTGCACGAAGGCCGGGGGGTACAAACCCATGACGGATGAAATGACGGTCGGTTTGGCCTCCAATAATGCTGCGCATTGGGATGAAAAATCGGGTGGCGTGGCATTGCCCGCGTCCGGGCCTAATGCTGGCCCCCACTGCCCCAGAAAATTGCACAGCAAATTTTCATTTACCTCATCGCGAGTCGGTGCCGCCTCAGGAATCCATAAGTTCAAATTGAATGGTCCATTCGATTGCGCACGTACTTCACTCACCCAACTGCGAATCGCTTCCGGCTGCATTAGCAATGCACCGCACGAACCCATGCCACCTGCCTGGATCACGGCAATAGACAAGCTGGTGGGGCTGACCCCTGCCATTGGGGCGAGCAAAATGGGGGCACGCAGATTAAAGCGTGCGCAGAAACGTTGAATGTTTTCGTTGTTGGGCATGGGGATTTCCAGCTCTCATTGCCGCAATGCTACGATTGCAACTTATTTCTGAATAGTGAATAATAATGAATTACTTGTTCTCTATTTAAGACTTTGCATTATGGACTTGAGCATTCTGCGAATTTTTGTCGCCGTTGTCGATGAGGGCGGCATTCTGAAGGCCGCGCGCAAACTTAATCGCGTGCCATCAAACATTACGACGCGGATCAAGCAGCTTGAGGCATCAACAAATTCACGTCTGTTTTATCGCCACAAACAGCGCCTGCACCTGTCGCCGAGTGGCGAGCTGTTAATGTCCTACGCCACGAAGCTTCTGCGTTTGGCGGATGAGACTACCGATGCGCTGGCCGGGTCAGCACCTTCGGGCGTACTGAGGCTCGGTGCATTGGAAAGTACAACTGCAAGTCGATTGCCCGCGATTCTGGCGGCGTATCACAAGCAATTTCCAAGTGTCAGGATCGAGCTATCAACTGGCACTAACGATGCGTTGACCAGTGCTGTTATGGATCGTCGGGTAGATGCAGCATTTGTAGCTGAGGCGCGTGCTGCTGGAGAACTGGTCTCATTGCCGCTATTCACTGAGCAATTAACGCTCATATCGTCCATCGGGCATTTACCCATTCGTAAACCGAAGGACGTGACGGGTGATTCCATCATTGCATTTCCGAATGGGTGTGCCTATCGGCGCCGCCTGTATCGCTGGCTCGGTGATACCGGAAGTGCGGCCGTGCGCACTCTCGATCTGGCTTCTTACCATGCCATTGTCACCTGTGTAGGTTCGGGATCAGGCGTCGCTCTGATACCGGAATCGGTGCTCGATACGATGTCACTTGCGCGAGTTCAGCGCCACGCACTTCCTCGGCAAATTGCGCATGTGGTAACGCCATTGATCTGGCGCGCACATGAGCAGTCTCGTGCATTGGGTGCGCTCGTGGCTCTATTGAAAGGCGAACAGCAGTAGGTTGTGCCACCAAAGCTCTGCGTTCGCTCAAACCACGAATGTCTGGTTTACGGCGATCTGACGACGTTGGCAACACTCAGTCCAGTGTCGGCAGTGGGTCGACACCCGACCTAGCACGAACACGCAATATTTCCCCGCCCGCCAGGCATCTCGTGCCAGATCTGTATCAGCGCAGATTGATGCGCCGGGAAATCCCTGCCTTAAGCCGCATCCACCGCAATCTTCCAAAACTCGCGTGCGTACTCCGGCATGGTGATGTCGAAGTTGACGCCGTCGGGCGCGACGTATTTGCGTTCGGTTTCCAGCCCGCTGCCGGTGCCGAGGATGCCGCCGACGAATGTGGCCCCGTTGGACTCGACTTTTTCGGTGACGGTTTTCATGTCGTCGATCAAAAAGCCGATGTGATGCAACCCGCGCACCGTCTCGCCCTTCATGTTCTGGTTTGATGGATGGATGACGACCAGGCTCACCACGCCGTCGGTCATGGCGATGGCGGTTTCGTGCTGGCGTACGCGCTTCATGCCGAACGCTTTCTCGTAAAATGAAGCGCTTTTTTCGATGTCCTCGACGAGCATTGCGATGTGTCTAAGTTTTGCCATGATGTGCTCCTGGGCTGGACGAACATTTATATAAAATCGTTTAAAAAAAATACTTATAATATATTCCGTGCGGTGACCCTTAAGGATACATCGCCCAGCCCACGCGGTTGGTCTGCGCCTTGAAGAAATGTCCTTGCGTGGTGGTGACGAACAGCGTGGTGAGATCAGGGCCGCCGAAACAACAATTGGTGGGGCGGTTCGCCGGCACCGGATGGGTTTCGAGCACACGGCCGTTGGGTGAGAACACGTAGATCATCGGGCCGGCGCCGCTGACTTCCCAGCCGGCGGTGGCGACGATATTGCCTTCGGCGTCGAGGCACATGCCGTCGATGCCGCGATGCACGCCGCGCGCGTCGTCGCCCCAGGTGAACAGCGCGTCGTAGGTGCCAAGGCTGCCGTCTTCGCGGATCGGGTACGCGCGCAACTGGCGCGGCACACCCATCGTATAGCTGCTCTCGGCGACATACAGCGTGCGGTTATCCTGCGACACCAGAACGCCGTTGGGCTGCGTGGTGTCGAAAGTCACGCGCGTCACTTTGTAGCTGCCGTCTTTTTGCGGATCGGCGCGCAGCACCGAGCGGTTGTCGAGTTCCTCGACCTCGGTCTTGTCCCAGTTGCCTTCGTTCACCGGATTGGTAAACCAGATGCGACCCTTGCGGTCAAGCGCCAGATCATTGGGTGTGTTGAGTTTTTTGCCGTCGACACGATCGGCGATCACCGTGTTCTTTCCATCCGGATCGAAACGCACAATGGCGCGCCCGCCGGAACAACAACCGAAGAGCCGCCCGCGCTCATCGTAGGCGAGGCCATTGGTGCGATTGGTATCGCCGCGACTATCGGTGATGGCGTTGGTTTTCAGGTCGTAGCGCAGGATTTTACTGGCCTGGATATGCGTGAAGTACAAAAACTCGCCGTCCCACACCGGGCCTTCGGTCAGCGGCTTGGCGGGTGGCTTCATCAGTAGTTCAAATTTCCAGGACATTTGCTTTCCTTTCGGTTGTTCAGGATGCGCATTGCGCATGGGTTTACGATGGTGGGTGGTGCGCGCCTTACGGTTTGAGCATTTGACGATAAGGTTGTCCCTTGCGATAAAGTTCGAGCCGCTGGCTCGCGCCCCTGCCGGAACTCTTCGCGAATTCGGGAAATTCCAGCGTCTTCTCCTGCCAGCGCACCGCCTCGGCAAAATTCCCCGCCTCGGCATAGGCAGCAGCCAGCGTATCCAGAATGTCGGCGTCTTTCCAGCCGGATAGTTCGGCGGCTTTGCGCGCCAGCTCCACGGCACGTGCGCCGTTTCTGACTGCCGCGACCGGCGCGGTGGCCAGCAGCCACGCGGCGCTGTTATGAGCACGCGTGTACTGTGGATTAAGGCGCAGCGCTTCGTTGTAATCCGCAATCGTGCGGTCATAGTCGCGTTTGTCGTCCCACACATTGCCGCGGTTGTAGTAGGCAATTGCGTACTGCGGATCGAGGCGCAGAGCCTCGTTGTAGTCGGCGATTGCACGATCGTAGTCGCGCTTGTTGCGCCAGGTGTTGCCGCGGTTGTTGTAGGCGCCGCCGTACTGTGGATTCAGGCGCAGTGCCTCGTTGTAATCGGCGATCGCGCGGTCATAGTCGCGCTTGTCGTTCCACACGAGGCCGCGGTTGTTGTAGGCGTTTGCGTACTGAGGATTCAGGCGCAGCGCTTCGTTATAGTCGGCGATCGCGCGGTCGTAGTCGGCCTTGTTGCGCCACGCGACGCCGCGGTTGTTGTAGGCAAGCGCGTCCTGGGGCTTGAGACGCAGTGCTTCGTTGTAATCGGCGATCGCGCGGTCGTAGTCGCCCTTGTTGCGCCAGGCATTACCACGGTTGTTGTGGGTGTCCGCGTCTTGCGGATTGAGGCGCAGCGCCTCGTTGTAATCGGCGATAGCGCGGTCATAGTCGCGTTTGTTGCCCCACTCCACGCCGCGGTTGTAGAACATGATCGCAAGGTCTCCCTGCGACAACTGTCCCGACGTAATCACCCGCGTGCAGGCGGCGATGGCCTCGTCGGGACTGCTGCTGGTCCCCGTGCAACTGTTCCGGTCGGCCTGCGATTGCGCGTGCGCGCCGCAGGGCCACAGAACCAGCAGCAAGACCGGCAGCAAGAACAGGTTGAGATTCATGATCTTCTCACTCGGGAAAGGAACGCTGCCACAACAGGCGATTGCTAGTTGACCGTTATTTCTTGAACAGGGGCGGAGGTTTGGGCTTGAGAAATCTGCTTTCCATGAACTCCTGCATCGATATGCGACCATCGCCGTTCGTGTCCAGCCGTTGAAATTCGCGCTCGACGAATGGCATGCGTCCGCGTACTTCGTCCGGCGTAAGATGGCCGTCGCCATTGCTGTCCGCGTTGCGAAAATCCTGCTGCATTTTCTGTTCAAAACCGTCGAAACTGCCGCGTTTGTCGGAGGCGTCGATTTGCGGTGTGGGAGAAACATCGCGTTTTATCGTGAGCGGCGCCGACAGACGCAGTTCTTCCGCGGCGGGCGGCTTGCGTGCGTCGCCGGCGCTGGTGATGCGCTCGCGCGCCCGCTGCTCCTCATCGAGCCGGCGCAATGCCTCCTCGCGCTCGGCGGCGCGACGCGCGGCTATTTCGCGCTCCGCTGCACTGCGCTCCTTCTCCAGCAACTGGGCTTCGCGTTCCTCGATCCTGCGCCGGTCTGCTTGACGCTGCTCTTGCGCCCGGCTTTCTATTTCCGTGCGAGCTGCCTCCAGTCTTGCGGTCTCCTCTGCTTCACGTTGCGTGTACCAGGCGCGGCCGCCCATCAGCGCCACCAGCAGCGCCAGTCCCATGCCGATCCCCCGCCACAGGGATGACGGTTCCGATGCCTCGATCGGATGGCGTATCGTCGTGCGCCGCGCGGCCTGCGTGATCGGCAATTTAGCCGCGGTTGGCGCGAGGACACCCTGTGTCGGCGCAGGTACCGCCACCGTGCGCGTGAGCAGCGGCACAGTGGCTTTGCCTTGCAGCGCGCGCTTCCAGATTTCAACGGTCCGTGGACGCAGCTTTTCATCCAGCGTGAGCGCCCAGTCCACCGCGCGCAACGCGGGTTCGCTCACGCGCCCCCTGAGCTGGGCAAGCTTCGCGGGCACCGGGTCATGTTTCAGCCGGCTCACCGCGTCGGGCGGATTCTCATGGGTAAAAACGCGATAAAGCACGCCCGCCATCGCATAGATATCTGACCACGGTCCCTGGTCGCCGTCGCCGGAATACTGCTCCAGCGGCGCGTACCCGGGTGTCAGCACCGCCGTCAGGCTTTTGGTGGAGCCGCTCACGGCATGGCGCGCGGCGCCGAAATCCAGCAGCACCGGGCTGCCGTTGGTGCGTATGAAAATATTCGACGGTTTGATATCGCGATGCAGAAAACCGGTTTCATGAACGGCCTGCAGGCCCTCCAGCAGCGGGACGACGATATCCTTGACCCGCGCTTCGCCCGGTGTCGGCTCGCGCTTCAGCAATTGACCGAGCGACTCGCCGTTTTCATAATCCATTACCATGTAGCCCGTCGAGTTTGCCTCGAAGTAGCGATTCACGCGCACGATATGCGGATGGCTGAATTTGGCCAGCGTGCGCGCCTCCTGGATAAATCGCTCCAGACCCCATTTGTAATTTTGATCTGACTCGGTATTGACGGAAACCACGCTGCCATCGAGCGCGCGCAATGCAAGATCGGCGGGAAAATATTCCTTGATCGCGACGCGCTTGTCGAGGTTCGTATCCGTGCACAGATACGTTATGCCGAAACCGCCCGCGCCCAGCACGGATTCAAGCCGGTATTCGAGGAGCATCGCGCCTATCGAAAGCGCATTGCGGTAGGTGGCAGTAGCGGGCACGGTTTAAGCGGAAGCGTGGCTCATGTGCTTTGCGACAATGATGGATGATACGCGAACCCATGCATTTTCGTCATTTCCGGCGCGGGCTTCCACCGTAAACGGCCGCGGCGGCAACGAAGGCCGGCACCGCCGTTGCCGGACCTTCGCCGGGGGCGAACTACCCCCGCGCTAAATGCTCAATTCGAGCGTGTAGAGACCTCCGCTGAAGCGATCCACCGCATAGACGATGTTGCGGTCATCGACGTAAACATCGTTCATCTGTATCGCGCCCTTGGGCGAGAGCGACGGTGCGCCGGGCACAAAATACGCGACTTCGCGCGGCTGGTATTGATTCGAGATGTCGTAAACACGGATGCCGGCGTTGAAGCACGAGGCGAAGATGATGTTTTCCGAACGAAACGCGTGTTTGGCCGGGTAGTTTTCGTAAATATTGTGCGCGCCGAAGCGGCCGCCACGTTTGCCGAACGCCTCCACCGGCGGCAGCGGCAGTGTCGATATCGTCACCAGATTGGTTTCGTCGTGCATGTCGGCAATCCAGTTGAGCTTGGGCCAGTCCACGCCGTCATCCTTGTTACATTCGTCGGCCAGCACCATCAGTCCGCGTCCCAAGAGCGGCATCGCGGTATGCGACATGCCGTTGTACGGCGGCGAGATCTTCAGGCGAGAAATTTCTTTCGGATGCGCCTTGTCGCTGATGTCGAGGATCACCACGCCTCCGTCGATGTAGCCCATGTATGCGCGGTCGGGGCGCTCCGGATAGACGCTGATGTTATGCGGACGATAGCCGCCGTCGAACTTGGGATGACGCGGTACCGGCGGCTCGGCATCGCCTTCCTTGGTGCCCGGATACCACCAGCGGCCGGCTTCGACCGGCTTCGAGGGATTGCGCACATCGACGATGCGGTAAATCTGGTGGTCCTTGGGATTGCGCGGCTGGTGATCCGGCGCGCCGCAACTCATGTGCACGAATTCGCCATCGACAAACCAGCAGCAGTGCGCGCCCAGCGAATGCGGCCCGGAAGCGTCAAAGTGCGAAATCAGCTTCGGCTTCTCCGGCGTGCTGATGTCGAACAAATCAAAGCCCGCGGGCTTGCGCCCCGCCGATGCACTGAGATTATTCGGATCGTTCGGGTTGCCCTTGCCGCCGCGCACCTGGTAGCACACCACCATCATGTCGCCCACGACCTCGAGCGAATTCGAGCGTACCTCGGCGTGCGGTAGTTCGGTCTGAATGATGACTTTCGGATTGCGCGGATCGGTGACATCCACGCCGGTGAAATTCTTCGGTGCGGATTCGTGCGCCAGCCACAGAATGCGCCGCCCGTCCTTCGTAAGCTGCATGGTGCAGCCTTCGCCGATGCCGCCGTGGCCATCGAGTTCGTTCTGCGCCAGCAGTTTCATGTTCAGCGCCAGTGTGCGCGAAGCCTGCGCCGCCGGATTCATTGATCCTAGTGCCATCGTTTGCTCCCTGAGTGGAATGGATGATTCTATTTGATGAGGCCCAGATACGTCATGACGTTTTTCGCCTGTGCGTATTCGGTCTGCATGTGCTTGCGCGTCTCGGCGGCATTCTTGAAAACCGCTTCGCCCTGAACACGCTCGGCGCTCTGGCGGAATTCGTGGCTCGCCGCGACCTTGTACATTACTGTTTCCCAGTACGCGACTTGCGCCGGCGTGATGCCCTTGGGCGCGAGTATCGCGCGCCAGGTTTCGCTGACCGCGCCCGGATACCCCAGTTCCGTCCAGGTCGGCGTTGCCGCGAACGCGCCAGTAAGCCGTTTGGAGCCTGTCACCGCGATCAGGCGCAGGTTGCCGGCCTCGACCTGGGGCAGAAAGCCCACGGCAGAACCTACCGCCACATCCAGATGGCCGCCGAGCAGGCCCGCGAGTTGCTTGCTGCTTTCGAGTACCACCATTTTCACCGGCTTGATGTCGATGCCGGCGGATTGCAACATGCGACCGGTCGCAATGCGCGTAAGCACGGTGTTGATGGCGAGGGACAGCGAATCCGGACGCGCCTTGAGTGCCGCTGCCAGATCCTTGCCGCTTTTCAGCGGCGAATCGGCGCGCACCACCACGACGTAGGCCTCGGTCATGATGGTTGCGATCGGCGTCACGTCGGTGTACGTCACGGAAAGGCGGCCCGCCAGATGATTGGCGAGCAGCACCGGCGAGGCAAGGCTCAAAAAATGCGGATCGCCTGTGCGTTGGCTCAAATAGGTGTACGCCAGCGCATGTTCACTTCCGGAACGATTCGCCACCGCGCTGGAAACCGGCAGCAGCTTCATGTCCTGCCACAGGCGCTGCACGATGCGCGCGGTGGAATCCATCGCGCCGCCCGGTGCATTCGGCGCGATCAGCTCCACATGCCGCTGCGGCACCCAGGCCTGTCCTGAGCCTGTCGAAGCGGACTGTGCAGCCACGGCAGATGTGAACCCCATTGCCACAACCATCGCCAGCACACGCAATCCGATCATGGTGAAACCTCCGTCAATTGATCAGTCCCAAGTACGTCATCACGCTTTTCGTTGCCGCGTACTCGTCTTCCATGTGCTTGCGCGCATCCGCCGCGCCCTTGAACGAGACGTCCCACTGGTATTTCTCCGCAGCCCTTTTGAAATCCTCGCTCAGCATCACCTTGCGTATCACGTCTTCCCAGTAGGCCGTCTGCGCAGGCGTGATGTCTTTCGGCGCGATCACCGCGCGCCAGGTTTCGTAAGTGCCGGACTTGTAGCCCAGTTCGGGCCACGTCGGCACATTCGCCAGCACGCCTTCCTTGCGTTTGGGCGCGCTCACCGCCAGCACGCGCATTTTTCCGCTTTCGAGATGCGGCAGCACCTGCGCCAGCGGCGACACCGATACATCCACATGACCACCCATCGCTTGCACCGACTGCGTGCCGGCATTGAGCACCACCATCTTGACCTGTTTGATATCGATTTTGGCCGATTGCAGCACCATGCCGATGGCGATGCGATGGGTAAGATTTCCCATCCCGAAGGAGAGCGAGTCGGGACGTTTCTTTAGCGCTTCCACCATGTCCGCCCCCGTCTTGAGCGGCGAGTCAGCGCGCACCGCAAAGATGTAATCGTCGGTCATCAGGAACGCGATCGGCGTGAAGTCGGTGTAGGTAAACGTGCTGCGGCCGGCGATGTGATTGCTCAGCAGCGACGGGTTGGCAAAGCTCAGAAAGTGCGCATCGCCGGTACGCTGACGCAGATACGTATAGGCAATCGCCTGCTCGCCGCCCTGCCGGTTCACCAGGCTGCTTGTCACCGGCAGCAGCTTCAGGTCATGCCATAGCTTGTGATACACGCGTGCCGTGTTGTCGAGCGAAGAACCCTGCGCGTTAGGTACCGTCACCTCGACGTGGCGCTGCGGCGTCCAGGCCTGCGCGGCTGAAGGCAGCGGTAGGGCAAGCGCTACCGCCATGCATAGCGCCTGCACGGAGACTATAGGTTTTGCTCGTGAAGAGGAATTCATTTCATCACCGCTCTATCCGCGCTGCGCAATTGGCAGCACTTTCAGCCCGAGTTCCTGGCGCGTCTTGGTGCAGATATCGAGTATCAGTCCTGCATAGACTTTCGCGGTCGCGGTGAGGTCTTCGATGGCAAGATGCTCGCCGACATCCGGATCCCAATTCTCCTTGCCGGTCACCGTGCGCCCACTGGGACCATAGTTCACGCACGGAATGCCGTACGCCTGCAAGTGTCCTGCGTCGGACAGGAACAGCCCGACACCTTCTTCCGGCGGCGCGCCCATCACCGATTGGTGCGCCGCGCGCATGCGCTCGGCGACGACCGAGGTCGAACTGTCCTTGGCGGGCGGCAGCGTCACGAAAAACTCGGTATCCAGTTCCATGCCCGGCTGGCGCGCGCGCACCAGCGCAAGCAGGCGTTCGACCTCCAGCGGCACTTCGTTAATCTGCTGGCTGGGCAGCAGCCGGAACTCCAGAAACACATGGCAGAATATCGGCACGCGGTTGCAGCGATACGGCCAGCCGCCTTCGATGGAATGCATGTGCACCGACGAGCGCCGGCCTTTGTATTCGTGCCGCGACGCGTATTCCTTCGCGTAGTCGTCGAATATATCGATCAGCACGCGCATTTTGCGAATCGCGTCGTCGCCTTGATCCGCGACGCGCAGCGGCGCGGGTTTGCCGCGCGTGGTGATGCGCACGCCCACCGAACCGACGTGCTCGTTGATCAGCATCATGCGCGTCGGCTCGCCCACCACTGCCATGTCCGCGATACCGCCGTTGCTCACCCAGTGCTTGGTGCCGCAGCCGCCGCCGCGAAAACTCGGCCCCTGATAATGGATCACCGAATGACGCTCGATCTCGCCGCCGACGAACGCGAGCAGCACGTTGCCGGTGAGATCGACGCCGGATTTCCTGACCGCTTCCGCCGCCGCAAGAAATGCCGCGCAACCGCCTTTCATGTTGTGCACGCCCATGCCGTGTATCCAGCCGTCCTTCACCACCGCTTTAGGCTGATAGCCCGGCGCCTTCGGCAGGTACGACTCGGTGCCGACGAACGAAATATCCATGTGGCCGTTGAGCAGCAGCGTCGCGCCGTTGCCCCTGCCGTTGATGCGTCCGATGGTGTTGTAGCGCCCGGGTTCGAACTCCTGCATGAACGAGTCGATGTTCATGTGCGTGAGCAATCGATGCATGCATTCAGCGATCGGCTGTTCGTTGCCGGTCAGGCTGGGAACGTCAACCAGTTCGACTGCAAGCTGCGTGCAACGCTCGGCGCTAATCGTATCGGTGATTTGCTTCACTTCATTGGCATTCATGTAGTTTCCTTAACCGGTAATCGCGGCGGGTTCGCCGTCGCCCACCCACGCGATGGCGGTCGCGGATACGCGCACACCCGTTACCGGCGACGGATGCGGCACCTCGAGGATCATCAACGCCGGACGCTTCTTGCCGAACGCGCGCTCAAGCAGTGATGCTATAGTCAAAAAGTCATCCACGTCGTTGAGATAGAGCGTGAGGTGCGTTACACGCGACAGGTTCTTGCCAAACGCCTTGAGTTGTTCCTCCAACTGCGCGATTACCGCGGCAGCCTGAACAACAATTTCGCTCGCCCTCGAACCAGCGACACGTTTGCGCCACGCCGCCGGCAGATCAGAGAGTTTGCGCGCCGCGGACCCGTTGGCCCCAACGCCGGGCACGTTGGAAAAAAAAGCGAGACCGCCTGCTTCCGCCGCCGCGCTCATCTGGGCGTTCTTGTGTGTTGCCGGAATCACACGCCTGGACATGCCATGGCCGCGGGCAATCGCGGTCGGCTCGATCTCGATCAGCGTGCCCTTGTGGCCGACTTCGCCGACATCGATCACGGTCAGCGCCGGTGGGTTCGTTGGGAAAAATCGTTCGTGCACGCGATGAAAGGTGCCAAAGTCGCGCATGTCCTGCAGATAGACGATGACGTTCAGAATTTGATCCATGCCAGCCCCGGCAGCTTCCAGATGCTGCCGTATCAGATCGTAGGTAAACCAGGTTTGCGATGCGATGGGGCCGTTGCGCGTGTCCTCATGGCTGCGGCCTACTTTCAGGAAACGGCCCTGTTCCGGTATGTCGTCGTAATTGCGGATCAACGGTGAGCCGGGTTTGGAGGTATCAACGGGAATCTGCCCCGCAAGAAAGCGATACGGCCCCGCCTCGATCACATGCGAGAAATGCGCGGCAGCCGCGAATGCGCTCGCGCCCGGATGCACGGTGCGTGGCCCCAGGGTATTTTCCGCAGCAGGGTTGAGCACGATGGAGTCGATGCACAGCCGCACCGCATCGTCCGGTTCAAAGCGCCCGACGCCCACCGCCGTGCTTGCGGGTGGCGCGTGCTCGTAAGTGCGCCGCACGCGGTCGAACACCGAAAAGAAATGCTTGTCGCGCTGATAGATGTGATAGCGCAGCAGGTTAGTGTACGTAGTACCTTGTTTGGAAAGGAGCTTTTTGTAGCGCTCGTAGATGGCGATGCCCTGCGCGCCGACCGGCGCCTCGATGCGATTAACCCAGTCGTAGCCGCTGTTTGCTCCCGGTCCAACACCGGTGACATCGGCAAAACGCTGGCTGGCCGCCCCATCAGCGGTGAGTCCCATCTGCCCGCTGAAAAAAAGAAACGGCCCCGCGCTCACGCCAGCCGGCCAGCGCGACAGCGCGGCAAAAAACTTCTTGTTCATGACGCCCCTTGTGGTCTGCAATGTGAAATGTTTGCCAATCGCGGCATCACTTTACCAAGCCGGAGATTCCTATACCATAGCCATTACGCGAAAATCACATCCAGGAGGGAATCATGAAACGCGCGATTTCCAGGCGATTGGCCGTTTCTGCACTCACGGTACTCGCCTGCGGTGGTTTTACCGGCTTGTCCATCGCTGCCGACGCTTATCCCAATCGTCCGCTGCGTATTGTCGCCCCCTATGGCGCGGGCGGCTCGTACGATGTGATCGCGCGCATCATGGGCCAGAAACTCGGTGAACACATGGGACAGCAGTTCGTGGTCGACAACCGCCCCGGCGCAACCGGCCGCATCGGCATGGAAATTGGCATCAAATCGTCGCCTGACGGCTATACATTGCTGGTCGTCGGCAGCAGTCAGACCATCGCGCCCAGCGTGCACCTGAAAGTGCCATACGATCTGCGCACCAGCCTGCAGCCGCTGATGATGTTTGCCACGATCTCCAACGCCGCGGTAATACATCCGAGCATCCCGGCGCAGAATCTTCAGGAATTCATCAATTACGCGAAATCAAAACCGGGCACGATGCGTTTCGGCTCGGGCGGCACCGGCGGCATTACGCATCTGGCAGGCGAATTGTTCGGCAGCATGGCGGGCGTGAAGATCGACCATGTGCCGTACAAGGCCGGCGCGCTCGCGACCAACGCAATACTCGCCAACGAAATTCAGTTCTACATACTCAATCTGCTGAACTCGCTGCCGCACGTGCAGGCGAACCGGCTGCGCGCGCTGGCGGTGACGGGTCTCAAACGCTCCAGCTTCGCGCCATCGCTGCCCACGCTTGACGAATTGGGGCTCAAAGGTTACGACGTCATCGAGTTTCATTCGATGGCGCTGCCGGCGGGCACGCCGAAGAATATCGTGTCACGCATGCACGGTGAATTCGTGAAAGCGCTGAAAACCGAGGACACGATCAAGCGCTTCGCCAACCTGGCGGCGGAAATTACGTTCACCTCGCCCGAGGAAACCGGCGCCTACCTGCTTTCCGAGCAGGCGAAGTATGCAAAGATCGTGAAGACCATCGGGCTGAAACCTGATTGAGCATCAGCCATCGTGCTGCTTCAGGCGCGACGGCTCGATGATTGCCTCGACTTCGATTTCGATGATCGCATCCTTGTGCCCCAGTCGTGAAACCTGGATCAGCACGCTTGCCGGACGGTGGTTCCTGAAAAACTTGAAACGTTCGTCGGATACGCGGTAGTACTCCTCGATATCCGTCACGTAGGTTGTTGCGCGCACTACATCGTCGAAAGTGGCGCCGGCGTAGGCGAGACCCTTCTCGATGTTCTCGCAGGTCTTGCGCATCTGCGCGCGCATGTCGCCGATGCCGACGATCGCGCCGCCCGGTTCTCGCGCCATCTGTCCCGCGAGATAAACATGCGCGTGATCCGTGCCGTGTACCGTAACCACCGGCACATAAAGCAGATTGCCGTTTTCGACACGCGCCCACATGTCCTTGGGTTGCAGAAACTGGCGTTTGATCATGGTGTGTTCCCTCCCGGATTATTGATCTGCGTATGTGGAATTCTATATGTCCAAACACCGCTACGCCATCGCCTGGACACCCGTAATGAGACCGGGGGTTGCAAACATAATCCGGCTTGCGCGTTGAGCCACGAGTTGTGACAATCGCACCCCCATTCTGCAGCGGCCCAATCAATGGACTTAGAGCGCACTTCCGGGCAGCAGTCTCGTGACTCGGTGATCTGTTTCGCCGAAAAACGCCTGAATGCAGGTGTGCCTGCGCGTGCGCACGAGGCCGGGCATTGTTGCCATGTCGCCAAACACTTGACCATACCGCTTCGTCAGGTGACCTTTAAAATCCCTCACGCTCACGTCGCGCACATGGATGCCGGTGGAGGGGACTTAAAGCTGCGGGGTCGATGTCGATGTCGGATCGCCCGCACCGGATGGAAGTCGGCATGGCAGTCGTGGAAAAGTCTCAGGCGCAGTGGGTCTCAGGGCGTCAGAGTGGCCTTGGTGGAGCTTCCATTGCGGTAGTTGCGGAATTCGCCATCCTCTCCCTATTCATGTTCTTGCGGAAGACAGCGCTCTGGTTCTGCAGCGGACATGCGCCCGGTGCGTACTTTTTTTAGTGGTACAACCCGGACCAGGCGGTGCCAGAAAGCGTCGCGCATCATTGCAGCGCCGCGGGCTACGGCTATCGTCGCGCAGTTCGCCGAAATGGTGCTTTGCCATTGCGCTACCTGTACTCAGCAGCTTTTACGCAATATTCTGGACGGTTTCTGTGGGTGTGTGCCGTGCACTCTTTACGGTGCGAGAGTCGCACGGTACGGCTGTCCTTGCCGGTAGAATTCGATCTGTCGAAGGGCTTGTGGCCCGGAATTCGTCGCGAAATCGGGGAACTCCAGCGCCTTAGTCTGCCAGCGCACTGCCTCAGAAAAATTGCCGGTTTCGGCATAGGCGGCAGCCAGCGTCTGCAGTATTAGCGCTTCCTTCCAGTTCGTTAGTTCGGCGGCCTTGCGGGCCAATTCTAAGGCGCGAGTGCCGTTTCTAACCGCCGTGACCGGCGTGGTAGCCAGCATCCACGCGGTATTGTTATGTGCATTTGCATGCCGTGGATCGAGGCGAATCACTTCATTGAAATCGGTTATCGCGCCGTCGTGGTTAAGTATGTGAGCCCGTGCGAGGGCACGGTTGTAGTAGGCATTTAGGAACTGCGGATTGAGGTGCAACGCTTCGTCATAGTCAGCAATTGCAAGGGCGTAGTCGCCCTTGTCGTACCAATGGCTGCCGCGATTGGCGTACGCGATTGCAAGATTAAGTGGAGCTAGTGTCCCCTCGTATGTCAACCGCGTGCAAGCGGCAATTGCCTCGTCGGGATTCTTCTTTGTCTCACACTTTTCGATGTCCGATTGCGATGGCATAAGCAATTGCGCATTCGTGCTGCACGGCCAAAGGGCGAGCAGCAAGACCGGCAAAATGTGTTGTGGCCGCAAACGCCGGCACAAACCAAACCACTTCCATCCTGAGCTCATGGCGCCCTCGCATCGATACCGGCCTGCGATAGAAAACCGCAGCTTTTTGCCCGTATCACTAGCGGCAAATACTAGAAGTCTTCCCTATGAATTTCTGTACGGTATCGAACATAAGATTTGATCTAAATCGATAGGCGTGACTGATGGGCCGGGCATAGTCAAGCAAAGGGGGGATTTGAACGGCGATTCGGCATTTTACGGAGCCTTGAATGATATTTGGCTTATGGCACCAGGCGTGAAACGCAGGTGCTCGGCAACCCATCGGTTCCTCGGCCAGGGATTTGTCTGGAGGACTAATCCGCCGTTCGCATTTCCGCAACGCAAGAAACCCATTGGTGGCAATATCCGGATGTTTGTACTGCACGTCGTGCCTTGGACCGCGCTGTTGCCGCTTGTGCTTCGCTGCATGACTTGTGACAATCGCGCCTTCCCTCCGATTTCTCCGTTTCCGTCATCTCATGGACTTCAAACTTACGCCTGAACAACAGCAATTTCGCGACGCCGTCAGCGGGTTTGCTCAAAAACACCTGAAAGCCGGCGCGCTCGCGCGTGCGCATGAGGCTGAGCATCCGTGGGACGTCGCCAAGCTGATGGCAGAGCAAGGCTTGATGGGCATCGCGTTTCCTGAGGGCGACGGCGGTCAGGGCGGCACGCTGATGGACGCGATACTTGCGATTGAAGCTGTGACTGAAGCCTGCCCGCGCAGTGCAGACGTGATTCAGGCCGGCAACTTCGGTCCGGTGCGCGTGCTCGCCGAGTACGGCACGCCGGATCAAAAGAAACGCTATCTCGACAAAATCCTGCATGGCGAGTCGGTGATCTGCGTCGGCATGACCGAGCCCGAGGCCGGCAGCGCGGTTACCGATCTCGTCACCAGCGCGAAACCTGATGGCGACGGCTACCGCATCAACGGCGTGAAAGTATTTCAGACGCACGCCACCAGCGCTGAAGTAATGCTGACCTATGTGCGCTTCGGCCCCGGTGTCGGCGGCATTGGCTCGGTGCTGATACCGCGCACTGCGGAAGGTTTCAAGCAAGGTGCGGCGGCAAAGTTTTTTAACGGCGAAGAATGGGTGCAGACCTACCTCGACAATGTGTATGTCGGCCCGGAAAACGTGCTGCTGAAAGAAGGAGGCTTCAAAAAACAGATCGCTGGTTTCAACGTCGAGCGCATCGGCAACACCACGCGCTCGCTGGCATTCGGCCGCTACGCCTACAACATCGCGCGCGAATGGGCGATGCAGCGCAAGCAGTTCGGGCGGCTGCTGTGCGAGTTTCAGGGCATACAGTGGAAATTCGCCGACATGAAAATGAAACTCGACGCCGGGCAATTGCTAATTTATCGCGCGGCGGCCAATGCGGTGAACGGCATTCCGTCAGCGGAAGACACCGCCATCGCCAAGGCGTTTTGCAATCAGGCGGGATTCGATATCTGCAACGAAGCCATGCAGATCATGGGTGGCATCGGCTACACCGAAGAAACACTGGTGGAATACTGCTTCCGCAAATGCCGCGGCTGGATGATCGCCGGTGGCTCGATCGAAATTCTCAAGAACCGTATTGCCGAAAGTATTTTCGAGCGCAGCTTTTCGCAGCGTCCGCCGAAAGCCAAATGAAATACCTTCGGAACCGTCATTCCGGCGGAAGCCGGAATCCAGATCGTTCCGCCGCGCAACGCGCCTGACTTTTTGCATGCTTCATATCAACAATCACTCTGGATTCCGGCTCGCGCTATGCTCGGCTGGAATGATGGATTATTAAAATTTGTTTAAAATCAAATACTTATGAGTAATAACGCTCTAGCCATTCTGCGCCAGCAAGTTTTCTCCCCGCGCGCGGTAGCGCTGATCGGCGCGTCCAGCGACGCCACCAAAAACACCTCGCGCCCGCAGCGCTACATGCGCAAGTACGGCTACGCCGGCAAACTGTTTCCTATCAACCCGGGGCGCGACGAGGTATTCGGCGAGAAGGCCTATCCCGATGTGACCGCCGTACCGGACGAGATCGATCACGCGCTGATCATGGTGCCGGCAAAGCATGTGGCCAAGGCGCTCACGCAATGCGTGGCGAAGAAAATTCCGGTGGTCACGATCTACACCGATGGCTTCGCCGAAGTCGGCGCCGACGGTCGCGCCATGCAGGAAGAATTGCAGCACATCGCCAAGGCCGGCGGCATCCGTCTGATCGGCCCCAACTGCATTGGCCTGTTCAGCAGCCAGACCAATCTCGCGCTGTCGGTGAATGCAGTGCTGGAAAACCTCGACATCAAGCCCGGCCCCATCGCAGTGGTGTCGCAAAGCGGCAGCATGACCGGCGGCCTGCTCTCGCGCGGGCTGGGACGCGGCGTGGGCTTTTCCAAACTGGTGTCGGTGGGCAACGAAGCGGACATCGCGCTGGGCGAATTCACCGACATGCTGGTGGATGACCCGCACACCAAGGCCATCCTGCTGTTCATGGAAACCCTGCGCGACGCCGAGCATCTGGCGCGCGCGGGCCGGCGCGCGTACGAGATGGGCAAGCCCATCATCGCGTTCAAACTCGGCCGTTCGGAAATCGGTCAGGACTGCGCGGCTTCGCACACCGGCGCGATGGCGGGCTCGGATGAAATGGCGGACACGTTCCTGCGAGCACACGGCATCCTGCGCGTCGATCATCTGGAAACGCTGTTTGAGCTGCCGCCGATGATCATGGGCAAGAAGCCGCGCAAGACGCACCGCGTGGCGATTATGTCCACCACCGGCGGCGGTGCGGCGACCGTGGCCGACCGGCTGGGCACGCTGGGCATCGATGTGGTCGGTCCCACGCAGCAGGTGATCGATAATCTCGCCAAAAACCACAACATCAAAATCAGCAGCGCGCGCGTCACCGACCTCACGCTGGCCGGTGCAAAAAAGGAAATCTACAGCGCGGTGCTCAATGAACTGCTCGCCTCCGACCACTGCGATCTGGTGATCCCCATCGCCGGCAGCTCAGCGCAGTTTCACCCGCAGATCGCCGTGTCACCGATGGTGGAAGCCGACCCGCGCGACAAAATCATCGCGGCCTTCCTGGCACCTCATGCAGAGAAATCACTCAACCTGTTGACCGAAGCTGGCGTCGCCGGCTTTCGCACGCCGGAATCCTGCGCCGACGCCATCCGCGCTTGGCGCGACTGGACGCCGCCGATTACGCAGCCGGCGCAGGACACTGCGCGCGTCAATGAAGCGAAAAAGCTGCTCGCCGCGGCGAACTCAAAACAACTCAACGAATACGACGCATGCAAAGTCTTCGGCGCGCTCGGCGTGCCGTCGGCGCAGACCGCCGTGATCAAGGCGCCGGATGACGCTGTCAATGTGCAGTTTCCAGTGGTGGCGAAAATTCTCTCGCCCGACATCGCGCACAAAACCGACGCCGGCGGCGTGGTGCTCAACATCGCCGATGCCGCTGCGCTGAAAACCGCTGCGCGCGACATACTCGATCGTGTCGGTAAAAAATATCCGAACGCCAAGCTCAACGGCATCCTGGTGCAGCGCATGGAAAAGGGGCTCGCCGAAATCATTCTCGGCTTCAAGCGCGACCCACAGGTGGGGCCGGTGGTGGTGCTGGGCATCGGCGGCGTGCTCGCCGAAATCTACAAGGATTTCGCCGCGCGGCTGGCGCCGGTGTCAGTCGAAGACGCTGCGAAAATGATCGACGAGGTGAAAGGCCTCGCCACCATCCGCGGTTATCGCGGCATGCCCAAGGGCGATTGTGCGGCGCTCGCCAAAACCGTCAGTGCGTTTTCACAGCTCGCTTACGTCGACAGCATCGTTGAAGCAGAAATCAATCCGCTGATCGTCAAGCGTGAGGGCGATGGCGTGGTTGCCGTGGATGGTTTAATTGTTCACTACTAGCTGAAACATTTTTTTGCTTTAACCAATCATGGGAAGGAATTAAATATCATGCGCCACCTGTTTCGCCACACCTGTTCCATCTGGGTTTTTTTGATGGTCTGTTTTTCGTCGTCGGCTGTGCAATCCGCCGACGTGCCCTGCAAAAACGACAATAATAAGCGTACCGGAGCCAAAGGCAATCTCACTTCTTGCCTGCTGGCTGATGACGCAAAGTTTGGGAACTATACCTGCGCAAAAGCCAAAATGGCGGAGTTTTATCCCGACGGCAAACTGAAGGGCTGTTACCTCGTCACGCCGGTGGTGATGAACGGCATCAGTTGCAAGGACAGCTTTTCCTTGACACCGGAAGGCACGCTACGGCGCTGCAAGACGACCGCGCCCGCATCCGTCGGCGGCGTCAAGGATATCCCCGCGGGCTCGTGGATTTCCTTCTACAAGGGTGGCGCGCTGCGGCGGCTTGAGGTGGCGAAACCCGTAGAGGTAAAAGGTATGCGCTGTAAAGGGTTCTTCAACTATTTCCACGAAAACGGCCAGATGCTTAAATGCCAACTGGCAGAAGACAAGGAAATCGACAAAACCATGCACAAAGCCGGTGCTTTATTGTGCTGGGATAGCGCAGGCAAGCCAGTCGCCGATTGCAAAATGCTCGGCAAGGAAATGCTGGACTAACCGGCGGTTCGCGCGCGGGAATTCGAGGCATGATTGATCGCTATTGGTAACCATCTGTTTTTTTATATTATTTAAGTAAGGACGCCGCCATGCTGATGCAACAACTCGCCGATTACGCGATCAAGGAACAGACATCCAAGCTGCCCACCGAAGTGATCCATCACGCCAAGCGCGCGGTGATCGACTGGTATGCGGCGCTGCTGCCGGGCAGTCTGTGCCCGCCGGCGACGCTGCTGGAGCAGGCGTTCGCCGAAGACCTCGATCGCGGACGCGCGCGGCTGGCGCGCGGACGGCGCGTTACTACGCGCACGGCGGCGCTGATCAACGGCGCGGCGTCGCACACGGTCGAGTTCGACGACATTTACCGCGACGCCGGTTATCACCCCGGCAGTCCGACGATTTCAGCGGCGCTGGCTGCGGCGCAGGCCAGCGGCGCCAGCGGCGAGCGTTTTCTGCGCGCGGTGATCGTGGGCTACGAAACCTCCACGCGCATCGGCGAAGCGGTGATGCCTTCGCACTATCGCTACTGGCATACCACCGGCACGGTTGGTGCGTTCGGCGCGGCAGCCGCGGCGGCGACGGCGATGAACCTGAATCACGAGCAATTCATGCACGCGGTGGCGACGGTGGGCACCTTCGCCGCCGGATTGAAGCAGGCGTTTTTGTCGCAGGCGATGAGCAAACCGCTGCACGGCGGTCACGCTGCTGATGCCGGTGTGCTGGCGGCGCTGGCGGCATCCAAAGGCGTCACCGGCGCGCTCGATATCATCGAAGGCAAAGAAGGTTTCGGCGCTGCGATGAGCGTCAATCCCGACTGGTCGAAAGTCACAAAGGGACTGGGCACGGATTACCACATCAATCACATGACGTTCAAAGCGCACGGCTGCTGCGGCCACACCTTTCCGTCGATCGACGGCGTGCTGCACCTGGTGATGCAACACCAACTGAAACCGAAAGACATCCAGAAAATCACCCTCGCCACCTACAAGGCCGGCCTCGACATCATCGACAACGCCACGCCCGAAGGCGAGTACCAGGCGAAATTCAGCCTGCAATACACGGTGGCGCATGCGGCGATTTACGGCAGCGTGCGTCTCAACGCATTCACCACCGAGCGCATGCAGGAAACGGAAGTGCGCGAGATGATGAAAAAAGTGGTGTGCATCGCCGATCCGGTATTTTCAAAAGGTTATCCGGGCCAGCGCGCAGCGCAGGTGGAAATCGAAACCGTCGATGGCCGCAAGCTCGCGCATTTTCAGCCTTATCGCAAAGGCGATCCGGAACTTCCGCTGACCGATGAGGAACTGAACGCCAAGTTCATGGAACTGGCCGGGCCAGTGCTGGGCGATGCGGGATCGAAGCGTCTGCTGGAACAACTGTGGACGCTGGACAAAGCGCCGACCGCCGAATTTGATTTCCACAGCAGTCCCGCACGCGCCACGGCCTGACGTTGCGCGCGGCGGCGTGCGGATAGATTACTCCGCCGTAACTTTAATCGCCTTCACCAGCTTGCCCCAGCGCGCAAGTTCGGTGCGTATCAGCGCACCGAATTCTTCGGGCCCCAACAGCGCCGGCTCACCGCCCTGCTGGTAAAGGAATTTCGTGTACTCCGGGTTATTCACTACCTTCGCGATGTCCTGATGCAGCCGCTGCACGATGGGTTGCGGCGTTTTGGCGGGCGCGAGTACGCCCATCCATTGTGAGACGTCGAAGCCCTTCAAGCCCTGCTCGTCGAGCGTGGGTAGGTCGGGCAGCACGGCGGAACGCTTCATCGGCGTTACGCCGATGCCGCGTATCTTGCCCTGCTTGATGAACGGCGCTGCGTTGGTCACGCTGGTGCAAAGCACCTGAGCTTGCCCGGCGATGGTATCGATCATCGCCGGCGCGCCACCCTTGTAGGGGATGTGCTGCATGCTGATGCCGGCCATGCTCATCATCAGCTCGGTGCACAGATGCGGCGTGCTGCCGGTGCCGGCCGACGCGAACAGCAGCTTGCCGGGGTGGGCCTTCGCCAGTGCGATCAGCTCTTTCAAATTTTTCGCGGGCACGGAAGGATGCACGACGATGATATAGGGCGCGAGCGCCACCATGGCCACTGGCGTGAAGTCACGCTGGGTGTCATAGCCCAGCTTGGGATAGACGAACGGCGCGATGGTCATCGGACCGGTCACTGCCAGCAGCAGGGTATAGCCGTCGGGCGGCGACTTCGCCACCATTTCGGAGCCGATGGTGCCGGCTGCGCCGGAGCGGTTGTCGAATATCACTTGCTGACCCAGCGGTTCCGACAGGCGCTGCGCCAGCGCGCGGCCCAGCACATCATTGACGCTGGTGCCGGCAGGGAAGGGCATGATGAGTCTGACCGGCCGGTTGGGGAAGTTTTGCGCAAATGCAAGCAGCGAAGCTGACAAGAACAATGCAGCCGCAACCACGTTTTGGATCAGAGTCATAACCTCACCTGTCGATTGAGCAAGTGGCCAATATAGACCAAAAGCCGCATCTGCATAGCAACACCGACGTACAGTCCGGCATAATGCATCTCTCCTTTTCGTCCTGGAATCAGGAACACACATGCCACAGTACATCAAGGTCGACGTCAGCGACTATATCGCCACCGTAGTGATGGACCGCCCGCCGGTCAATGCACAGAATTCGCAGTTCCGCACGGAAATCATGGAGGTTTTCGATTCCTTCAATGATCGCGATGACGTGCGCGTGGCCATCCTCACGGGCGCGGGCAAGGTGTTCTGCGCGGGCGCGGACATCAAGGAACGCGCAACCATCATCAAGGAACCCGGCGACTACGCGCGGCACAATCGCGTCGCGCGCGAATACGCGAATTGCATACGCGAATGCGCGATACCGGTGATCGCTGCCGTAAATGGCGCAGCGCTGGGCGCGGGATTGGGACTGATGGCGGCCTGCGACATCATGATGGCGTCCGACAATGCGGTATTTGGCATGCCAGAGATCGATGTCGGTCTCGCGGGGGGAGCAGCCATGCTGTCACATCTTGTCGGAAAGTCGCGCGGTCGGCGCATCGTCTTCACCGGCGACCGCATCCCGGCGCAGGAAATGTTCCGGCTCGGCGTGATCGAATGCTGCGTGCCGCGCGAGGCCCTGATGGAGGAAGCCATGAAGATGGCGCGCAATATCGCTTCCAAGAGCCCGCTGGCGATGCGGCTTGCCAAGCAGGCCTACAACGTGTGCGAGAACATGCCGCAGCGCGACGGTTATCGTTTTGAACAGAACTTCACCGTGCAGTTGTCACATACCGAGGATGCGAAAGAAGCGCAGCGCGCGTTTGCTGAAAAACGCAAACCGGTGTTCAAGGGACGTTAGCCCCGATTTTTGCGAATAAGGCCCCCGTGCGTTAGAGTTCAGCGGGACTAACATAACGCGACGTCCGGAATATGTACAAGACCTGCTCTTTTGCTTTTGCCGCCATATCGCTGTTCGCCACACATGCAACCGCGCAAAATTTTCCAGGCAAGCCGATACGCATCATCGTGCCCGCGGCGCCCGGCGGCGGCACCGATATTCTGTCGCGGCTGATCAGTCCGAAGCTCACCGAGTTGCTCAAGCAAACGATCATCATCGACAATCGCGCCGGCGCATCGACGAATCTCGGCACCGAAATCGTCGCGCGCTCAGCGCCCGATGGCTACACCGTGCTGGTTGCGACCACGCCGCACGCGGTGAATCCCAGCCTGTTCAAGAAGCTGAATTTTGATCCGGTCAAGGATTTCACCTTCATCAGCCAGCTTGGAACCACGCACACGGTGATGGTGGTGCATCCCTCGCTGCCGGTCAAAAACGTGAAAGAGCTTATCGCGCTGGCCAAAGCGAAGCCGGGGCAATTGACCGCGGGCACTTCGGGCGGCACCTCGCAGTTTCTCGCCGTCGAAATGTTGAAATCGATGGCCAACATCGACGTGCTTAACATTCCCTACAAAGGCGCGGGCCTCGCGCTGAACGATACCATCGCGGGGCATGTGCAGTTTCAGGTGAACACGCTGCTGGCGGCGCTGCCGTTCATACAGTCGGGACGCTTGCGCGCGATCGCGGTGTGCGGCGCGAAACGCGCACAAGCACTGCCTGAAACGCCGACCGTCGCCGAAACGTTGAAAGGCTTTGAGTCCTCCGGCTGGTATGCGCTGCTCGGTCCGGCAGGCATGCCGCGCGACGTCACTCACAAGCTGTACGAATCATTTGCCGCGGCACTGAAGACACCCGAGATCACGCGCCGCCTCGCCGAGCAGGGCGTCGATGTGGTGGCCAGCACGCCGGACGAACTCGCGCGTTTCATGCCGCGTGAAATTCCGCGCTGGGCGGCGGTGGTGAAGGCTTCCGGCGCGAAGGCAGAGTGATCATTGTGTTGACCATCGGCACAACGCCTGCCATAGTGTCTTGACTACGGGTTTGCACAGGGAGGGGGGGCGAATCACGTGATCATCAAGATGCTTCGCCGCATGCGGGTCGGGCAGCGGCTGGCGACAGGCTTTGGCCTGGTGCTGGCGCTGATGGTGGCCCTTACCGGCGTGGCGCTCTACGGATTCAGTGAATTACATCAAATCAATGAACGCCTGGGCCAGCACATCCGTGCCAGCGTAAAGCCGGCAGCCTCCGCCGGCACCAGCGTGTCAGTGGCCAAGGTTGCGGACGCCGCCGACAGCGCCCAGCTCTACGACTTCCTGCGTGCTGCCATCCTCATTATTGGAGTGCTGGCTGCGGTGGTAGCGATATTCTTTTCGCGGCGCGTGTCGCAGATGATCACGCGGCCGATCAGCCGCGCGGCAGCCGTGTCCGATGGCATCGCTCAAGGCAACCTCGCGCAGAAAATTGACGTCAATCATCATGGCGGCGAACTGGGCTTGCTGCTCAATTCGCTGCAGAACACGATTTACCGGCTGCGCGAACTCATTCAGGCCGTGCGCGACAGGGCGGAGGCGGTGCAGAATGGCACCAATGAAATCGCGCGCGGCAACGCGGAACTGTCCTCGCGCACCGAGCAACAGGCCTCGACGCTCGAACAAACCGCCGCGTCGATGGAGGAGTTCACTTCATCGGTCAAGCAAAACGCCGAAAACGCGCAGCATGCCAAGGGCCTTGCCACCGGCGCATCCGAGGTGGCCTCCAAAGGCGGCCGCGTCGTCGCCGATGTCGTCGATACCATGAACGGCATTTCGGAATCGTCGAAAAAGATTTCCGACATCATCGGTGTCATTGACGGCATTGCGTTTCAGACCAACATTCTGGCGCTGAATGCTGCCGTTGAAGCTGCTCGCGCGGGCGAACAGGGGCGCGGCTTTGCGGTGGTGGCCTCCGAAGTGCGTAGCCTCGCGCAACGCAGCGCTGAAGCCGCCAAGGAAATCAAGGTGCTCATAGGCGACTCGGTGCATCGCGTCAGCTCGGGCAGCCAGTTGGTGCAGCAGGCCGGGGCAACGATGAAGGAAGTGGTGGAAGCCGTGCAGCGCGTCACCGCAGTGATTTCGCAGATTACCGACGCATCCCGCGAGCAGGCGGGCGGCATCGATCAGGTCAACACGGCCATCACGCATATGGAGCAATCGACACAGCAGAACGCGGCGCTGGTGGAAGAGATTTCCGCCACCGCAGAGGCGATGACAGATGAGGTGCGCGCGATGATGCAGGCGGTGGGCGCTTTCAATCTGGGCGAACTCGTCTTGCAGCCTACGTTTGAGGCGGGACGCCGTCAGGGGGCGGAGAAAGCACCGGACACCAAAGCATCATCCCGAACGCTGGTGGCAAGCGCGCTGGAAAAGCCGCGGGCGGCGGCCAGTCTGCCGGGGCCCGGCCGTCGCGGCCGGGCGCATGACACAAATCGCGAAGAGGGTTGGAAGTCGTTCTGAATGAGAAGACGTCCGTCCGCGGAGTACACCACAGAAAGATTAAGCGGTCAGGTGCAACAACTTCGCTGCATTGCCCCACACAATTTGTTGTTTCTGTTCTCCAGTCAGCGATTTAACACCGTCGAGAAATCTCACTGGCTCATCGTAGGCGATGTCGAAGCAGTAGTCGCTGCCTACGAGGATGCGGTCCGCGCCGACGAGTTTGATCAGGTCTTCGAGGAGCGCCTCGTCATAGGTGATGGTGTCGTAGGTGAAGCGTTTCAGGTAGCTGCTGGGCGGCTTGCTGATGGTTTTGCATTCCGCGCGTATGTGAAAGCCGCGGTCGAGCCGGCCGCGCAGTATCGGCAGCACACCGCCCGCATGTGGCAGGCTGATTTCAAGTTTGGGAAAAGCATCAAGCACACCGCCGTAAATCAGGTGTGACGCGGCAATGGCAGTGTCGAACGGATTGCCGCACAGGTTAATCAGGTAAAACTGTTTCAACCGTTCATTGTTGATCATCATCGGGTGCAAAAAGATCGGTAACCCGAGTGCCTCGCAGCGCTCGTACACCGGGAAAAAGCTGCGGTCGGAGAGTTCGCGGTCGCGCACGGCGGTGGCGAAGTAAACCCCTTTGATGCCGGGCAGTTTGGCCGCACGATCAAGTTCCTGCACCGCGAGCGTGGGATTTTGCATCGGCAGGCAGGCGAAGCCGATCAGGCGATCCGGGTGTGCCTGGTGCGCTGCGCTGATAGCGTCGTTGAAAGCCACACATAATTGCGCTCCAAGATCATCGTCGGCCCAGTACACCATCGGTTGCGTCAGCGACAGCGCGTGCATGCCCACGCCTTGGCTGTCCATGATTTTCAGTCGCGCATCGAGATCGATGAAGGTGCGCGTGATCGGGCCGGTGCGCAGCAGCAGGCCAACCTGAATGAAAGTAACTCCTTTGTCGTCCACCGTTACCGTGGTGCCACAGCGCTTGCCGTACTGGGCGATAAGGTCGATGTAGGATTGCGGAAAATAATGCGCGTGGGTGTCAATGGTCTGAATCGGCGGCGCCATGTTTTCTCCTCGAACTACAGCAGTTTATTGATGATTTCCCACTCGGCCGGATCGACCGGTGTGATCGACAGCCGGTTACCGCGCGCAAGCACGCGCATGTTGGCGAGCGCCTTGTTTCCGCGCAGTTCGGCGAGGCCGATGAGGCGGGTTTTTTTTACAAACTTGACGTCAACATGCAACCAGCGCGGGTTATCGCGCGTGGATTTCTCGTCGTAATAATCGCTCTTGCGGTCGAACTGCGTTTCATCCGGGTAAGCCAGTTTGCATACTTCGGCGATGCCGACGATGCCAGGTTCTTCGCAACTCGAATGATAAAACAGCACCTTGTCGCCCTTGGCCATCTGGTCACGCATGAAGTTGCGTGCCTGATAGTTGCGCACGCCGGTCCAGGGAGCCGTTTTGTCTTTCGCAAGCCTGTCGATGCTGTAGGCATCGGGTTCGCTTTTCATCAGCCAGTAACGCATGGGGTCCTCCATAAAAAAATGCGGCTTAGCCGCATTGTCCACATTCATCAATAAGGTTCCCCCGCCTGTGCCGTCAGGCCCGTTTCTTGAACCAAAGGTTCAAGGGGTCGCCTTCCGGATTCCTTCAGGTTCGTCCGCGTGGGACGCTCACACCGGTATCACTAGGGTCAGCAACCGTTTACCACTTATTGGCTCAAAGAAATTAAGGCCTTTACGAACACCGCAGGGGAATTTCTGAACAGTGTCTTTATCAACGTCAAAACAATTTGCTTTGTTCCGACATCGCCTGATCGATCACTGTTTCCATGCCGGCCATTCTACGCTTGAAGCCGGCCATGTCAAAGTTGCCGCCGATCTTGGCGCCGAGGAACTCATGCGTGATGTTGAGCGCCGCCATGATGGCGATGCGTTCGAGTCCGACGATTTTGCCTTGGTCGCGGATTTCTTCCATGCGGCGATTCAGGTAATCCACTGCTTCGAGCAGACCCGCTTGTTCTTCATCCTTGCAGGCGACGCGGAAATTGCGCCCCATGATGGTGATTTGCAGGCCCTTTGCATCTTTTGCGTCAGCGGTGCTCATGCGGCGCTCATGTCGCGTCTTCGGGGATTTGTTGCAGCAGTGATTCAAGACGCTTGGTAGCGCCGCCGATTTTGTCCTCGAGCTGGCGATTGGCATTGAGTGCCGTCGCCACTTCCTGACGCAATTGGTGGTTTTCCTCCCGTAGCTGCCGGCAAAGTTTGACGATCTGCGCCAGCTTGTCTTCGAGCGATTTGAGTTCCGCTTCCATGCACTCACTATAGTTGTAAAAAATCCATCAAGTCAACTGCTAACGGTGAAAAGTGAATGTGATTTGGCAGTTGTGTGCAGCCGTGGTTATGGCATTTTCCCGGGTGCAAGACAGCGAATATCGCGTGTTAATATTGCCCCGTCTGCGCCGCACGCTTTCCGTGAGCGAATGCGGCTCGGACGCGGTACTGGGTGCCGGCGTTCCTTCGTGGGCGCTGGTTAAACGGGAAACCGGTGCGAGAAAAAGTATTTATAAACATATACTTACATTCTCAATGCCGGTGCTGCCCCCGCAACGGTAAGTGAACGCGGCGCTCTGCGTTGTAGCCGCGGCGATGCACCAACCAGCCACTGTGAGCGTGCTCATGGGAAGGCGGTGCATCCGTTTCACGAGCCCGTATACCGGCCCGTACTGCAGGATGGAAATACCGCGGGGATGCGGTGTGCCTGATCCGTGTGATCGCGGCATGGTTTTGTCATAGGTTTCTCCAGTGGTATCCCCCGTGGTGTTTTCCGATGCGCTATTTGCGCGCGGCGGGCGCGCACAACCATTTGGGGAATTCATGAGAAATACAACATTAACCACGCCATTGGCCGCAGCGGTATTCGCGGCGCTTGCCGCAACGCCGGCGTCTTTGGCTCATGCTGCAGAACCTTCTGTTACCGTCGGGCCGCCGGTGACCGTCACGGCCACGCGCTTTGACGAAACGACAGCGCGTTATCCGATCGGCGTTAGCGTCATCACCGTGCAGGACATCCAGCGCAGCCCGGCGGCTACCGTGCCGCAGTTGCTGCAATCGCTGTCGGGCATACGCACACGCGATCTTTCCGGGTCGCCGAACGTGCAGGTTGACATGCGCGGCTTCGGCATCTTTGGTGACCAGAACACGCTGGTGCTGCTCGACGGCGTACGCATCAGTGAATACGAGCAATTGACGGTCAATTGGTCGGCCATTCCGCTCGCATCCATTGAGCGTATCGAGATTCTGCGCGGTGGCGGCGCGGTACTCTACGGCAGTGGCGCGACGGGTGGCACCATCAACATTATCACCAAGGCGCCGCAGCGCAACGCGCGCTCGGCGACGCTCGGCGCGGGCGTGGCTAGTCACGATACGCGTGAACTGCGTGCAGGAGCGAGTCTGTCGGGAGAGAACGTGGGCTTGCGCGTGCACGCGAGTCACTATGAAAGCGACAATTACCGCGACAACAACCGCGTGCGTATCGACAATGCACAGGCCGACCTGCGCTGGACGGGCGATACGGGCTCGCTGGTACTCAAATTCGGTGCTGACGATCAGCGCAACGGGTTGCCCGGAGCGATCAGTGAAGCGCAGATCGCGGCGAATCGCAGGCAGGCCGCGACGCCGAATGATTTCGCAACGCAGCGCGGCGGCTATCTCAATTTGGGTGCGCAGACCAGAGTGGGTTCCGGCGATCTGGCAGTGAATCTCGGCTATCGCGAAAAAGACACGACCTCGGCTTTTTTTGTCGGCACGCCGTTCCGCAACAATGTTGATACACAGGTGAATGTGTGGACTCTGGCGCCGCGGCTGCGGCTCAAGCCGCAATTCGGCGGTTGGGACAACAGTCTCGTCGTTGGCGCGGATTTTGAAGACTGGAAATTCGACGCCAACGCGCAACCGTCAGTGGTGGGGCGTCCGCATGCGACGCAGCGCAGCGAAGCGCTCTATGCCCAGCATACAATGACATTCGCGACACACACCACGCTGGCGCTCGGTGCGCGCGAACAGCGCGTGCGCTATGGGGTGAACGACGTCGCGAATCCCGGCGCGACTGGCTCGCGCAGCCGTACCCTGCATGCGTGGGATATTTCGGCGCGGCAAGTGCTGGCGCAGGGCATCAACGCCTATGCCAAGGTGGGCGACAGCTTCCGCATTCCCAATGTGAACGACAACTACAATCTGTTCGCTGCTACGGTGAATCTGCTGGAGCCGCAGACGGCACATGATGCCGAAATCGGACTTGAGGGGAACAGCGGGCCCGTGCGTTACCGCGCGGCGGTATATCGCATCGATTTGCGCAATGAAATATTCTTTGATCCATTGACGTTCAGCAATCGCAATTTGCAGCCGACGCAACGTCAGGGCTTCGAACTGGAAGGCCGCTGGCGGGCGAGCTCCTCGCTGGATATTCATGCCAATTACACTTACGTGGACGCCAGGTTCCGCGAAGGTCGGTTTGCGGGCGCGTCCATCGCGGGCAATCGGGTGCCGCTGGTGCCACGGCATGCGCTGAATGCCGGATTGGGATGGGCTTTTATGGAAAAAGCCCGCGCCGACTTCGAGGTGCGCTATGTGGGCAGCAGTCCGTTTGATGCCGATGAGACCAACACGTTCGGACGCAAGATGCCGGCGTACACGGTGGCCGATCTCAAATTGAGCGTGCGTACTGCGGGGTGGCTGTTAAATGCGGGCGCGCGCAATCTGTTCGACAAAAAATACTTCAGCTACGGTGTCTTTACCGGCTTTCCTACGTATGCGGCGTTGCCTGCAGCGGAGCGCACCCTGTTTGTGTCGGCACAATACACGTTTCAATAATCGCAAAACCTCATACTATGCAGAAAGGCTAAGTATTTGAATTAAAATCGGAAATTTGGTATGGTTCGCCCGGTGAATACTCCGTCGCGAACCTTATCCAGTACCGAGTTGTACCTGCGCCTGTTGCGCTATGTCGCGCCGTACAAGCACGTCCTGATTGTTGCGTTGCTCGGCGCCATCGTGGTGGCGCTGACCGAGCCCGCGCTGCCGGCCCTCATGAAGCCGTTGTTCGACGGTGTGTTCGTTGACCGTGACATGGCGGTGATACGCTGGATGCCGCTGATCATCATCGGACTGTTCGTGGTGCGCGGCGTAGCGGAGTACATCGCGACCTACTGTATGGCGTGGGTGGGCAACCGGCTGGTGATGGATTTGCGCACGCTGATGTTCGCCAGATTGCTTGAGCTTCCAACGCCGTATTACGACGAACAAGCGTCCGGCAACCTGATTTCCAAGCTGACCTACGATGTCACACAGGTGACCGCGGCGGCGACCAGCGTGCTGGCGGTGATATTCAAGGACGCCATTGCCATCATCGGGTTGCTGGCGTGGATGCTGTGGCTCAACTGGAAGCTGACATTGCTATCGCTGGTGATGACACCGCTGATCGTGTTGATTGTGCGGCTGGTGAGCATCCGGCTGCGCAACACCAGCCGCAATGTGCAGGATGCGATGGGTGAAGTTACGCAGGTGATACAGGAAACCATCGAAGGCCATAAAGTCGTCAAGCTTTACGGCGGACAGACCTATGAGGCCGGACGATTCGACGTGCAGACCAATCGCGTGCGGCGCTTTCTGATGAAGCAGGCTGCCGCCGCCGCGATCAGTGTGCCGTTTGTGCAACTGGTAGCGGCCATAGCGCTTGCGGTCATGGTTTACCTGGCTACCAGCGAATCCGGGTCGGGTGCGATTTCCGTAGGCGGCTTTGTGTCGTTCATTACGGCGATGTTGATGCTCACCGCGCCATTGAAGCGCATCACCAGCGTCAATGAACCATTGCAGCGTGGATTGGCGGCGGCGGAAAGCGTTTTTGCACTGATCGACCAGGCGGGCGAGTCTGATCCTGGCAGCCTGGAAATCGAACGTGCGCGCGGCGACATTCGATTCGACAACGTGAGTGTTCGCTATGAAGGCTCCGGCCAGCCGGCGCTGGATTCGATCACGCTTGCCATTGCACCGGGTGAAACCGTGGCGCTGGTCGGCGCCTCCGGCGCGGGAAAAACGACGCTGGCGAATCTGGTGCCGTGTTTTTACCGGCCCACGGCCGGGCGGGTCATGCTCGACGGACACGATCTTGCCACGCTCAAACTTGCGAGCCTGCGCGCGAATATCGCGTTGGTGAGCCAGGATGTGGTGTTGTTCAACGACACCGTCGCGGCCAACATTGCCTACGGCAGCATGAACGGCGCCAGCGAAGCGCAGGTGGTGGCCGCCGCCGACGCCGCCCATGCCACCGAATTCATTCGCCAGATGCCGCAGGGATTTGCCACCCTCGTGGGCGAGAACGGTGTCAAGCTCTCCGGCGGGCAGCGCCAGCGCCTCGCCATCGCGCGCGCGCTGCTGAAAAACGCGCCGGTGCTGGTGCTGGATGAAGCCACCTCCGCGCTGGATTCGGAGTCGGAACGTCATGTACAGGCTGCACTGGAGACGCTGATGACGGGCCGCACCACGCTGGTAATCGCCCACCGGCTGTCCACGGTGGAGAACGCGCATCGCATCGTGGTGCTTGATCAGGGGCGTATCGCCGAGGTGGGCACGCATCGTGAGCTGCTCGATCGCGGCGGTATTTACGCCAGGCTTTACCGGATACAGTTTGCAGGAGTGCATTGAGCCATGCTGCTGCGCGAGATCGGCAAGGCCGCGCACTTCGTGCTCAGCATGCCGAAATCACTGGTGTTCAATTTTCACTATTTGCCGTTCGCGCAGGCGATCCGCCTGCCGGTGCTGGTTTCGTACCGTGTCAAATTCATGCGAATGGGCGGGACGGTGGCGCTGGCGTCCAGCCGGTTTGGCAATGTGAAGCTGGGATTTCAGAGTAACGACGTGTTCCCGGCAGGCGCAACCAGCGGAGCGTGGAGCGTATCGGGCCATGTCAGTTTCGGCGTGAACGTCAATCTGGGGCCGGGCGTGCGCGCGCACTGCAGCGGTACGCTCGAGTTGGGCGACGATGTTGCTGGCAACGCGGGCGCGTCATTTTTCTGCGCGAAGCGCATGCGTGTCGGAAGCGGCAGCCTGATGGCTTGGAATGTGACCCTCATGGATCACGACTTTCATACCATCCGCAAGGACGGTGCACCCGTCAATGCGCCCGCGGATGTCGAGATTGGCGACGCGGTGTGGTTGGGTGCGAATGCGATGGTACTTAAGGGCACCCGTATCGCACGCGGTACGGTTGTCGGCGCCTGTGCGGTGGTGCATGGCGACCATGCGGATGAGGGCTGCGTCCTCGCGGGAAATCCTGCGCGCGTCATCCGCCGGGGAATCACCTGGCAAGTTTCGCCCTAGCCCGACAACTGGCGTGCTACTGCTGCAACGGATAAAATACCCAAATAATCAATAGCATGCAATTGGTGACTCTGCGATGATGTGTGACAGCCCTTCGATGCAACAGCGATTTTTCTGACATGGCTATTTCCCACTCGTTGATCATCCCGGTCTACCGCAATGAGGAATTCCTGCCGGAGGTGTTGCGGGTGGTGCGCGGGTTCGCCACGCAATGGAGCGGCTCGTTTGAAGTGGTGTTCGTGGTTGATGGCAGTCCTGACCGCTCGGAGCAATGGCTGCTGGATCAACTGCCGGGTTGTGACGTGCCGTCGCAATTAATTGTGTTGTCGCGCAATTTCGGTTCGTTCACGGCGGTGCGCACGGGGCTGGCCGCCGCGCGCGGGCAATACATTGCCGTGATGGCAGCGGACTTGCAGGAGCCGCCGTCGCTGGTGACGGATTTTTATCGAGTGCTGGCGGACGGGCATGATGTTGCGGTCGGCACGCGCGCCAGCCGCGATGACACGTTCAGGCAACAGGCGCCCAGCCGTATGTTCTGGGCGCTGTACCGCATGCTGGTCAACCCGCAGATGCCTTCGGGTGGTGTGGATATGTTTGCGGTAACGGCGCGCGCGCGCGATGCGTTGCTCGCACTGGACGAAGCGCACAGTTCACTGGTGGCGCAGCTTTACTGGATCGGATTCCCGCGCGTGGAAGTGCCCTATGACCGCCTTGCGCGCAAACACGGCGAGAGCGGCTGGACGCTGCGCAAAAAAATCACTTACCTGCTTGACAGCATTTTTTCATTTACCGATATCCCGATCACGTTACTGACGCTGATAGGTTTCGTGGGCACCATTGCGTTCCTGCTGGTGGGCGTGGCACTGATGGCAGCGCGGCTGCTGGGCATGATTCCGGTTCCGGGGTACACCGCGATCATGGTGACGATACTGTTCTCGGCGTCCCTCATCCTGTTTGGCCTCGGTATTGTCGGCAACTATGTGTGGCGCGCGTACGAGAATACCAAACACCGCCCGCTGGGCGTGGTGCGCGCGCGCCTGGCGTTCGGAGGATCCGATGCGCAAGCGCGGAGCACACCCGGTGAATGAAGTGGTTGAGCAGCATCGCAAGCCCGCCGGCGTCTTCGCTGTCCGGTTGGCCCCGGCGATGCGGTTTCTCGCGGCGGGCGTGGCAAACACGCTGCTGTCCATCGCCGTGTATCAGGCGGCGCTGTTTGTGACGGGGCACATCGTTGCCTATGGCATTGCCTACACCGCCGGTATCCTGTTCGCCTACTTCGCTTATGCCCGGCATGTGTTCGACGCGGCGCTGTCAACGCGGCGCTTTGTTTTCTTCGCGCTGTTCTATATTGCCAGCGGGTGTGTGGGGACAGTGGTCAATGCCGGGCTGATCGAGCATCTGGCGCTGCACCCGCGCGTCGCCATCTTCGTGACCGTGGTCATCATGCTGCCGCTCAACTACTTCGGCTCCAAATGGTGCCTGCGCGGAACGGCGGGGCAACCACCATGACGCTGGCGCGCTATGTTGAATTTGCGGTCAGGGGCGACCAACTCGGCTGGCTGGTGGCGCTCGAAGGCAACCGCAACGTGCCGTTTGCGATCAAGCGCGCCTACTATATCTTTGGCACGAAGAGCGGCGTGCGCCGCGGCAAGCACGCGCATCGTCAGCTCACGCAAATGATGGTGTGTCTTGCCGGGCAATGCAAGGTGATGCTCGATGATGGCAGGAACTGCGAAGAAGTGGCGCTGACGCGCAACGATTGCGGGCTGATGCTTGATCGGATGATCTGGCACGAGATGTATGATTTCTCGCCGGATTGCGTGTTGCTGGTGCTGGCGGACAATTGGTATGACGAGACGGACTACCTGCGCGACTACGACGCCTTCAAGGCGGCCTGCGCATGACACAAATTCATCCCACGGCGGAAGTGCAGACAAATGCGATAGGTGAGGGCACGCAGGTGTGGCAACACACGGTCATACTCGCTGGCGCGAGCATCGGGCGCGACTGCAATTTGAACGCGCATTGCTTCGTCGAAAACGATGTGGTGATCGGCGACCGCGTTACGCTGAAGTGCGGCGTCTATCTGTGGAATGGCATGAGGGTGGGTGATGACGTGTTCATCGGCCCCAATGCGACCTTTGTCAACGACAAATATCCGCGATCGAAACAGTATCCCAGCGCGTTTCTGCCAGTGACCATCGGCAAGGGGGCCTCCATCGGCGCGAACGCGACGGTGCTCGGCGGCGTGACCATAGGCGAAGGTGCCATGGTAGGCGCGGGTGCCGTGGTCACGCGTGATGTGCCAGCAGGCGCTCTGGTGGTCGGTAATCCGGCGCGCATCGTGGGTGATGCGCAGCGGGAAACAAAACTGTAAGCATTTGTTTTTATTATATTATTTTGAATATACCTTTTCTTGATCTTGGCGGCATCAATGCGCGTGATCGCGCGGCACTGATCACCGCGTTTACGCGCGTGCTCGATAGCGGCTGGTACGTGCTCGGCAAAGAGGTCGAAGCTTTTGAGCGCGAATATGCCGCCTACTGCGGCACGCGGCATTGCGTGGGCGTGGGCAATGGCCTCGAAGCGCTGGTGCTGATCCTGCGCGCATGGATCGAACTGGGTGTGCTCAAAGCAGGCGATGAAGTCATCGTGCCGGCGAACACTTATATCGCGACCATACTGGCGATCACGGAAAATGGATTGACGCCGGTGCTGGTCGAGCCGGATCCGGCCACCTGCAATATCGATCCGGCGCGCATCGAGGCGCATCTCGGTACGCGCACACGTGCGATATTGCCGGTGCATCTTTATGGCCAGACGGCCGACATGTTGGCGATCCATGCGCTGGCACAAAAACATGGGCTCAAAGTCGTCGAAGATTGTGCGCAGGCCCAAGGCGCACGCCATGCCGGCGTGCGTGCCGGTGCGCTGGGGGATGCCGCTGGCCACAGTTTTTTCCCGACCAAGAATTTCGGCGCACTGGGTGATGCCGGGGCGGTAACCACCAATGATGATGCGCTGGCGGATGCGTTGTGCGCGCTGCGCAACTATGGGTCCCATCGCAAGTACGAAAATATGTACAAGGGCGCCAACAGCCGGCTCGACGAGCTGCAGGCGGCGTTGCTGCGCGTCAAGCTCGGTCGCGTCGATGCCGACAATCAACGCCGACGCGATATTGCCGGCCGCTATAGGCGTGAAATTCGTCATCCGGAAATCACATTGCCGGTGGTCGGGACGAACAACGAGCCGGTATGGCATGTATTCGTGGTGCGTGCGCCGGCGCGCGATGCGCTGCAGGCGCATCTGAACGATCAAGGCATCGGCACGCTGATCCACTATCCCATACCTCCCCATCAGCAGCAGGCGTACCGCGAATGGAAAGCGCGGTCGTATCCGGTCACCGAGCAGATTCATCGCGAAGTACTCAGTCTGCCGATCAGCCCGGTAATGAGCGTTGAGCAGGTGAGTGCCGTAGTGGCCGCGTGCAATGCGTGGCGGGGTTCTGAGTGCTGAACGCCTGCGCGAGCCATGCTGTTTAACTCGCTCGCGTTCGTATTTTTTTACCTGCCGATTACGCTGGGCGGATTTTTTGTGCTGGGCCGCCGCAGTCCGCTGGCGGCTGCCGCATGGCTGACACTGGCATCGCTGTTCTTTTACGGCTGGTGGAATCCCGCCTACGTTGGATTGCTGGCCGTGTCGATGGTCTTCAACTACGGGCTGGGCATGCGCATCGTGCGCGCGCGCTCCGCGAGCGACGTGCCGCTTGCGCGCCGCTTGCTGACCCTGGCGATCGGGCTGGATCTGCTGCTGCTGGGATACTACAAATACGCCAACTTTTTTGTGGATAACGTCAATGCGTCATTGGGCATGCAGTTCAGCCTCGGCGCCATTGTCCTGCCGCTGGGCATTTCCTTTTTTACGTTTACGCAGATCGCATTTCTGGTGGACGCGTACCAGGGCAAGGCGCGAGAGTACAGTTTTATCCACTACTGTTTGTTCGTGACCTATTTTCCGCACCTGATCGCAGGGCCGATTCTGCATCACGCCGAAATGATGCCGCAGTTCGCGCAACGTCTAACCTATACGCCGGATTACGACAAAATGGCCGCCGGCGTGACGCTGTTCGTGCTGGGCCTGGCAAAGAAAGTACTGATAGCCGATGAGGTCGGCGGCTATGTGGCCCCCTTTTTTGATGCGGCACGCGGCGGTGCGCCACTGTCTTTTCTCGAGGCCTGGTGCGGTGCGCTGGCGTACACCTTTCAGCTCTATTTCGATTTTTCAGGCTACTCCGACATGGCGGTGGGTTTGTCATTGATGTTTGGCGTCAGGCTGCCGATCAATTTTCATTCACCGTACAAGGCCGTGAACATTATCGATTTCTGGCGGCGTTGGCACATCACGCTGTCGCGCTTTCTACGCGATTACCTGTACGTGCCGCTGGGCGGCAACCGCAAAGGTCCCGCGCGGCGCTACATCAACCTGCTGGTCACCATGCTGCTCGGCGGGTTGTGGCATGGGGCGGGCTGGACGTTCGTGCTGTGGGGCCTGCTGCACGGCGTCTATCTTTGTGTGAACCATGGCTGGCGTGCGCTGCGCGCGGCACTCGGTCATGATCTGCGGCGCTCAACAGCATTGGGGCGTGCGGCTGCGTGCGTCATCACATTTACCGCCGTGGTCGCAGGCTGGGTGGTTTTCCGCGCGGACAGTGTGTCCACCGCCAACGTGATGCTGCGCGGTATGGCAGGGCTGAACGGGTTTGCCTTGCCCGATCATTGGCTCGTTCGCTGGGGTGATATGGGCACGTGGCTCTCCGCGCACGGCATAGCGTTCAGTGACACGCGCGGGTTGGTGCGTACCGGGCTTATCAACTGGATTGTCATTTTGTTGGCGGTGGTGTGGTTTGCGCCGAATACGCAGCAGATCATGCGCCGCGCGCAGCCCGCGCTGGGCATCCCGGTACACGATGACACGAAACGCTGGCTGTGCTGGCGGCCCAGGGTATGGTTTGCGGTGCCCTGCGCGGCGCTCGCGGTGCTGATCGTCGTGAACCTGCACAAGAAGTCTGAATTTCTCTATTTTCAGTTCTGATACCGTGGCGCGCGGAAAACGCTATCTATGTGTTTTTATTGTATTATTTTTTTCCGTTGTCGCGGCAATACTGGCGCTGAATATGGCCTTGGGCGAGCGTGGTCTGGGCAGTGCTGAAGCGGTGCGGCAGGCGAGCGCCTGGCAACAGGCGACGCGCGGCGTGACCTACGCGCCGCCGGTGACGCATACGCGGGCGTTCAAAGCGCACCGGCTTGCGGATCGCGCCGCAGAAATCAATACCGTGGTGCTCGGCGCATCGTCGTTGATGGGGATAACGGAAGCGATGTTTCCGCCGCCGATGCGTATGTACAACTTCACGCTGACCGCCAATCCGACATCCGCGATTGCTGCCGAGGCCGAATTCATCGAACGCCATCACGCGAAACAGATACGCACCGTGCTGATCGGTCTCGATTGGGTCATTGGGATGATTTATCACAGCGGCGGCGTGCAAACGCTGGACTTGACGCCTGCCGCGACCCTGGTGAACTACGGTGCTGGAAATATCCCTTTGCAGCGCAAACTTGCCGATGCCTTGTCGTCACCGAAGGTGATCAATCTCGGCAATGCGCTGCGCGCGATTGGAAAATCCGGTGAGCCGGTTGCGAACTTCAGGCATACCTTCTTCGACCTGGCCGGTGCCGAGTATCGATGCGCCGATGGATCGCTGGCGCGTGACTACGATGTGGTGAATCGCGGCATTTGTCTGGGCTTTCGATACGACGGCAGCTGGACCTTCGCCGGCGAACGTCATTTGAGTGAGGCGCGTGCCCAACTGCTCGCACGGGCCGCCGCGGCGCCGAGTTCCCAGTTTTCAAAGTACCTGTGCGGGACGCAAGGCGAGCCGAATGCCGAGGTGCTGCGTCGGCTGGGCGTATTTGCGCAGCGCTTTGCCAGTCAAAGCGGCGAGGTGGCATTCATCCTGCCGCCGCTGGTGCCGGGCATGGAGAGGGAGATGCTCAAGGCGCAGGCTTCAAATCGCTGTCTTGCGCGAACCAAGGCGGTGCTGGATGCGTGGGCGCGCCAGCACGGTGTAACCATTATCGACGCTGCTGCCTCGGAACACTTCGGTTGCAAAGTGGATGAATTCCTGGACGAGAACCACGCATGGCCTGAGTGCCATGCGCGCATCCTGAGCCGCTATTGGACGGACAAAAAACAACAGCGCGTCGTGAGCGGCCTCTATCGACCCGGCCTTTGATCCTTGTGCTCGGATCAATCGCCTGGATGGCGAATGCTAGAATTCGGCGCATGCCATGCGCTGTCGTCAGGTGGTTAATGCAAAGCTGTCCGCGGGGTGTGCATTAGCACGCCAGCGTATCGATCATGCTGTTCAACTCCTACACTTTTCTCTTTCTGTTTCTGCCGCTGACCTTTGCGGTGTTTTTCCTGCTGGCGCGCACCAGCCATTTGATGGCAGCGGGTTGGCTGGCAGCGGCGTCATTGTTCTTCTACGGCTGGTGGAACCCGGTCTACGTCGGCTTGTTGATGGCGTCTATCGTGTTCAACTATTTTGCGGGCATGCATATCGCACGCGCAGTGGCCGATGCGCGCGAGAGAGAAAAGAAATGGCTCACAATTTTCGCTGTTGCCGCTAATCTGTCGCTGCTCGGCTACTACAAATACAGCAACTTCTTTCTTGCCAATACGGCTGCGGCGATCGGATTTCCGCCGCCGCAGGCGGAAATTGTCCTGCCGCTGGGCATTTCGTTTTTTACTTTTACGCAGATTGCGTTTCTGGTCGATACCTATAAAGGCAAGGTCAAGGAATACCGCTTTGTGCATTACTGCCTGTTTGTGACTTATTTTCCGCACCTGATTGCCGGGCCGATACTGCATCACGCGGAAATGATGCCGCAGTTCGGGCAGAAATCAACGTATCACATGCAAGCGGAAAACATTGCGGTCGGTCTGACCATTTTTTTCATCGGATTATTCAAGAAAGTCATACTGGCAGACGGCATCGCGCCCTATGTGGCGCCGTTGTACGGCCTGCCGGGCGCAGGCGTGGCGCCGACGCTGATAGAGGCCTGGTGCGGCGTGCTGGCCTATTCGCTGCAACTCTATTTTGATTTCTCGGGCTACTCCGACATGGCGATAGGGTTGTCGCGACTGTTCGGCGTGCAATTGCCACTCAACTTTCATTCGCCGTACAAGGCGGTCAACATCGCGGAGTTGTGGAATCGCTGGCACATGACGCTGTCGCGCTTTCTGCGCGATTATGTGTTCATCCCGCTGGGCGGGCAGCGCAAGAGCGCGTGGCGGCGCTATTCGAGCGTGATGATTACCATGTTTTTATGCGGCTTGTGGCATGGCGCGGGCTGGACTTACCTGGCGTTTGGCGTGCTTCAGGGCGTATATCTATGCGTAAATCAATGGTGGCGCATGCTGCGCAAGCGCATGGGGCAGGATCGCAAGCGTCCGACGCGTCTGGGCACGATCGCGGCAGTGCTGCTGACCTTTGCTGCTTGGCTGGTGGGCCTCGCATTTTTCCGGGCAGACTCCGTACCGCATGCCTTGCAGATCGTCGCGGGCATGTTTGGCGTGAACGGATTTGCGCTACCCGATCAATGGCTGGCGAAATGGGGTGTTTTGGGGCAATGGCTGGCTGTGGGTGGTGTGGCGTTCAGCGATTCGCGAGGACTGGTGACGGCCGGGCTGGTTAACTGGATCGTCATTCTGCTGGCGATAGCGTGGTTTGCGCCCAACACGCAGCAGATCATGGCGCGGTTCAATCCGGCGCTGCTGATTCCGCGCGACATGGTGGCGGCACGCAGACTGGCGTGGCATCCAACGGTGGCGTTTGGGTTGCTGGTGGCAGTGTTGGCGTTCGCGTCTATCGTGAACCTGCATCGCCAGTCTGAATTTCTGTATTTCCAGTTCTGATGACGAGCGCGACTCTCGACATTGCGCCGGCCGCCGCATCAATGCGGCGCTATGTGAGCGTGCTGATGGCGGCACTGGGGCTGACGCTGGCGTTGGTGCTGGCGCTCAATCTGGTACTGGGTGACCGTGGCCTCGGCAATGTGCAATCCACGCGCACGGCATCATCGTGGCAGCAGGCGACGCAGGGTGTCACTTATGCGCCGCCGGTGGGGAACACGCGTCCCTTCAAGGCGCTGCGTCTCGCGGACCGCCTGCCGGAGATCAACGCGCTGGTGCTCGGTTCCTCGGCGCTGATGGGCATCACGCACAGCATGTTTCCAGCGAACTTGCGTGTCTACAATCTCACGGCGACCGGTAACTCCACGGCGGCTATTGCCGGCGAAGCGCAGTACATCGAGCGGCATTTGTCGGACCGCGTGCGCTGGGTGCTTGCCGGACTGGATTGGTCGGTGGGTATGGTCTATCTCGGAGGCGCGACGGCGGAGGTCGATCTCTCGCCCGCTTCGGTGGAGCGCGCGTACGTCGATAATCCGATACCTGTGCACAAACGGATTGAGGATGCATTGTCCTGGCCGCGTGTCGCGAACCTCGGTACGATGGTAGCCGCGGCGTTCAAGAGCGCCGAACCCTTGAACAATTTGCGGCACACCTTTTTCGACATCGGCGGCGCCGAGTACCGTTGTGCCGACGGATCTCGCGCGCGCGACTTCGATGTCATCAACCGTGGCTTGTGCCGGGGCTACCGTTACGATGGCAGTTGGACCTTTGCCAATGACCGGCGATTGACGCCGGCGCTGGTGAAAACGCTGGCGATGGCGGCTACAGCGACCAGCTCCAAATATACAAAGCACCTGTGCGCAAACGGCGGGGCACCCAATCCCGAGTTATTGAAACCGCTGGGCGAGACCGCACAGCGTTTTGCCGGGCGCGGCGGACGCATGGTGTTTTTGCTGCCGCCGCTCGCGCCGGGCCTGGAACGGGCGTTGCGTGAAACGCCGCGCTGGCAGGCCTGTCTGGAGCGTACTAAATCGGACTTGAATGCATGGGCACTGAAGTATCAGGTAACCGTTATCGACGCGGGTGCGTCCGAGCGCTACGGCTGCCAGGCAATGGAGTTTTCCGACGAACATCATGCCTACCCCGAATGCAATGCACGCATGCTGCGCCGCTATTTCATTGATCTCGAGGCGGGCCGTGTGCGTGCGGGACTTTACCTTCCGGAGGGCGTATGACCTCTGCCGCGGCGAGCCCGTCGGCACGTCAGTGGTGGTGGCTGTTCGTTGTGGCGGTGGGCAGCTCTATCCCGACTTTCTGGTACTACCTGGTGGGCGAAGAAGGTATCCTCATCAATTCCTCGCTGGAGATGTGGCAGCGCGGCGACTGGTTGCGATTGTGGTTTTATGGCGGCGACGCGCGGCACGGCGTATTTGCCAACTGGCTGATTATTCCTTTTGCCAGTGCCTTGGGTTGGCAGCATGCACCGGGCGTCGTGCGGGCAATCATGGTGGGCGCGACCGCATTGAGTGGTCTGATCGCTGCGGGATTGGCCTATCGGCTGTACTGCGACAAGACGCTGGCGGCCATGGCCGCGGTAATTTGTGTCACTTTTGCCGATGTCCTGCTCTATCGCGGCTGGCTGGGCTACCGCGACCCCTTGTTCGGCATGTTGGTATTCGGCGCCATCGCCTCGCTGTGGATGGCGATACATGGCGCACGGGTGATGTGGCTGGTCGGTACCGTGGTATTGGCCACGTGCGCGTTTCTGACCAAGGGCATTATTGCGTACGCGTTTGTGGGGGCCGCGGTGCTGGTGTTCCTGTTTCAACGCGAATCGCGGGTATTCTTGTTAAGGCCGATGCCACTGGTGTTGGCCGTGCTGGCGCTGGGACTGCCGTATGTGTGGTTTCACTGGATGACCGGAGATCAGGCGCAGGGCGGTCGCATGGCGACCGAGATTGGCGACAAACTGGTACCGCTGGGCTTGGTTCCGTATCTATGGAAGCTGGTGGCCTATCCGCTGGAAACCGTAGTGCGTCTGGCGCCGGTGTCGTTACTGGTTGGGTGGTGGCTGTGGCGCCGCAACACCATACCCGACCTGCTGGCGGATCGCGGCGCAAGGACAGCGCTGGCCATTGCCGGGATCGCGTTTATTCCGTTCTGGCTCGCGCCGCAAAGCCACTTCCGTTACCTGCTGCCGATACTGCCGCTGCTGGCGCTGGCATTCGCTGTTTGTATTGCAGGAGGTGAATCGTCTCGTCGTGTGGCGTGGCGCTGGCTATGGGCGGCAGTGGGGATGAAGTTTGTTTTTGCCGTAGCGCTTTTCCCGTACTATCAGCATCGCGTTCGCGGCGAAAACTATGCGCATGCCGCGAAGCAGGTGCTGCAGCGAACCGACGGGTTTCCCCTGTACACACACGATGTCAGTGCGGCAGGGCTTTCCGTCACCGCATACATGAACATTCAGCGCCTGCCGAAGCCGGTGTTGACGTTCGCGCCCGAACAGTGGGATAACGGTTTTGCGATATCCAACGTTGCGGATGTAAAACTTGGGAAAATTGCCGCGCAATACTCCCTCGGCAGCAACGTGCTGGTTTTGCATTGCCGCGGCGCAGCCTGCGACGCCCCGGCTTTACCACGCTAACCCGCGCTAACGGAATACTGATGCCGCCTGACACCAAACGCTTCAGCCACGTAGACAATTTTACCGGCTACATGAAGATTGCCGCCGACTGGTTTGGCGCGCAGCGCGCGGGATTGCGCGTACTGGATCTGCCGGCGGGCAACGGTTTGCTTACCGATGCGCTGCGCGCCATGGGGCACGAGGTGACGAGCGGCGACATCAATCGCGAGCGGCCGGACTATCGTTACGTGGACATGTCGGCACCGTTGCCGTTTGATACCGAGTCGTTTGACGCCGTACTGTGCCTTGAAGGCGTGGAACACCTGGTGGATCCGGTTGCGTTTATCGCCGAACTGTCGCGCGTGATTCGCCCCGGTGGGCACATCGTATTGTCCACGCCGAACGTGATGAACTTTTATTCGCGGCTGCATTTTCTTTTTACCGGCGCTTACTATCAATTCAATCCTGCCGCGGTGCCGACGGTCGTGCCCGGCGAAGCCGCTGATCGCGGGCACATTTTTCCGTTGTCGTATTTCCAGTTGCGTTATTTGTTTGGTCAGCATGGCGTACGAGTTAAACAGGTGTTTGGTGACAAGTATAAACGTAAGTATTTGTTTTTATTATACATTTTATTATTGCCGCTGGTGTGGCTGGCAACGCGCGCGATGCTGCTGCGCCAGGGAGACCGGCGCGAGCAGGCGCGCAACCGCGAGATGTTGGATCACGCGCTCTCGCCGCCGCTGCTGTTCAGCCGATCGTTGGTGCTGATACTGGAAAAGCGCTAACGGGTTAGCGGCGGCGCAGATACGCCAGCAGGTCATGTCCGCGTCCGGCGATCTGTGCCGGAAGATTAAGCAGTTCGGCGGCGATCTTGCCTGCGGTGTACAGCGCCGCCGAAACATCGCCTTTCTCGTGAAATTTTACGCGCGAGGTTTCAATGCGTTCGACGTTGAATCCGCAGACAGTTGCAAGTGTGGTGATCGATTGCGGATTGAAAAAACTGATATGTCCACCGTCTTTTTCGATGTGAAAATAATCCCAGCGCGCACCCATCGCGCCGACCGTCCAGCTTGCTGCATTGCCGGTGCTGATGATCAGTACGCCGCCCGGCTTGAGTATGCGCCGGCATTCCTGCAGCAAAGGCAGCGGCTCGCGCAGGTGCTCCACGACTTCGAACAATGACGCCGCGTCAAATGCCGCGTCGGGATAACGTTGCTCTTCCAGCAGGCCGGTGTGCACGTTGAGGCCGGCCGCACGCGCGGCGGCAGCAATGTCTGGTGCAGGTTCCACACCTTCGGCTGCAAAACCTGCCTGCGCGGCGAAGTCCACGAACTGCCCGCGCGAGCAGCCGATATCGACCAGGCGAATATCCGCAGGATCTTTTCCAAGCAACCGCGAGATCGTTTTCAAACGGCGACCGGCGACCCTGCGCCGCCGTTCAAGCTCGCGCGGCGCGGGCTGATTGAACCCCGGCGCGTTGAACGACGCCATGGTTTCCCAGTAACGCGATTCGCTTGCTGCGCTGATCAGTTGGCCGCAGCTGGTGCAGCGCCGCAGCGGGCCTTCGGGCAAATGGATCTCGGTCGACGCCAGCGACGTGCCGCAACCGACGGGGCAGGCGGAAATATAAGGAGCGCTACTCGGCGGTTGTGTTGTCATGAGTCATGTGATGGGTGCGGTTATGAAATGCGCGCGACTTGCCGCAAGGCGCTGATGATGCGGCTGGCGGGCAGCGCGAGCAGGCAATCACTGAAGCTGGCGACATGACGCTCGCAACCTTCCTTATTGCACGGCACGCATGAGGTAGTTCCCTGCACCACGCTGACGCGCCCGACGACCTGATCGCCAAGCCGCTGCCATGGGTTTGAAGCTGCATCGGCGCCCTTGGGCCACGGCGCCCATTTCAACGGATCGGTCGGGCCAAAAAAAACGACCGTGGGTACACCAAGCGCAGCTGCGATGTGCGTAAGCGCGGTATCGGGACCGACATAAGCGGAAGCGCGCTCGATCACGCACGCGGATTCGTTAAGAGTCAGTTGACCCGCGAGGTTAAGCGGTACGTCCATGCGGTTCGCAAGTCGATTGACGTAAGCTATTTCGGCAGGATCGTTGCCGCCCGTCAGCACGATATGCAGTCCTTGTCCGGTAATCCAGCGCGCAAGCTCCAGCCATCCCGCGTCACTCCACATCTTGTAGTTGAATTTCGGGTACAGGTGCAGCACCACATAGCGCTTTCCCTTCAGCGGTGCCAGCGATTGCGCAACACGGTGTTCATCGGCGCTGCTCCAGTTCGCCGTCACCTCCGCGACAGCGGAAATGCCCAGCGGCTCAAGGATAGACAAGTGCGTGAGCAGCGTGTGTTTTTCGGTGAGATCGTAGGGCATCCACTGGTGCAGAAAGCGCCGCTTCCAGCGTTCTTTTTGCGTCGGCAGCAACAGCCCTATGCGCCGGCGACCCGCTAAATACGCGTACAGTGTCGGTCGGTCACCCGCCACCAGCGACAGGGCCAGATCATAGCGGCGAAATAATTTTGCAACAAAAACAATATGTTGCAGAATTCCCGGTCGCTCGGAAATCGCGCGTATGTGATTTACATCGGGGTTTGTGGTCAAAACTTCCACAGTACTGCTGAACACCAGCGCGTCGATGATGGCATCGGGCCACGCTCGTCGGAGTGAACGAAATACCGGTGTGGCCAACAACACATCGCCGATACGGCGCGTGACGATGACCAGCACACGGCGCGGCGGCGGATTCATGAATACTGATTAACACCCAGGCGCGCCTCGATGCGGTCAGAGGCGATAATCTCATCGAGCAATTTCTGATTTTCGGGCAGCCGGCTGCGATCATTTTCGCGGTGCCACAGGTGAAATACCGGCGTGGCGAAGCGCGCACTTTTGTGGCTGACACCTGCGTGGATCAGCCGGATCGCGAGATCGCTGTCTTCGAGTCCCCAGCCCGAGTACGATTCGTCAAAGCCGTTCACATGCATGAAATCGGCGCGCCATAGCGACAGGTTGCAGGTTTTGACCCCTTCCCATTTTTGCGGAGCGCGTTTGCGAAACGGCGCATCGGGCAGCATGAGCAACGGCAACAGCCGGTTCACGTCGCGCATCATCCACGCCCACAGCCAGCGCAGCGCGCCCCACTGCTGGACCGGCAACTGCCCGGCGAGAATCTGCTGCGTGAATGACTCGGACAGCAGCACCCGGTTGCCCGAAAGGAAGCAATTCTTTTCCGCCAGCGCTTTATGCCGGCGCACGAAATCCCGCGCGGGCACGCAATCACCATCAACGAAAATCAGATAGTCAGCTTGTGTGCGCGACACAGCGCGGTTGCGCGCTGCGCCGGCACGGAAGCCCACGTCTTCCTGCCAAACGTGATGCAGCGCAAACGGCGCGCGCGAGGCACGACTTTCGACCAGCAGGCGCGTGTCGTCCCCTGATCCATCGTCGGCGACCAGCAACTCGAAATCACAATCTGTCTGATCGAAATAGCCGGCAAGCACCGCTGCAAGTGCGTCCGGACGGTTGTAGGTGGTGACGATAACCGCGGCTTTCACCGGGGCTTGTCTCCGAGCATCATCAGTTTCAGATAGCGGTAGTAGGTGCCTTCGGCGTTGGACACAGACAGCATGAAGCCTTCGCGGCCATCCAGGAATCCTGCTTGCAGGATATAGGTGCGGACAAAAGCCCAGCCGCCATGAAAAACAGCCGCGCCCAGCGACGCATGCTTGCCGTTCTCGAAATTGAATTTTGCACCAGCGGAGGAATAGCTGTTCATCTTGTTGATAACGTGCTCCAGCGTCGGCATGGGCTCGTGCCGCAGGGAGTTGTGCAGTTTGCCGATTTTGCCCGTGACAAGTATACGGTCGTGCAGATGGTCCTCGGAAAACCGCGCGGCCCCCTTGCGGAACAAGCGGGTAACCGGATCAGGCCACCATCCCGAATGCCGCATGTCGCGGCCACAATAGTTGGAAAGCCGCGGCATGGTGAATGCGACGGTGTCGCCTGGATTCCTGAGGGTGGCTTCGATCTCCGCGCGCAGTTCCGAAGACACCCACTCATCATGATCGAGCGCCAGCACCCAATCGCCGCTAGTACGATCAAGCGCGCGATTCTTCTGCTGGCCATACCCCGGAAAATCCGCTGTCTGCGTTACTTTGGCGCCGAGTTCACGACAGATGTCCCGTGTGCGATCCGTGCTGCCGGAATCGACAACGATGATTTCATCGGCCCATGTCACCGATTCCACGCAGCGCCGCACCAAAGGCTCCCCGTTGAAGGTCGTGATCGAAACCGAGAGTGTCATGTTGATGCAGGGGGTCTACCGGACGGGTCGTATTCTAAACCGCCGTAGAGCACGCCGGTAAGCCAGGCGTAGAAGAGACCTTCGGTGTGGTCGAGCAGCAGCGAGTTCAGCATGCAGCCGATGACCATGGTTAATACCAGGCCGCGCGCGAGCCCGCTATCCAGCGGTGATGGTATGCGCGAAGCGAGCCGCCATTGAGTCGCGAACAGGGCGACAAGTACTATCGCGCCGAGCACGCCGACCTGTGTTGCAATGTGCAGGAACTCATTGTGCGGATTACGCGTTTCCACCTTGCCGGTGCCTTGTACCTGCTGCGTGTATGCGGCAGCGAAACCGCCTGTGCCAACCCCTGTCAGAGGGTGCCGTGCGACGATGGCAAGCGAGTTCTGATAGAACTCCAGACGTAATCCCGTCGATGTCCTGGCGCTCTCAGTGGGGCGCCAGTCCTGCAGTTCACGCTGGATCGTGACCACGCGATCCTGAAATGGATTGGGAGCAGACAGGAGGGCTGCCAACAGAACCGTTAGCGCAAGCAACGCGCCGCCGATTCCACGGCTGCCCAGCCGCTGCCAGCCGAGAAACAGGGCCAAAGCGCCCAGCACGATGTAGCCGGTCGCGCCCTGCACCATCAACAGGACATTCAACGCCGCCAGCAGCGCGAGCCCGTACCAGACCATGCGCACGCGCGTATTCACGGCAACGTGGCCCAGCCACACAAAAAGAAAAGCGCCAAATGCCACCAGCAGGTTATGCGTCAGTTTGAGTTTGAATACCGTGGGCGAAGCGACGGTGCCCGTAATGAACGGCAGCGTGGGCAGCAAGCCCAGGCGAATCAGGTATGACAGCACGACGATGCCGGCCAGCGAGCAGGCCAGCGCATGCAGCGCATGGATACGGGTTTCGCCCGCGCGGAAGATCATCATCAGAATGGGTATGTACAGTAAGTCGGTGTACTTGCCGAGACGGGATAGCGCTTCCTGTCCCGGCACATCACCGTAGGTGGTACCTATCGCCAGCAACAGGAAAAGCGCAGCAGAGATGAGTGGAAGCTTGCTGTTTATTGCCCGTTTCAGGGTGTCCCGAATCTGCCCGGATAACGCCCATGCCGTGAGGGCAATAACGATCAACACGTTGTCGAGTGCTGTCGATACCGGGAGGGATGCCCCGATCGCAATGGCGCTCCACTGTGAGACGCGCTTCGCAGTGGCATTGATGGTGTCAAGCGCCATGCGTGTTTTGCGGCATGTATTCCGGAACGCAGCGCGCCAGCACGATCTTGACTGTTGCGTCATCAGTTTCAGTATTCGTTTCCAGCCAGTGGTTGATTCCAGCCAGCCAGGCGGCGTCTTCGCGCCGCGCTTGCGCAACACGCAGTTTAGGATGAGGTGTGGGCAGGGAGTTTTCGTCGTTGGCAAGCAGCTCTTCAAAGAGTTTTTCGCCTGGCCGCAGCCCGGTATAGGTAATGCGTATTTCGTTTTCCGTGTATCCGGAAAGCCGGATCAGCTCGCGCGCGAGATCCGCAATCCGCACGGGTTCGCCCATATCAAGTACCAGTACTTCGCCGCCTTGCCCCATCAGGCCCGCCTGCAGCACGAGTTGCACGGCCTCGGGTATGGACATGAAATAACGGGTGATTTCGGGGTGCGTGACAGTGACGGGACCGCCCTTCGCAATCTGTTCACGAAATTTCGGAATCACGCTTCCGGTCGACCCCAGTACGTTGCCAAATCGCACCATGACGAATTGCGTGGCATTGCCCGGCTGCAACGACTGGCATACCATCTCGGCCAGCCGCTTGCTCGCACCCATGACGTTGGTGGGGTTGACGGCCTTGTCTGTGGAAATAAACACGAACTTTTCAACACCGCTGGCAATCGCGGCTTGTGCGAGGACGCGTGTACCGAGTGCATTGTTAAGCACTGCCTGCCAGGCATTTTCCCTTTCCATTAAAGGTACATGTTTGTATGCCGCGGCATGAAATACCATCGACGGACGATGTAATTTCAGCAGTTCTTCCACGCGAGAGGCATCCTTTACATCGCCGATCGCGCACACGATGCCTACATTGGGGAAACGCTCGGAAAATTCCTGCTCAATGGCGTAGAGCGCGAACTCATTGAGTTCCAGCAGAATCAACTGGCGTGGCTGATATTTGGCGATCTGACGGCACAGTTCCGAGCCGATGGACCCTCCCGCGCCGGTGACAAAAACGACGCGGCCGCTGATCCAGCTCTTTAGTCCTGCCGTGTCGAGTGTCACCGGGTCGCGTCCCAGCAGGTCGTCCAGTTCGACGTTGCGAATTTGCGAGACCGTGACCTTGCCGCTGATCAGGTCGTCGAACGAAGGCACCGTCAGCACTTGCAGATTTGCCGCACGTGCCAACTCGACTGCCTGCCGGCGTACCCGATGTGCCGCTTCGGGCATGGCGATGATGGCGTGCTTTACCCCGAGTGATTGCGCCAGCGGGCCTATTTCACTGGGTGCGCTCAAAACCTTGATGCCGTGAATCTCCCGCCCCTGGCGGGAAGGATCTTCGCTCAGAACGCCCACCACGCGCCATTGGGGGCTGCGCGCCAGCTCCTTGATCAGATTGACTGCCGAGTCTTCAGCGCCCAGCACCAGCACCGAGGCCCGTTGCCCGTCAGACTGAGGTGCAAAACGATGTTCCTTCCAGGCACGATAAATAAAGCGGCTGCCGCCCATAGCCATGAGCAGAAACACCGGTGCAATGACGAATACCGAGCGTGGCGACGCCATGCGCAGCATGAACATGGCGGCTGGCACGGCGAGTGACGCCAGGAACACTGCAGTGATGATGCGTTTAAGGTCGGGCAGGCTCGCGAAACGCCAGATGCCGCGATACAGCCCCAAGCCGATAAACAGCACACCATGAATGGCAACGACCAGTGCCAGCGACTCCACTGCTAATTCCACGTATGGCGGCGGAATATCGAAGTTGAATCGCAGCCAAAATGCCGCAAGCCAGGCTACCGCGCAAGCGGTGATGTCGTGCAGCAAGGCAAGAATGGTGCGCCAGTTAGGCTTCATGGCGGTTTCCGCCGTTGTACCGGTGCCACGCAATTTCCACGAGTCCGATAATCAGGATATAGACCAGCACCGTAGCAAGCAACAATGCAATCTGGTCCGAGTGCGTCCAGCGCAGACCCGCAAGCGCAGCCATTCCGCACGCTATCATCAGCGCGTACTCGGCAAGTGCTGTGCGACGATGTCCCCATCCCATCTGTACCAGTCGCTGGTAATAATGATCCCGGTGCGCTTCCCAGATGCGTGCCCTGCGGACAGTCCGACGAGCAAGCGTAATGCTGGCATCTACGATAAAAGGAGAAAAAACCAGCAGCGGAAACCACCACGCCCAGTCCAGTTGCAGCCATCCGACGAGCCCTATGCTTCCCGCCAGAAAACCCAAAGGTACTGCGCCAACGTCGCCCATGAATATCCGTGCCGGATGAAAATTGAACACCAGGAAAGCAATGGCAGCGGCAGCAACGCTGAAATTAAACAACGCAAACGCCGTACTGCCGGAATGCCATGCCGCGATACCGTAAACACCAAAACCGAAAAACGCCATGCCGCCTGCGAGCCCGTCAGCGCCATCCATGAAATTGTACAGGTTGGTGATCCACGCAAGACCGATAGTCGCAATGCATGCAACAATCAAACCGTGGCCCGGGAAGATTACGAGGGCTGCTATCGAACCGCTGGCTAACAGGTGCGCAGCAAGCCGTGCGAGCACGGGCAGACCGCGGATATCATCGATCAGAGATACGATGAGCAAACCCACAAATGATATCCAGATGATTGCGGGATCCCCCAACCCGCTCAGGGGCCATGCCAGCAGCGTGCCCGCGTGCAGTCCTAAGCCGCCAATCCGTGGCACCGGTTTGTCGTGCAGCGAGCGTTCATTGGGGCGGTCCACCGCGATGAGCGCAAGACGGCTGCGTGCAAGCAGCCATACCGCTATCAAGGCGACGGCAAAGGCAACCAGTGGGGCGAAAACCGCATGCGGCACGATGGGTTATGTATTTGACTTTGCAGGGAATTGTGAATGATACCACTGCGCTGTTTGAACCAAGCCCTGAGCCAGACGGAAGCGTGGGCTCCAGTGCAATTCATTACGAATTTTTGCGCTGTCGATTTGCAATGAACCGGTGAGGCGCCGCATCTCTTCGCGCTTGCCCAGGGCGGTTGCGCCGGCCATCAACAGCGAGGGTGGGCAGGGGAACAATCGAGATCGAACCCGCATTGCAGCGGCAATCGACTGGATCAGTCCCGCAGTTGACACGTCTTCGTTGTCGCTGACCAGATAGGTTTTGCGCGCTGCCGCTTGGGCATTGCCGGCAGCGATGATGGCATCCGCGAGGTTTTCGACGTAAACCAGACTGCGACGATTGGTGAGGGATGCCAGCGGCAACGGCACGCCCCGCGCGACCCAGCGCATCAGGCGCAAAAAATTTCCTTTTACACCCGGCCCATATACCAGTGGCGGACGCAGTATCGCCGTCTCAAGGTTCGTGTCCTGGGCTGCGACACACAATGCCTGCTCTGCTTCCCATTTGGAAACGCCATAAGCATCTTCGGGCTGGGGCGAGGTGTCTTCGGTAAACGGATGGCCTTCGGTGCGTTCGCCCGTAACCTTGATCGAACTAAGAAAAACAATCCGCCGCACGCCGGCGCGGACGGCGGCCTGCGCCAGCGCGCGGGTTCCTTCGACATTGATGCGACGGTACACGGCCAATGCGTCGCTTGCGGTTTCGCGCAGCACATGGGTGCGTGCCGCCAGGTGATAAACGACTGATATGCCCTGGAGTGCTTGCACCCAGTCCGTATCTGGTCCCAGTTCGCCCGTGGCAACAGTATCGAAGCGGTTGAGTCCCCGCTCAGTCAGCGGATTGCGGGTGGCACAACGTATGGTGTATCCGAGTTCGGCAAGCCTTGCGCAAAGGGCATGCCCTACAAAGCCGGTTGCGCCGGTAACCAGAACCTTCGCGCTTCCTTGTAGATCTACTGGCGCCACACCGTTCGGTTCACGTAATCGGTATAACTCAAAATGATGCGCAGGACTTTTTGCGACACGTTGTCGGCATCATAGTCGGGCGGAGGCGAAAATGGCCTGGGGTTGTCGGCGTACTGCGCAATGCTGATTTTAACGGCTTCGACCACTTGAGCGGGCGTCAACCCGCTCATGATCAACGTGCCTTGATCCATGCCCTCGGGCCGCTCGTGCGCCTGCCGAATCATCACTGCCGGAAACGACAGGATTGCGGACTCCTCCGTCAGCGTGCCACTGTCAGACAGCACGCAACAGGCATGGGTCTGCAGGCTGACATAATCAAAGAACCCCAGGGGCTTGAGAAACTCTACTTTAGACGGCAGCTTTGCCTTGCCTATCGTTGCCAGCTTCTTGCGGGTACGCGGATGGGTGGACACGATGACGCGTTTCCTGAAGTGCTTGCTCAGCGCGTCAAGACTTGCCAGAAGGGCGTTCAAGTTGGCGGGACTGTCAATATTTTCCTCGCGGTGCGCACTGACGACAAAGTAATCGCGCGGCACAAGCCCCAGTCGCTTGAGCACCCTGGAGGCTGCAATCCCGCTTTCGTAGTGGCTCAGGACTTCCCGCATGGGCGAGCCCGTTTTAATGACGGTTTCGGGACGTATGCCCTCGGAAAGCAGGTAGCGGCGCGCGTGTTCGGTATAGGGGAGATTGATATCACTGATGTGGTCAACAATGCGCCGGTTGATTTCTTCGGGGACGCGTTCATCGAAGCAGCGATTGCCGGCTTCCATATGGAAGACAGGAATCTTGCGACGCTTTGCGGCAATGGCTGCCAGGCAGGAATTGGTATCGCCCAGGATCAGCAGGGCGTCTGGCACTTCCTTGACCAGCACGGTATCCGACTTTGCGATGACGGCACCGATGGTCTTGGCGGGCGAGCCGCCCGCGGCATCGAGGAAGTGATCCGGCTTGCGTATGGCCAGCTCTTCAAAAAAAACTTCATTTAGTTCGTAGTCATAGTTCTGGCCGGTGTGCACCAGCACATGATTCGTATGCCGGTCCAGTTCCGCAATGACACGCGAGAGTTTGATAATCTCGGGGCGGGTGCCAACGATGGTCATGACTTTGAGTTTCATCGCCATGCGCCTATCGTAACAATTCGCCAGCTTCGTGAGGCCGGCCCATGTCCACCATGAGCTGATGCTGCTTGAGGAGTTTTACGGTATCTGCAAGCGACAAAATATTATCGGCGGAACTGAACTCACGTGTCAGCGCGTTGGCTGGACCGCGGCGCTTGCCGGCGAGCTCGGGCAGCATCGGCGTGATTGCATAGTAGGCTCCGCGCTTGACGCAGTGGTGAATTTCCTCTTCAGACACCATGATCTCATGCATTTTTTCACCGGGTCGTATGCCGGTCACCCTGGTAGGGATTTTCCGCGCGCCGATCAGCGCCTTTGCAATGTTAATCACCGTTGCCGAGGGGGCGTCCGGGACATAAATCTCCCCGCGACCCGCACCCTTGAGGGCAGCAAACACCGTATCCACAGCCTGGTTCAGGCTGAGCAGAAACCGTGTCATTTTGGGAGAAGTGATGGTTACGGGCCCGCCGTTGCGGATCTGCTCATGGAACAGGGGAATGACCGAGCCGCGGGAGGCCAATACGTTGCCATAGCGAACTCCGATAAAACGCGTGTCGGGATTGAGTACGTTGGCGGCAACAAATACACGTTCCTGCAGGGATTTGGTCATACCCATCACGTTTACAGGCTTGCAGGCTTTGTCAGTGCTGACCGCAACGACGGTGTTCACCGGGTAACGATTCTGTTCAATGGCGCGCACGATATTCATCGCGCCCATGCAGTTGGTGAGGATGGCCTCGCCCGGGAAGTACTCGCAAGAAGGCACTTGCTTGAGTGCCGCCGCATTTACCACCACATCGACATCACGCACCGCGGAACATACTGCCGAATAGTCGCGCACGTCGCCAATGCGAAACTCCAGGACGTTCATGAAATTGCGGAATATGACTTCGTCTGTCGTAGCCGTTTTGTTGAGATAGGTAACGCGCATCTCGTGTTGCTTGGCTTCATCCCGGGAAAACACGATGACCTTCCGCGGCAGTCCCAGCTCGCCGGTCAGGACGCGATGCACAAAAATCTTGCCCATGGACCCGGTTCCGCCTGTCACCAGAATATTTTTCCCTTTTAAAAACATATGCTTATGCCTTTTCTGCGAGTTCGGTAATCATACTGTCCCACGTCGGCGGTAGATAGTCGAAGTCGCGCCTGAACCTGGTGGAATCCAGGCTGCGATCGCATTTGAACATGTCGTCCGCGACAATCTCGATGCGCAACCCGAGTTTATCGCGAATAAGTCGCAACAGATCATGCTTGTTGATAGGCGCGCTCGATACGTGGTACAGGCCGTAACGCGGCGGCGAGTGCATGAGTACGCGCTCGATGACGCGGCTCATTTCGATGGTAGTAAATCCGGAAAATATGGCGTTCCGAAATCCTTTGATGGACGTTTTCTGCGCGAGGAACCATTCCAGCAAGCCGGTTTTCCGCGACAGCTCGCGGCCGATAATGGAAGTGCGCAGCGTAATACCTGGCGCGTCCGTTACTTCCCCCAGCAGCTTGCTGCGGCCGTAGATATCTTCGGCATCAGGCGTGTCGTCTTCCGAATAATTTCCCCGGCGGCCCGAGAACACGCAATCCGTGCTCATATGCACCAGCCGCGCACCTGCTTCCCCGCAGAGCCTGGAGAGTTTGTGAGGAAACAAGGCGTTTATCTCGATGGAGGGGATGCTTTCAGAAGCTGCACTGCGCTGCTTTACGATGCCCGTCGCATTTACCACCGCATCGGGCCGGAAATCCGCCACCACAGCCTGAACCCGTTCAAGATTTCTGATATCGATTTCATCATAGACATTGCTGTCACGAAACAAATTCAGGGCGGAATAATGCGCCTTCGCCTGGCGAAGCGTCACGCGAACTTCGTGCCGCCCATCCAGTCCTCGAAATAACTGGTGGCCCAGCATGCCGTCACCGCCAAGGACGAGGATGCGCATCGCTACTTTCCGAGCACGCAGGCGATTTTGTTGCGCAGGATCAGTCCCGATGCCTTGTACGCTGCGCGGGCGGCGAACCGCAGCACCGGGTTGGTAATGCCCATGTTGTTCACGTAGAACTCCCATGGCATTGTGAATTCGGCCCAGGTGGAGGACTTCACCACGCGCAGACGGGCGCGTTCTGTGGCAACGCGAAAAGCGCGGTCACTCCATATCTGCAGATGAGCGAGCGAGACCGTGCCGCGCAGCACGCTCAGGTGAAGCTTGCGCGCCAACAGCCGGCTCAACGGGTAAATCCAAAACTGGCGCGGGGTGTCAATAAACATCCTTCCGCCGTCGTTCAGCTTGCCCGCAAGCAAATGCAGCGTGCCCACGGGATCATGGAGGTGCTCGAACACGTCGTTAAGGAAAATGACGTCAAACATCGTGCTATCCGAGGCGAAGTCCTTGAACGGTATGCGGCGGCTGAAAGGCGCCCAGCCGTTGAGCGCAGAATCGTCGTTGATGTCGACCAGACAGACAGCGGCACGCGGGAACATGGATTTGCAAATCGGCGCGAACTGCCCGCCGCCGCCGCCGAAATCCAGTATCGACAGCGACGCCGACATCGGCTGGCCTTCCATCGCGTAGCGCAGCATGTGCGTGAAATTGTCGTGATTAAATTGGGCGCTTGCCGAGTACCAGTTTAATTTCTCGTCTTCCGTCACGAAATTGGGTTGTGACGCTTCAGGATAAGGATAGTACAGGAGCACGCCACAATCTTTGCAACGAGCGGTATGGGCGAGGATGTCCAGCGCTGTGCTGTCGCAGATCTTGCAGGTAACTGGGGCCATCGTATCAGTATGCATGATGCCGTTTCGCAGCGTCCCGCATCCCGGCCCCGAACTAGCCGGGCATTCCGCCGTGCCCAAAAACCCTGCCACAGCACGCGCCCCTTTTTCCACCTGGTTTCCGAAACAACGAGTGGCTAAATATGCCGCCGCCGATTATCAGAGTTTGCATGTCTTGTTTTCCACCAATTCGTGCATCCAGGCCTCCAGCCGGTCAATTAATTTGTCGCGATTGAAGTGAATATCGAAATAGGCTCGTCCGCGAAGCCCCATCGCCCTGCGCTCGGCGGAACTCATGGCCGCCATTTTCAACGCGCACTGCGCGAGACCCTGACCATCACCGGCATTTGCCACGAAACCCGCACCCGATTCGTTGACAATTCTTGCCCCTTCGCCGTCGATTGCGCCCAAGATAGGCACTCCTGATGCCAAATAGGACTGAATCTTGCTCGGTATCGTCATGGAGAACACTGGATCGCGGCGCAAGGTTACCAGAAGCGCGTCCGCCTGGGAAAACAACGCAGGCATATGCTCGGGAGAGCGCCTTCCCAGCAAGGCCACCGTAGCGCCGAGTTTGCACGAACGGATCTGCTCCGCTAACCAGTCTCGCATAATGCCATCGCCGACAATGATCCAATGGATATCAGACCGATGTTTCAGCAGTTGCGCAGCTTCAATAAGCGTTTCGAAGGACTGCGCCGTACCGATATTTCCTGCAAACAGGAGACGTGTACCCTTGAATTCCTGGAGCGAGGATTCGACTGAATGTGGTGTGCCATGCGTGTAAAAGTCTTCTGCCCAGTTGGGCAGGTATCGGATGCGCGGTGGTTCGATTCCATGGGAAATCAAAGGTTGCGTAAATTCCTCGGACTGCACCAGCAGCATGTCGCAACCGCGGTGGACAAAATTTGCTATCCACGTTGCAATATGGCTGAGGAAGCCATGCTGGCCGACCGCAGCCAGCGTCTCAGGCCAAAGGTCCTGAATCCACAGCATCACCGGGGCGCCGTTGAGTTCGCCCATCAGCATGCCGGGCAACCCGACGGTAACGGGCGATGGCTCGTACACCAGCACAATATCGAATTTCTGGCGGCACCGCAGCGGGCCAAGGACGCACGCAGAAAATACGAATGACAGGTAGTTGAGAATAAGCCGCCAGCCCTTCGCTGCCCCTCTTGTAATTAAGGGCACACGAATAATGAGGATGCCATCGTAATCCTCCTGACGAGGAGAAATCCACCCGTAGCCGGGATAAATACGGCCTTCCGGGTAATTCGGCATTCCGGTTAATACGGTCACTTTGTGACCTCTGCCATGCAGGGCAAGGGCCAGATCGTTGATACGAAACGGCTCAGGATGAAAATACTGGGTTACGATCAGGACTCTCAATGTAACCTGCGCTCGACCGAAGTAAATAGGTCTAGGTACTTTCGCGCGGACATGGGCCACGTGTAATGTGATTCAACGAATAATCGTAAGTTTGCTCCCATCGTGTTACGAAGTGCTGTGTCATTGAGCAGCTCCAATATCGCGCTACTCATTGCCATTGGATCGGCAGGCACCACGAGCCCACCTCGCGCATCAGCCACCTCATCGAAACCGCAGCAATCGGTAAGCACTACCGGCTTCCCGCAAGCGCCTGCCTCGAGGGCAACGAGAGACATGGCTTCTGATCGTGAGGGTACTACCACGATGTCTGCTGCGTGGTATGCAGCCAATTTTTCCGGATGGGCAAGATATCCCAGGAAATGAACTTGAGCGGAGAGCCCAAGCTCATTTGCGCGGCGCGTCAGAGACTGCCGCATTCCCTCGTCGGGGCCTGCGTATAAAAGGCGGGCACTATTACCCGTGCGCCTTGCATTCCCAAACGCTTCAAGGAGTATGTCCGGACCTTTGATGGGATTGAGCCGGCCAACGAACAAGATGACGGGCTCATCCATTATCCCCAACTGGGTGCGGTAATCGAGCTTGTAGGTTTTCTCGGAAAACTCGTCTATCCAAATCCCGTTGGGGATAACGGTAACAGCCGATGGATCGACTGTGTAGGGCGAAAACTGGAGTCGTTCCGCAGCGGTGATAGCTACCCAAGCATTCGCGCTACGGACCATACGCCTGCCTGCAACTGCGTTGTATATGGATTTCAAAATGCGAGACCGCCCGAACGCGGGCAGCGCTCCGGCAGGACACACCACATAAGGCTTGTGCATTTTGGCGGCGATGCTCGCAGCCATCACATTGAGCACGGTCCAATGATTGGTCAAATGAATCACATCAGCGTCGGCGATCGCGCGCTCAATGGCGCGGTGTGAAAGCGCCGGAATCAGAAAGCGGCGCTGCAGGCAGGGTAAGGCAATCACTTTTACCGCACCGAACGCCTGGTATCTTGTTGGCGTGAGGCCGATATCAAGGGTCATTACCGTTGCCGTCGCACCTGCCAACTCGAACGCCTTGCTTAACTGAAGTACACGCTCTGCGTTTCCGCCGCCAGTTTCCGCGTCCATCAGGGCGCAAACACTGAGTATCCGCATCAACCGGATATCCTGCGCAGGCTCAGCCACTGTGCCGCCAGATGCGCGGCATAGGCATCAAGCGCGTCTTCAAACTGGGTGGGGCGTATGAATCCCATATCTAATAGCTTCTTGCAGGCGTAGCGTCGATAAGGATTGATGTTTGACCTGCCGCATGCTTGAAGTAACAGGCTTAGTATCGGGGCGGGAAGCGAACGCATTGTTGAAGCGCGCACGTCTTTGCCGAATGCGGCGGCCAGACGCGACTCCACGTAGGCGTAGTTATTGTTAGCCGAGTCATCGTCGGAAACTATGAAGTGTCCCTGCGAAGTGTCCAAAGGCGCTCTCGCCAGATAAGTGATGGCCGCGACCACGTTTTCCGCTGCGACCAAATTCATGCAGCGCTTCCCATGTATGCGTGCCAGTAATTGCCGGCTGATAGCGTTACCGGTTGCCACGCGTTGCGCGAGTTGCACAAGATTCCGGCCTCCTTCGCCGAATACGGCGACTGGCCTGACTATGGTTGTGGCCAGCATGCCCGTGGTTTCCGAAAGCAGCGCTTCTTCGATCGCCAGTTTGGTTTGCTCATACTCCGAGTTTGGTGCACAGCGTGTAGTTTCGCAAATCACGTCGTCGCGCGCCCTGCCCACGACCGTGGCGGTGCTGATATGCACCAATCTCCGCGCCTGGGCTGTGACGCAAGCCCGCCCCAACGCTTGTGAAGCCATAACATTGGCGTCACGAGTTGCCTTGGTATCAAACCCCAAGTTAATTACAACAGCGTCCTTGATGATGAGATTTCGCAAGGCGCTTTCTTCATGCAGGTTACCGATAAACCATTCGATGGATGCAGTTGGGCCCCGCTTTTTACGCGACAGGCAGCGAACATGCTGGACGTTATTTGCCGCAAGATATCGCAGAAGGTGCCGGCCCAGGAATCCGGTTGCGCCAATGATGCAATAGGCTGATTCGGTCATGCCGCCCTAGCTCATCCTGCGCAGAGCGAGGCGCAGGAGCATCAGGGGACGGGATAACACCCCGTGAAGGATGAGCTTCCATGCCGATAGCGTAAACAGCGATTGCCAGTGGGCACGAGATGCCATGCAAACGCGCGCAATGCCTGTGATCACTCGCCCAGCCCGAAAATGCAACTGGGCGCTTGCAAGAGCGGCGGAACTCATGGCAAGAGGCTTTGCCGCAATAATATCCGCGGGAAGTTTGCGCGGTTCCGAGTAATACCACTGCAGTATCTCGATGGGCTCTTCGGCGCGCCTGAACGCAACCGGCGCAAACGTTTGAGAGTTGTCGTGCACGCGAAATTCTGCGCAAGGGGTGGCGATGCGTGCGAACGGGCCCTGCAGTCCCAGTCGCAGCCAATACTCATAGTCGGGCCATTGCTTCAACGCGACGTTCCAACCCCCGGCCTGTTCCCATGCCTTGCGCCGGAAGAAGGCTCCCGGCCCTGGCATGCAAACCGTATTGACGACCATTTTGTAGTAGTCATAATCGGGTGCGTTCACGGTGCGCAATTTCCTCCCTGACCGATCGACCAGATGAAAGTCGCAATAGGTCATCACGAGCTCGTTGCGTGTAGTTAAGACTTTTACAGCCTCCGAAACGGCATTGGGCAACAAGCGATCATCCGCGCTTAGATAGGAAAGAATTTCGCCATGGCACATTTCCCATCCTTTGTTGAGCGTGGCGGCCTGGCCGATGTTGGTGTGGGTTTCCCAGCAGAAGCGGCTGCCATAGCCCTCGAGCACCGAGCGTGTGTTATCGGTCGAGCCGTCATCGAGCACGATCAGCTCAATACGGGGGTAATCCTGTTCGAGCACACTGTCAATTGCTTGCGCGAGATAGCCGGCGTGGTTGTGGGCGGGGACGACGATAGTTACCAACGGTGTGAGATGCGTGCTTGGCGTCATGGGGGTACGTGCTGCGTGACACCTTGCCGGCCGTTCCAGATGCGCTGGAACTCGATCTTCAGCAGCGCCTCGCTCTCGTTTTCGAAAATCCAGTTTTGTAACGGCGTCGAGAACTGAAAGCGGTAGCGGTAATCATCCTTCACCAGTCCGGTGAGCGAACCGAGTTTAAGGTCCCAGTTGAACATACAGTAAGGCTTGCGGCTGAAGTGTGCCATGGTGCCGGGGCCGGAGGCCATGCCCATATGCAGGGTTGACGCTTCGATTAATGCGAGGTCCTGCTCGATGCCGGTGCCGTGGTCCTTGGCGACGATTATGTTTGGCAGCCCGCGCAGCCGTTCGTCCACCTCGTTGCGCCCGCAAATAATGATGAACTTTGCGTCATATTTGTCCACGCAATATCGGAAGAACGCAATCCAGACCCCAATGTCTGAATTGCGCGCGGGATTCGCCAGATTGCGTCGCAACTGGATCGTTACCGGCACCGCTGTGCCAGCGTGTTCAGCCAGGAACTGCCGAGCCCAGGTGCGCGCGGCGGGACGCGATCCGATCACTGGTAAACAGCCGTGCTGCTCGAAGTGCTCCCGGAACAGGACGTTGAAGCAATGATAGAAAAGGTACTCACGCGACGCGTATTGGGCCAGCGCAGGCCACACGAAATAGTTCTCCGCATTGTCTGCAACATGGCGTTCAAGCTGTAAATGCGAATCGAACAGAAACACGGAGCCCAGGTGCGCGTTCACCTGCGCTGCTGGCAGGACCGAGGAGAGGTGGACAAGAAAACTCTCTGCATCCACGTTCCTGAACGCGGGATCTGGCACAACGGGGAAAGTCGGGTCGTAGACCAGGGCAAAATCCACTTTGCCCAGACTGTGGCGCTCGCGCAGCACGAGAGATGCTTCCTGAAAGATGAGGATGTCGCCGATGCTGAACGGCTGGCTCGAGAAATCGTAGATGATTAACAACCGGCGAGCGGTGTGCCGGATGCCGGTAACGCCCGGAAGCGCCACACCACCCCAACGCAGGAGGCGCGCGACCCGCCGGATGCTTCTCCATGCGCGCCTAAGCAGATTGAAACTCACGGTCAGTCGATAGCATTCGTTCTTCCGGTTGCGCAATCCTGCGTAGTGGCAGCGCACGGCACGTGCAGCCTGTCGCCAGCAGTCCCGCGCATCGAGGGGCCGCCCACGGCAATGATATAATTTTATCTTTGTTCGGAGCAATTCCAGAAATGCCAGGCGCCAAGGGCAGAATCACGCTCGCATTGCATGATTTCAGGGCCGGCATCTGCAGCATCTACCTCTGGCCCGTACTCGGCTGGCAGGATATCAAGCAACGCTACCGCCGATCAGTCATTGGCCCGTTCTGGCTGACCATCAGTTACGGCGCGTTGATTATGGGCATGGGCCCGCTCTACGGCAGGCTGCTGCAGCAGGATCTTTCCACCTACCTGCCCTATCTCGCCGTGGGTTTTATCGCTTGGATTCTCATCTCCAGCCTGATTACCGAGGGCTGTGGTGCGTTCATCGGTGCCGAGGGTTACATCACGCAGATGAAACTGCCCTTCACTGCCCATGTGCTGCGCGTGGTGTGGCGTAATCTATTGATTTTCTTTCACAATTTTGTAATTGTGTTGGTGGTGATGATATTTTCTCCGCCGCCGCTTACTTGGGCATTACTCACCGTCCCGCTGGCTGTCTTGGTGATTGCTGTAAACGGAATCTGGATTGGCATCGTGTTCGGCTTGTTGTGCGCACGGTACCGAGACTTTACCCAGGTCGTGGGCAGCGTGGTTCAGATTGCGTTTTTCCTCACCCCGGTTATGTGGCGTCCGAACATGCTAGGGCGCATGCAGTGGGCTGCGGACTGGAACCCGCTGCATCATCTGCTGGAGATCGTGCGTGCACCGTTGATTAGCGGTAAGGTCATGCCGCTATCGTGGATGGTCGCGGTGGGTCTTGCGGTCGCGGGATTTGCTGTCGCGCTGGGGTTGTTCAGCCGCTACCGTGCGCGCGTCGCCTACTGGTTGTAGCCATGTCCCGGATCAGCGCACGTGACATTACCGTCGAATTCCCGATCTACGAGGCGAGCGGCCGTTCCTTCAAGAGCGCGCTTGTGAAAGCCGCGACGGGCGGACTGCTTTCGGTGGACAGCAGTCAGCATGTCACCGTGCGTGCGCTTAACCGGTTAAGTTTCGAGTTGCGCGATGGCGACCGTATGGGGCTGTTGGGACACAACGGGTCAGGCAAATCCACGCTGCTGCGGGTGCTGGCGGGTGCCTACGAGCCTGTATCGGGTGCAATCGAGGTCGAAGGCAGGGTGGCATCGATGCTCAACGTATGGCTCGGCATGATCATCGATGCCACCGGCCACGAAAACATCTACCTGCGCTGCGCCATCATGGGCCTCAAACCTCGCGAGATCGACGCGGTGGTGGATGATATCGTCGAGTTCTCCGAGTTGGGGGACTACATTCACATGCCGCTCCGAACATACTCGAGCGGCATGCAGATGCGGCTCGCGTTTGCCGTGGCTACCTGCGTCGCCGCCGACATCGTGCTGATGGACGAGTGGCTCTCCGCGGGAGACGCCTCGTTTGCCGCGAAAGCGCAGGAGCGCCTCAATGGCCTGCTCGACCGCGCCGGGATCTTTGTAGTGGCCACGCACGATGAAAGCTTGATCAAGCGCACTTGCAACAAGATCATGCGGTTGGAGCACGGCAACCTCATCGAATTTGCTGCGCTGTAGCGGACTCGTTGCGCCGCCTGCTTTGGCAGGCATAGCGACCGCTGCATTTTCGTTTCGGGTGTTAAGGCCTTGGGTGGCAAGGCGCGCGGGCAAAACATCCCCACCAATCCAGCGGGGGATGCTTACGGGATATCCCAAGGGTTGCGACAGGCCTGCCTGGCGCAAATTCTTCGAGTTTGTCTGCCGCAACGAAATTTCCCGTCAGGGAAGGATTCGAATGCCGGATGTTTCTATCGCCTCAGGGACCCCGGAAATGGTTGATAGATTGATAGGCCTCCATTCCAGCGCAATAGAAGCGCATTGGTCAGTATGTTAAAATCTGACTCACGAACGAAATCCCGCCACGGTTGATTCCCCTTTCTTAGAATATGCGCAATAAGAAATCCTTTCTACATCGGTTTGATGGTAAAACGCGCGGGCCGGGACAGTAGTGGGCGTCAGCGCCAACGTACTGTCGCGCATCCTCGGTCTTAGTGATCAGGGGCTGCTCCCCCCCGGCACCTCTGTCATGGAGCTCGGAACGCAGCAACTCCACTGCCGTGGATCGGAAGCGTACTTAACCGAATTTATTTCCCGCGTCTCGGCAAAGAATCCGAACTTACGGAACGCGCCTGGTATCCCGCCAGGTGAACTCAAGGAAATGGCTCAAGGCGGTTTCCTGTCGAAACTCCTCAAAGCCTGCGGCTATCAGTACGCTGCACTCGATATTTTTGACGCTGACGATACCGTCCTGTTCGACCTTAATCGGCAGGAACCCCCAGCGGAGATGAGGGGCCGCTACGACCTCGTAACGAACTTCGGTACTACCGAGCACATCGTGAACCAGTATCTTGCGTTCAAGACGGTACACGAGCTTACGAAGCTTGGCGGCATCATGTTTCACGAACTGCCGCTGAGTGGATTCCACACGCATGGCTATTTCTCGTATAACCCGCTGCTCTTCAACCAGCTGGCGGAAGCTAACCAGTACGAAGTGGTGCTGCAGGCCTACTCCAAGAACCACATTGACTTTGTTGCTGCGCCAGACTACATGCGTAGCAACGGATACCCCGATCCCGGTTACTATGATTTCGGCATCCAGTTCATTCTCCGCAAGACCGCTGACGCAGAGTTCCGTATCCCGCTTGAGACTTCTACCAGCCTTGACGTGAGTCCGATTTTTCTCAATAACCTTGCGGGCGGTTTGGCGATGGCCGACCTTGATGTGAGCTACGGTATCACCGGGAAGGGCCGCGGAGACCTCTCCAAACATACTGGCCTGGAACTGCAGCGTGAACTTTTGAAGCGTTATAAGGGGCGTCTGCTGCGGATGCTCAAAGGCCAGAAGTGAAGCGGGACGTGGCGTTGTTGCACAATGTTGGTATCGGACCGGGCCCGCGTGCGGATCGCTCTGACCCGAGATCAGAGCATCTGCGCCATTTCTCCATGTTGAAGGCTTGAGCACACGGGGTGGATTGTCTGTTGCCGGAATGTGGTAGGGTTTTCAGGCTGACCCAGCGGCATCGTGAACCGTCTTTCAGCTACCAGCTTGAAAAAGCTTCTGCAATTGTGATTCGGTAGCCGATGCGAATTTGACAAGGTAATGGTGTTGGGCCGCCGGGTGGTCGGCGAACTCAGGAACCGATAAAATAATAGGTTATGCTCAGTGTGAACAAGCTTTCGCTTGGGCAGCCGACCTAGCTTAGGGAGTTTGCGTTCATGAAAGTACTCGTAACAGGGGCTTGCGGCTACAAGGGGACGGTTCTGGTTCCCAAGCTGCTAGCGGCAGGCCACGAGGTTGTCGGCTTCGACATCATGTGGTTTGGCAATTTTCTCAAGCCGCATCCCAACTTGACGGTGGTGAAGGGCGATGTGCGCGATATTGAAAAGATCAATCTGGATGGCATTGACGCGATCGTTCACCTGTCGTCGGTTGCCAATGACCCGTGTGGCGACCTGAATCCCAAGCTGACGTGGGAAATCAGTGCGCTTGCCACCATGCAGCTTGCGGACAAGGCGGTTCGCAAGGGTGTAAAGCGCTTCGTTTATGCGTCGTCCGGCAGTGTATACGGCGTCAAGGACGAGGATCAGGTTACCGAAGACCTGGAGCTCAAGCCGATTTCCGAGTACAACAAGACCAAGATGGTTGGCGAGCGTGTGCTGTGGTCTTACCGGGACGACATGGTTGTGCAGATGTTGCGTCCGGCGACGGTGTGTGGTTACTCGCCGCGCATGCGTCTCGACGTGTCGGTCAACATGCTCACGATGCAGGCACTGACGAATCGTCGCATAACCGTGTTTGGAGGCGATCAGACCCGTCCAAACATTCACATCGACGATATTACCGACGCCTATATCTTTTTGCTCGACAACCCTCAGCACACGGGGGTATATAACGCCGGTTTCGAGAACATTTCCATTCTTGAAATTGCAGAGCGTGTTGCACAGCGGGTGGAGGCAGAGATCGTGGTTTCTGAATCCAACGATCCCCGTTCGTATCGGGTTAACTCGGACAAGCTACTCGCCACCGGATTTCGCCCGAAAAAAACCGTGGACGACGCGATCAACGAGATCATCCAGAAATACAGGGCGGGCGAGCTCAAAAACGAGGACCATTTTCATAACTTGAAGTGGATGCAGCGAGGCGCCGTGACATGAACGCTCCGATACTGCGTACCGGTGCAAGTTTTTCGGCCTATGCGCAGCGACTACAGCATGTTCTTGGGAATTCCGACTGGACGAATGTTCACCGGCTGGCGGAGGATCTTCGAGATTGCTGGAAGAACAAGCGGCAGGTTTTCCTGTGCGGCAATGGCGGGAGTGCCGGCAATGCCGTGCATCTTGCCAATGATTTTCTGTATGGGATTTCCAAGACGCATGGTTCCGGACTGCGTGTTACGGCGCTGCCGGCAAATTCAGCGGTTATTACGTGCCTGGCAAACGACGAAGGGTATGACCGGATATTTTCTTTGCAGCTTGCGGTGCAAGCACAGCGCGGCGACGTATTGATCGTGCTTTCCGGAAGCGGCAATTCCCCTAATATTCTTAACGCGCTGGAAGAGGCGAGGACAATCGGTATGCGTACCTACGCCATTCTTGGATATACCGGCGGCCAGGCAAAGGCTATGACAGACGTGGCAATACATTTCGCCATCGATGACATGCAGATCAGTGAAGATATGCAGCTCGTGGTCGGGCATATGGTTATGCAATGGTTGTACGCTAACCCACCGGGCGGGGATTGACGGAGAATGAATCAGGAAAAGTTCTTCGTTATCGGCAGCAATTCGTTTTCGGGCGCGAGCTTTGTTGATTACCTGCTGCAGCAAGGCGCGGCGGTAACGGGATTTAGCCGCTCAGTTGAGGCGCATCGGGCTTTTCTTCCGTACCGCTGGTCGGGCAAGGACGGCAATTTTCGCTTTGTGCAATGTGATCTCAATCATGATCTCGACACATTGATGACGGTTGCCCAAGCCGAGAAGCCGGAATACGTCGTCAACTTTGCGGCGCAGAGCATGGTTGGTGAAAGCTGGAAGAATCCCGACCACTGGTACATGACTAACGTAGTATCCGCCGTACGTCTGCACGAACGCCTGCGCCAGTGCGAATTCATGAAAAAGTATGTTCATGTCACCACGCCGGAAGTCTATGGCAGTACCGATGGATTCATACGCGAGGACACGCCGTTCAATCCCAGCACCCCGTATGCCGTGTCACGTGCCGCCGGAGATATGAGTCTGCGCGCGTATTTTGACGCCTATAAATTTCCGGTGGTATTTACGCGCGCCGCCAATGTTTATGGCCCGGGGCAGCAGCTTTACCGTATCATTCCCCGCACCATATTGTTTCTGATGCTGGGCCGCAAGCTTCAGTTGCATGGCGGCGGGTTGTCGCGGCGCGCGTTCATTCATATGAAAGACGTATCGGATGCGACGCTGCGCATTGCGCGTAGTGCCCCGCTGGGGGAGACCTATCATATTTCGACCAATGAAATCGTGACCATACGCGACCTGGTAGAGCGCATCTGCCACAAACTGGGTGCGAAATTCGCAGACAGTGTGGAAATCGTCGGCGAGCGCCTGGGCAAGGATTCTGCGTATATGCTTGACAGCAAAAAACTGCGCGACTCGCTTGGCTGGAAAGACAAGATCGGGCTGGATCAGGGACTCGACGAATGTATTGCGTGGGTGAAAAGCAATTTCGAGGATCTCAAAAAATTGCCGTATGACTACGTGCATAAACCATGATCCGCGGTAGGTTAAAATGGATGTCGGGATTGCGTTTTAAACGATGGGTTTAATTGAAAATTGGAAGACGCGTGAAGCTTGAAGAACTCCGGCGGCTGGCCAGCGAAATCCGGGCGCGCATTATCGAGAATTCGCACAAGACATCCACGCCGCATCTGGGCTCGTGTTTGTCTTGTGTGGATATCCTTGTGGCGGCGTATTTTCACGCGCTACGCATTGATCCAAAGCATCCGCAAGACCCGGATCGGGATCGCTTCATTCTAAGCAAGGGACACGGCGCGGCCGCCCTGTTTCAGGTGCTGGCGATCAAGGGTTTTTATCCCGAGAAAATGCTCGAGACCTACGGCGAAGATGGCGGCGTTTTTGCCGAACACCCGCCTACGCCTTCGCATTTGCCGGGCATCGAGGCGGCGACCGGGTCGCTTGGCCATGGCATGCCGATGGGGCTGGGCATGGCGCTGTCGGCGCGTATTCAGGATCGCAAGTACAACGTGATCGCGTTGCTCTCCGACGGCGAATGCAACGAAGGCTCGATTTGGGAGGCGGCGATGCTGGCGGCGTCGCAGAAAGTCGAGCGGCTTGTTGCGATCATCGACTTCAATAAATGGCAGGCGACAGGCCGCAGCGAAGAAATTCTGGCGCTCAACCCGCTTGCCGACAAGTGGCGCGCTTTCGGCTGGAGTGCGTGCGAAGTGGATGGCCACGACATGGGCGCGCTGGTGAGGCTGCTGTCGAACGTTCCCGACGGCAGTGGCAAGCCGGTGGCGATTATCGCGCACACTGTAAAGGGCAAAGGTGTTTCGTTCATGGAAGATGACAATAATTGGCACTACCGGATACCGACCGCGGACGAAGTCGTTGCCTCCAAGAAAGAGTTGGGGGTGGCGGCATGAGCCACCCGGCGAGGGGCCCCGTAAGGGGATCGACGGCAAGGCGAATGGTGACCGGGTGCCGATGCGATGTCGATCATGTTATTGATGTGCTGACAGAGGCGGCGATATGAGAAATGCATTTGCCGATGAAATAACCAAGTTGGGCGCAGTGGATCCGCGTGTCGTTCTGCTGTCTGGCGACATTGGCAACAAACTGTTCGACAAGTACAAGGATGGGGCGCCGGGACGGTTCTTTAATTGCGGTGTGGCAGAGGCAAACATGATGAGCGTGGCCTCCGGCATGGCGCTGTGCGGACTGCGTCCGGTGATCTACACCATCACGCCGTTTACCACCACTCGCTGCTTTGAACAGATTCGCGTCGATGCCTGTTATCACAAGGCGCCGGTGATTATTGTGGGCACCGGTTCGGGACTGTCTTACGCGGAACTGGGGCCGACCCACCACTCCCTGGAAGATATCGCCATTCTGCGCGCGCTGCCGGAGATGACTGTCATGGCGCCGGGGGATTGCCTTGAGCTGCGCGCCGCCCTGCGAGCAGCGCTCAAGCACGACGGCCCCGTTTATATTCGCATAGGAAAAAAGGGCGAGCCCAATATTCATGCCGGAGCACCTGATCTGACTATCGGTAAATCCATCAATCTTCGGCAAGGTAGTGACGTATGCTTGATTGGCACGGGTGTCATGATGTCGGTTGTGCTGGAGGCCGCGCAATTACTGGGTAAGCGTGGTATTTCGGCGCGCGTCGAAAGTTTTCACACGATAAAGCCGCTCGATACCGAAGCCTTGGCAGATATTTTTGACAAGATTAAAGTGGTTGCTTCCGTCGAGGAACACGGGCGCATCGGCGGTTTGGGGGGGGCGATAGCGGAATGGCTGGCGACGGTGGATGCCCCTCGCGGAAAGCTGATTACATTCGCTACCGACGATGTGTTCATGCACGAAGTGGGCTCCACGCAATACGCCAGATCGAAGTTTGGCCTTACTGCGGAGAATATCGTCAGCAGGGTATCGTCGTCCTTGGATTCCAGACGCGCGGCGTAAGCGCAGGTTGCTGGCGCGTGCGAATTGGCATCGACTTCGATAACACCATCGTCAGCTACGACACTTTGTTTCATAAAGTTGCCGTAGAACAGGGGACGATCCCGGCGCAGACGCCGCCTACCAAACTTGCCGTGCGCGATCACCTGCGCGCCATCGGCAAGGAAGATGTGTGGACGGAAATGCAGGGCTACGTGTACGGCGCGCGCATGGACGAGGCCGAGGCCTACCCGGGCGTGCTTGAATTTCTGCGCTGGGCGCGCGGCAACGCCATTGCGGTTGCCATCGTTAGCCACAAAACACGTCATCCCTTCATCGGGCGGAAGTACGATCTGCACCAGGCCGCCGGGCGCTGGATTGAGACCCACCTCGTAGAGAATACGCAGAAGCTGGTGTTGGCAGGTAACGTGTTCTTTGAACTCACCAAAGAAGACAAGCTGCGGCGCATCGCCGCCGAGGGCTGCGACTGGTTCATCGACGATCTGCCGGAAATTCTGCTGGCCGAGGCGTTTCCGCCCGCCGCGCAGCGCATCCTGTTCGATCCCGAAGCCCATCACGCGAGCGAAACGGTACTGACACGCATGTCAGGCTGGGGAGAAATCCGGCGCTATTTCGAAAACCTATGCACCCCGAGCCGTTGATTTCCGATCTCGCCGGGCTGCTGCCGCCGCCGGCGGCAAAGCTGGATGATATCGCCGTCGAGCCGTGCGCCGCCGGCGGCAATAATCGGGTATTCACGGTGACGGCCGGCGATCGCAGGTACGTTGCCAAATTCTATTTTCGGCACGCCTCGGACACCCGGGACCGGCTAAAAGCAGAGTACGCTTTCCTGCGCTACGCGCAATGCATCGGTGTGAGTTGCGTGCCAACGCCGATCGCCTGCGATCCCGTGCGAGGGATCGGTCTGTACGAGCATATTGATGGCCGCAAGCTTGCACAGCGCGAGATCGACGCCGACTGTGTCGAGCAGGCTGCGGATTTTTTCATGAGGTTGAACCATTCCTCTGCGCATCCGCACGCGCGCGAGTTGCCCAACGCTTCGGAAGCCTGTTTCAGCATTGCCGAACACTTCGCGATGGTGGATGCGCGCATTCATCGCCTGCAGGGCATACCTGCGGGCCTCGAAGTGGACCGCGAGGCGCGCGAGTTCGGGCAGGTTCTCGGCGCCCGTTGGCAGCAGGCGAAAGTGGCGATCCTGCAAGGGGCGCGACAGGCCGGCATCGACCCCGACACCGCGCTTACCGAGCGCTGCGTGTCGCCATCGGACTTCGGCTTTCACAACGCGCTCGCCACGAGCGGCCGCGGCATCTGCTTCATCGACTTCGAGTACGCGGGCTGGGACGATCCTGCCAAGATGGCAGGAGATTTTTTCTCGCATCCCGCCGTGCCGGTGGACATGACCCACTATGACCGTTTTTTGGAAGCGACACTGCGCTATGCGTCGAATTCAACCGCCCGGATCACCCGCGCACGGCTGCTGCTCCCTGTTTTCCAGACGAAGTGGTGCTGTATCATTCTCAATGATTTTCTGCCGGACGCCGCGCAACGGCGCCGCTTTGCCGATCCCGGTTTTGACGAGAGCGTGCGCAAGCGTGAGCAGCTTGCCAAGGCCCGGCTGCTCTGCGATCGCATAGCGGTTATCTGACGGGCAACTATTCCTCAATCACTCCACCACCTCATAACGAACCATGGCTTACATCGATTTCCTCTCTGTTGTCCACAAGAGCACCAAGCGCGATTACCTCGCTCGCGTCAACGACCCTGATTTTCCCAAGGCCAAAGCCGCGGAGCGCGCCAAAAAGTGGGATTTCGACTATTGGGACGGCGATCGCCGCATCAACTACGGTGGTTACAAGTACATGCCCGGTCGCTGGGAAAAAGTCGCCAAGGCGATGGCCGACCATTACGGCATCAAGCCCGGCGACAAAATCCTCGACGTGGGCTGCGGCAAGGGCTTCCTGCTGTATGACTTCACACTGGTGGTGCCGGGCGTCGAGATTTACGGCCTCGACATTTCACAATACGCCATCGACAACGCCAAGGAGGAAGTGCGCGACCGGTTGCAGGCGGGCGACGCGACCAAACTGCCGTGGCCTGACCAGCATTTTGATCTGGTGTATTCGCTCAACACCCTGCACAATCTGCATTGCTACGATCTCGACCCGGCGCTGCGCGAGATCGAGCGCGTATGGAAAAACAACAAATACATCTGTGTCGAGTCCTATCGCACTGAAGTCGAGAAAGCAAACCTTCTCTACTGGCAGGTGACGTGCGAAGCATTCAACACCCCGGACGAGTGGCTGTGGTGGTTCAAGCAAACCGGCTACACGGGCGACTATTCGTTCATCTACTTCGAGTGACATGAGCATGACGATGCCGAAAACCATGAAGGCAGCAATCCTCGTCGAGCAGCGCAAGCCGCTCGTTATCGCGGAGATCGAGCTGCCGCAATCGCTCGACGTCGGTCAGGTGCTGGTCCAAGTGCATTACAGCGGTATCTGCGGCTCGCAACTGGGAGAGATTGATGGTGCCAAGGGCGAGGATAAATTCCTGCCGCATCTGCTGGGCCATGAGGGCTCGGGCACGGTGATTGAAACGGGTCCGGGCGTGCGCTACGTCAAGGCGGGTGACAAGGTGGTGCTGCACTGGCGCAAGGGCCTCGGCATCGAACCCGTTCCGCCCAAGTACCGGTGGGATGGCAAGACAGTCAATGCGGGCTGGATTACCACGTTCAATGAGTATGCCATCGTGGCCGAGAATCGGGTGACGGTCATTCCCGATGACAGCGACCTTGAGGTGGCCGCGCTGTTCGGTTGCGCCGTTACCACCGGCTTCGGGGTGGTGGTCAACAACTCGAAGATCAGGATTGGTGAATCGGTGGTGGTGTTCGGCGCCGGTGGCGTGGGGCTTAACATCGTGCAGGCGGCCGCACTCGCAGGGGCGTATCCCGTCATCGCGGTGGACCTCTACGACAACAAGCTCGCGCTCGCGCGCGAGATGGGCGCGACGCATCTCATCAACGCGCAAAAGACCGACGCCCGTCAAGCGATCCTCGACATTGCTGGCACCGTCGGCGTGGACGCTTTCGTGGACAACACGGGACAGCCCGCAATAATCGAAATGGGCTACCAGCTTACCAAGCCGGAGGGGAGGGTGACCCTGGTCGGCGTGCCGAGGAAGGGCAACAACATCGGGATTTATTCCCTGCCGCTGCATTTCGGCAAGGGGCTTTCGGGCTCGCATGGCGGCGAGGCGGTGCCGCAGGAGGATATTCCGCGTTACCACCAGCTCTACCGTGCCGGACGCATCAAACTTCGCGAACTCATCACGGACTTTTACAGCCTGGAAGAGATCAACACGGCGATCCGGAAAATGCGCGATGGTACACTTGCAGGCAGATGCCTCATTCGCATGGCTGCGGGGAAATAGCGCGTGACTGAATCTCATCTGTGTTTGTGCTGCCGGGCAGAATCGGTCGGGACTCTCGTCGATTTTGGCCCGCAGCCACCCAGCAATCGATTCGAGCAGCCGGATTTACCTCCCGCCGAGACCCATCCGCTCGCCGTGGGGCAATGCGCAGTGTGCGGCTTGTATCAACTGATCAACCCTATGTCGCCGGCAGTCGCAAAATCGCGCTTTGAGTGGCTGACGTACAACGAGCCGGAAGGGCATCTCGATGATCTGGTCACCCGTCTTCGCCGATTGCCAGGGGTAGACAGCGGCGCCCGCATCGTCGGACTCACCTATAAGGACGACTCGACGCTCGCGCGCTTCAACCGGCTCAGCTACTCCAATACGTACCGTATCGAAACCGGTGCCGACCTGGGGCTGCAAGACCCGTGCGCAGGCCTCGAATCCATACAGGCGGCCCTGGACGCGGCGACGGCGTCGCGGCTCGCTGCCCGGCATGGCCTGGCAGACCTGCTGCTTGTGCGGCATGTACTGGAGCATGCGCACCATCCTGCTGCTTTCCTCAGCGCGGTCAGAACGCTGGTCAAACCCGGAGGCTATCTCCTGTTCGAGATGCCGGACTGCAGCAAATTTATCAAGGCTTGCGACTATAGTTTCATCTGGGAAGAACACATCACTTACTTCTGCGCGCAGACGCTGGAAGCGTTTGTTGAAAGCACCGGCCTTCGCATGCAGGAAACCATTGTCTATCCGTATCCGCTGGAAGATTCCCTCATCGGTATTGTTAAAAACGAACCGTCGGCCGGCACTGCGAAGCACGGGCAGGCGGCACGGGACTCGCTGCTCGTGGATGGCCAGATCTTCGCGCGCCGATATCCCGAATTGCGCGCTCAATTGCAATCGCTGTTCGGCGCCTGGCGGCAGGCGGGAAAGCAGGTCGCCATTTTCGGCGCTGGTCACCTTGCCGCGAAATTCGCGAATATGTACTCGCTCGGTAAGCTGATCGATTGTGTCATCGACGACAATCCGCATAAGCAGAACCTGCTGATGCCGGGGTCGCGTCTCGCCATCCGCGGGTCGGCGGCGCTGGAGTCGCGTGCCATTGACTATTGCCTGTTGTCTCTGAATCCAGAGAGCGAGCAAAAGGTGCTTGCGAAAAATCAGCCGTTTCTCGAGCGAGGCGGCCAGTTTTTGTCCATCTTCGCCTTGAGTCCCAAGGCGGTTTACAACGCAAGCGCCTCATGAATCTGCGCAAAGTTAACGACGAGGTCTTCATTGCGGAGAATGCGATAGTCCGCTGCGGCGATGCGGAGATTGCCTTCCTGAAGCGGCAGGCGCAGGCGAGCCCGCGCAAGCGGGCTCGCATCTGCGCGCACAAGACCAATGACGATGCCCTGCACGAAATGGTGATTGTCATCTCTGCGGCGAGTTATATTCATCCGCACCGTCATCTCGACAAGTCCGAGTCGTTTCATATCATCGAAGGCAAGGTCGATGTCGCCGTCTTCGATCACGCTGGCGCCATTGTCGATGTGATCGAGCTGGGCGCGCCGGGGTCAGGCCGCTGTTTCTATTACCGGCTCTCCGAGAGCGCGTTCCATACGCTGCTCATACGCACGGATTTCCTAGTAGTCCATGAGGTCACCAATGGGCCGTTTGCCCGGGACGGCACGATACTTGCCCCCTTTGCGCCGCCGGAAGACCAGGCCGACGCGGCCCGCGCTTACATGCAACGCGTTTCCGGCGAGGTTGCACAGTACCTGCGAGGATCGAAAGCATGACATCCCCCCATGGATATCTGGTTGTGGGCGGCGACAGCCTGGTCGGTGGCGGGCTGTTTCGAGCGCTGCAGCGCCGCGGTCATAACGCGCTCACCAGCACGCGCCGGCACGATACTGTCAATGACCGGCGGATCCATCTCGATTTTGAAAGCGACACGCCGTTCCGGATGCCGGCGGGCATTGACTATGCCTTTATCGTCGCGGCGGCGACCAATTACGATCGTTGCGAAAAAGACCCTCTCGCGTATCGCATCAATGTCGAACTTATTCCGCGGCTGGTTGTTTCGCTGCTCGAACAAGGCGTGTTTGTCACCTTCATCTCGACCAACTCCGTGTTTGGCGGCGAACGCCCGTGGCCGCACGAAGAAGACCCGCACGCGCCAGGCATCGCTTACGCGAGGCAGAAAGACGAAGCCGAGAAGGTCATACGCGCGGCGGTTCGCCACCTGAAGGCAGAGGACCGGCTCAACATCGTGCGCCTGACGAAAATACTTGACCGGGACACCTCTCCCTTGCCGAACTGGTTTGCGGCGTGGAAGCGCAGGGAGGTAGTGCAGCCATTTTCGGATCTGATCTTTGCGCCGATGACGGTTCGTTTCGTGGGCGAGGCGTTGGCAACGATCGGTGAGCAACGCATTCCCGGCGACCTGCACTTGTCCGGGGCGGAAAACGTCAGTTACGTGGATTTTGCGGCCAGTCTTGCCCGCAAGCTCGGCGTCGATGAACGCCTGATCGTGCCGACAACGTCGGAAGAGAAGGGCGTGCACATTCCGTTCAAGCCGCGCTACAGCGGGTTGGGCATGCGCCGGACCACCGCACTCAGTGGCCTCATGCCGCAGACGATCGAGGACGTGGCGAGCGATCTGACTCGGCAGCACATCGATTAAGATTCGGGAGAAATCAGTGACCGTAAATGTGGTTCACAGGAAAACGTGCCGCTTGTGCGACGCGAAGGATGTCGAACTGGTAGTTAAGCTCGAGCCGATTCCCCTCTCGGAAAATTATTGCGCGGACAGCGAGACTGGCAAGCAGGCTGCCCGTTATCCGGTGGATTTGTACATGTGCGCCGAGTGCGGGCATGTACAGCAGCTTGATGTGGTCGATTCGAAAAGCCTGTGGGAAAGCTACACCTACTATTCCGGCGAAGCCAAGGGCATGCCGGAGCACTTTGCGCAGGTGGCGACAAAAATCCGGGAAACCTATCAACCCCCGGCTAGTTCTTTGGTCATTGACATAGGCAGCAACGACGGCTCTTTGCTGCGGCCGTTCAAAACCGCGGGCCACCGGGTGCTGGGAATCGACCCGGCGACGGAGATAGCCAGGCTCGCCACCGCATCCGGGATCGAGACCATCCCGGAGCTGATGTCGCTTGAACTTGCGAAAAAAATCCGGCAACAGCACGGACCAGCGCATGTGGTGTGCATGTTCAACGCCTTCGCGCATGCCGACAACATGGGCGAGATCGCGGAAAGCATCCGCACCATGCTGGCGCCGGACGGCTTGTTTTTCTTCGAGGCGCAGTACCTGCTCGACATTATCGACCGGGTGCTGATCGCGACGATTTTCCATGAGCACATGAGCCATCATTCGGTGAAGGCGATAACGATGTTTCTCGACAGGCATGGAATGGAACTGATAGACGTCGAGAGGGTGCCGATCCAGCACGGCTCGCTCATCGGAACCGTTCAGATCAAGGGCGGCAAGCGGCAAGTCAAGGGCTCGGTCCGCGAACTGCTCGAACTGGAAGTGAAGCGCGGCCTCGACAAGCTCGAAACACTCAGGAAGTTTGGCGCCCAGGTGCAACAGCAAAAAGAGCGCACCCGCAAGCTTGCTCAGGAATGGAAGCAGGCAAAGCGATCAATCGCGGGTTATGGTGCGGCACGCAGCGGACCGACCCTGATATCCCAACTGGGCCTCACCGGGGTTATCGACTACATCGTTGACGACCATCCGCAGAAGGTGAATAAATATTCTTCCGGAGACGGCATCCAGATACTGCCTACGGCGGAGTTATGCAAGCGAATGCCTGCATACACAATCATCCTTGCGTGGGTGCACGCGGCAAAGATTATCGAGAACAACAAGGAGTACCTTGACAAGGGAGGGCACTTCGTCGTTCTTTGCCCGGAAACCCGGGTAGTGGGGCGCGAAGGCGACGTTACACTCTGACCGCAGGCGTTGTTATACCTTTGATGCCACCACAGATGCTTCGTGTAGCTATGAGTAAAAACTTCTGGAGTCGCGACAAATCCTGGCGACAATGCGATAAAGGGCTGACTACTTGGCAAGCTGGTTACCCAGAATGATCGATGTCGGGCTAATTGAGTTTCGCGAACTGATTTCAGGTCGTCGGCCCTATGCGGCATCGACAATTGGATGAGATAGCCATTCGTTCACTTGCACCAAATCTCCGGGTTCGTGCACACCTCGTATCGAATCGTACGGGCTCTAGATGACCTTGACGCTGTAGTGTGCCATGATCGTACTTTACACAGAAATGTTGATGGCTGCATGCGAGTAGTCCAATTGTCGGGCCGCAAAAATAAAAACCTTTTCCTGTTCGGTGCTGGCTATGTAAGCCTTCTGGTGGCCGTTGGACTGGTTTGGAACTCCCTCAACCACATTTTGTATTCCGGCGTAGATGGGCAGCTATTCCAGCATCTGTTTTTAAGCCAGTTTCGTTATGCCGCACCCTTCGCCACAAGCTCCATCAATATTCTTCAGGGTCTGGGATCTCTTTACAGCCCGTTAAACGCTTGGGCGAACCCCGGATATCTGGTGTTCGGGCTGCTCAACCCGGATTCGGCGCGCGTCATTTCGGCTTGCTATTTTCTGGCTGTTTACTGCCTGGCCACTTTCGCATTGGCCCGTTCGATCGGTGTGTCGATGGTACCGGCAATCGTCGCCGGTCAGTTTGCGTTGCTCGCTTTCCCGCCATTTCAGCTCGAAGCCGGACTTGACATACTGTTCGTCTTGAACCCGGGGTTTTCATATTCCTTTTCGTTACTGACTTTAGCTCTCTGTTTGCTGATTCGCACGACCTCACTATCTCATGTCCTGCCAAACGGTTGCGGTATTACAGCGCTAGTCATTTACAGCGCGACTTGCGACCCCGGATGGACGATACTGGCTGCCATTTCCCTCGGCCCAGCGTTCTTGGCATATCTAATTTGCGCCGGCTCGCTGCAGGTGGCCATCAGCCGTGCCATTGTGCTGGCGGCGGCCGGCTCGATAGTTTATCTGGCGGGCGTATCTGATTATCTGGTGACTCTTGGAACCTACACGTCCCGGATGTATTTCCGGCCCGAGATCCATGGTGAAGTTCAAATCTTTTTCAATGTCTCGATACTGTTTCAGAGTCGCGCAGCAGTTCTAACCTACTGGCTTCTGGCCTGCGGGTGGTTATTCGGCGTGATATTCAGCAAAGGTCGTCAGCGGTTGCTCGCGCTGATCTGCATTCTTTACGCTATATGCTTATTGTTTCTTGGCGGTGCCTATCTGTTTTTTGACATCGTTTGGACAATGCCGCTCCCGAGATATTTTGAGCAAAGCGTTTATCACATCTTCATCCTTGGCGCTGTGGTCGGGTGGTTTGCCCTAGTCCAAGAATATAAGTCTTTGCTGTTATCGTGTATTCGAGCTGTCAAGAGGCGGCTCAAAGCCGGGTCGCTGCCCACGGCATGGGCGGCAGTACTGACGCCAGCCAGGCTGTTATCGCATATTCGAGTTGCCAAAAAGTTCGAAACCATGTCGCTGTCCGCTGCACCACTATTTGAGTGGGCGGTAGTGCTGACGGTACCAGCTATCGTCTTGTACTACCTTATTGCCGTGGTTCCCGACCGGCGTGGTATTTATATTGATCAGCCCGTTCCCGACACGGGCTTTATACCGTATCTCAGGGACGGTATTGGTATGCAGCCTGGCGCAACATTTCGCGGTGCTGTCACGCTGCCCTTTGGCGACCGCACAAAAACAAGTGCTTCATACACGCGCTATTTTGACAAATCACAGATAAGATTGTTAATGGGTCTGTGGGAAAGAGAAATACCCACGCTTGAGGTCTACGGACTCGTTTCGCCTCCGCTATTCTACTTTACGTCAAGGTTGCTAAGCCGTCCCGATGATCATTTCTGGAGAAACGGATTCACCGTGACGCAGTTGGAATTTCCGGTACTGCAGGCGCTGGGTGTTAAATTTATTGTCTATCCAATACCTATCGAGAGCCCATACGTTGTACTACGACAGCAATTGCCTGCCCCTACCGCTGACTTCACGTGGCACCTTTATGAACTCGCCGAGCCCAATCTTGGAAACTATTCGCCAACGCGTGTTTACCGCGTAGCCAACGCGAAAGAAATGGTCGAATTAATGCGGGCACCGGGCTTCGATTTCCGCAGAGATGCCGTGGTCGCGAAAGACATTGGGCGTGGGTTGGTGCCGGCGACTGGCGGTGGCTTTTCCGTCCACAGTGGCGCGATCCGAGTTTGGGGCAAGAGTGACGGCGATTCTCTGATCGTGCTTCCTATACAGTTTTCAAATTGCCTTAAACACGATGGTAGCGGTCAAATCGAGCTAATCAGGGTAAATTTGATGCTTACAGGGGTCTTATTTCACCGGGAACTCGACGCTAAGCTCAATGTGGGTTACGGGGCGTTTTCACCACAATGCAGACGAAAAGATCTTGAGGAACTAAAGGCCCTGAAAATACAGCCGGATAGAAAAGTTATCCTGTCATCTGATAACTGGCCGCATGCCTTAGTCAAGGTTGAAGACCTGAAACGGCAGTTTCTTGACATGTTCGGGCAGATGCCGTAACTGCATCGGTCGTGGCAAATACCTCGCCCAACTTTCGCCATGCCAGATAAATACGTCATTGCTAAGGCTTTGCTCGCCATGCTGCTGGGACCGATTGCGATTACCGGCGCGTTGATCCTCAAGAACCCAGATGGCAACCACTTCGTCGGCGACTTGCGCGACAGATTACGTGTCGAGCGAGCCTTTGATCAAGTGGACATACTCGTTAAGGCAATTCGCCAGCTCGTCTTGCAGCAGCCCTCGTCCGCGACAAGCGATTTCATGTTGGAACTGACCCAAAAACCTATCATTCCCGGTCGTATGATTGGCGCGACCCCAAAAGGCTTAGTCATTCTTAGTCCTTGGAACACTGAGATTACAACCGCGAACGAACGAGAGGCCTTTGGGATTACTGTCCCAATGTCGCAGCTTGGCTGCCTGAAGGCCTTGGCGTTGCTCAGTGCTTCCCGATATTCCGATGTGTCCGTCGACGGGCAGCGATTGAAGCTACCGATAAACAATGAAAGTGCCGTCAAGAACTGCAGGGGTGGCAGACCCATTCCCGAGGTGACGCTCTGGTTCCCTTTCGTTGCTGCCGGCAAGCTGTAGCTTGGGCCGACACTACTGTATTGTCATGCTCTTACAAATTGGGCATGGTCAGTTCGATGATGTACGCTCACCGCTTTTGCTTGGGTCCGGCTAACAACTCCGCCAACCGGATGTAGGCGCACACTAGGTTTAGCAGGAAGGTGAAGCTGCGTGCGAGTCTTTAAAACGCGTGGCAATTCCGACTTGATACCTTTTCTAGTCCTGCTCGGCACTAGCGGCCCGGTCGAGATTGGCGTTACACTGGAATCGACGGGTGAGACGCTTACGCGCAAATAGCCCAGAATTTATTTCGTGGGTGTGCCCCCGATCGCGGAGAAAATCGTTATCGGCAAAAATGCCACGCTTAGATTAGTGAAATGACTCAAAAGAAACCAGAAAAAAGCTTGGCCATTGTGCAATCTAACTACATTCCCTGGAAGGGTTACTTTGATCTAATAAACATGGTGGACGAATTCATTCTGTTCGATGTTGTCCAATACACGCGCCGTGACTGGCGTAACAGAAATCTCATTAAGACCCCACAAGGACTCCAATGGCTTACTATTCCGGTAGAAGTTAAGGGTCGCTATCTTCAAAAAATTTGTGAGACAAGAGTTAGCGATACGGGATGGGCAAAAAAACACTGGGTGACCACTATTCATAATTACTCAAAAGCACAATGCTTCGGTGAATACCGCGAAATCTTTGAGTCGCTATATCTGGGCTGTGCAGAGACGTACTTGAGCCAAATCAATTACAGGTTCATATGCGAAATTTGCAAACTGCTTAACATCACGACTCGCATTACGTGGGCCATGGACTACCCTACTGTCGAGGGCAAGAACGAGCGGTTGATCGCTCTGTGTAAGGCAACTGGCGCAAACCATTATGTTTCAGGTCCGGCTGGCATGGCCTACATGGATGAAGCACTGTTTGAAGCCGAAGGTATCAGACTATCTTACATGGACTATACGGGTTATCCCGCATATACACAGGTCCACGGAAAATTTGAGCATGGAGTTTCGATACTTGATCTGATTTTCAACGAAGGCAGTGCGGCGAAGAGTTTCATGAAGAGTTTTAGCAGCAGGAATGGGTAGTCTGAATGGATCACGAGGCAGGAACCAATTTCTTTTCTCGTCTGCGACTCACTTTTGAATTTTAGTACGATGCCATAATCTATACGAAATCTATTTTGCTATGCAGTTATCCATCGTTACAACACTATACAAAACCGGCTCGTTCTTAAATGAATTTTACGAGCGGTCGGTAGTGGCGGCAACAAAGATCACACCTGACTTCGAGATCATCCTAGTAAACGATGGGTCTCCTGACGATGCGCTAGAGCAGGCAATTTTGTTGCAGCAACGGGATACGCGAATCGTGGTCATCGATCTTTCTCGAAACTTCGGTCACCATAAGGCGATGATGACAGGCTTGGCTTACGCACAGGGCAAACTTGTTTTCCTGATTGACAGCGACCTAGAGGAGCCCCCCGAGGCTCTGGAATCACTTACAAAACGAATGACGGATGAAGATGCCGACGTTGCATATGGGATTCAACGTGCGCGCCGCGGTAAGTTTGTCGAAAGGGTTTCGGGGCGGATTTTCTATTGGCTGGTTGGTAAGCTTTGCGAAGTATCGCTGCCGCCGGATTTGATGACGGCGCGCGTGATGACACGCCGTTACGTTCGCAATCTCATTCGCCATCGCGAGCGAGAAATTATCATAGCTGGAATATGGCAGATAACCGGATTCCGTCAGGTAGCCGTGGAGCTTGATAAGCAGGAAAACGTCAAGAAAACATCTTATGCCTTTTTTTCGAAGCTCCGATTAGCTATAAACTTCATTACTTCATTCTCCAATACCGCTCTTTACCTGATTCTCTACTTTGGTTTGGCAATTTCTTTCCTGTCGTTTTTCGGCCTTGCTACGTTGTTTCTTAGATATCTGCTATTCAACCATCCGCCCGAAGGGTGGACCTCGGTGATCGCATCGGTCTGGTTGTTTGGCGGACTTACCATCATGCTGGTCGGCTTCATCGGCATTTATGTCGCGCGAATATTCACCGAAGTAAAACGAAGGCCTTATACTGTTGTGCGTGCTGTTCACCGCGCAACTGCCCAGGATTCCAAGCTGGATGTTTGGTAATCAATTTGCAGGCTGCCCAGCGTGCGGTAGCGGAGACCGTCTGCCTTTGCCTGCACCAGCAGAGCAGCGCGCGTTGCTGAGTGATGGTGCCATCATAGCCACTACTTTGTCGAAGATATCCTGCATGCGCTGCGGAGTGGTGACATACTCTGAGCCACCATCGGCCAATGTTGTATCTGGTTGGTACGGTTCGCATTACACGTTAAATGCCTTTGCTCCCGACGCAGATCGCTTTGCGCTAGCTCGAGCCGCCAACTATGCCAAGTGGTTGAGCAATCAATGGGGAGCCCGACCCCCACCGGCGAGCGTATTTGAGATCGGATGTGGTAATGCGACGTTGTTAAGCAAGCTGCGTGAATTGTGGCCTTCGACTCGCTTTTCGGGAATTGAAGCAGCTCCAGCGGCCGCGGCTCAGGCACGAGCCGCGGGTTTTGAAGTTGTCACTGGGCATTTCCCGAAGGTAATACCATTGGCTACTGCCGTTGATCTGGTGGTCTCCGTAAATGTCATCGAGCACGTATCAGATCCGGTGAAGTTCCTATTGGGTGTAAGTCAGCTTGTGGGGCGCGAGGGGGTGGGTTTTATCGTATGCCCGGATGGCGATCGTCCCAATATTGACTTGCTATTCGCGGATCATCTGTATAGCCTCACTGCCGCCGCGTTTTCTCACTTTGCGCGGTATGCAAGACTATGCGTGCATGCAGTTGTCGAAGCACCAGCCGAGATAGGCATGTTTGTGCTGCATATCCTCGAACCACTTACCGAGAAAACCGCGTTCGTATGCGATTCCGACAATGCCAGCTCACTTGTCCTGCACGGAGCCCGGGTGCGGCTTATTGAGCAATGGCGGCAGCTTGACCGCAAGCTGGCCGCACGTTTAGATAGTGCAATCGAAGTAACTGCATTTGGAGTCGGCGAAGCCGCTGCAATGCTTCGGGCCTACGCCCCCTTGACATGGAGCATGGTGAAAAGATGTACTGCAGATGTTGTTGTCCGTGAGCACTTCGGCGATTTGCCTGTGTTAGGCTATGGGCTTCTACGCGAGACTCCCAAAGGGGTAATGCTGCTCGCTGTGCAGCCTGCCACTCAATCCCGCCTAGCATCACAGTTAGAGGCCGATGGCTGGACTGTAGTCACTTGGGCTGACTTGGTTGGTCTTGCCGACACACCACATCAGAAGGATGGCGCATGACAGACGTACCTAAAAAAATTGTGCTGTTCGGTTCTGGCCAGATTGGGGAGCTAGCGGCATTTTATTTTAGCCATGACAGCCCTTATGAAGTGTCCGCGTTTACTGTAGACAGTGTTTTCATTAAGGAAGACCAGTTCTTGGGCCTTCCCGTCGTGCCATTCGAGGAAATTACCAACGCCTTTCCTCCGCAGCAGTACGGCGTGTTCATAGCGCTCAGCTACGCCCGGCTGAACAGATTACGCGCCGATAAGCTCGACGCAGCTGTCGCATTAGGCTATCGCGCGGCCTCATATGTCAGTTCGCGCGCTACAACCTTTCCAGGTTTTATGCCTGGGGAAAACGCTTTTATTCTTGAGGACAATACGATCCAGCCTTTTGCCCGTATTGGCCGTAACGTAACATTGTGGAGCGGAAACCACATTGGACATCATTCAACGATTGGTGATCATTGCTTCGTGGCATCTCATGTCGTAGTCTCGGGTGGGGTATCGGTTGACGCATATTCCTTCCTTGGGGTAAATGCGACAATTCGCAACAACGTAACAATTGGCAAGAGATGCGTAGTAGGTGCAGGCGCGCTGGTTCTTGCAAATGCCCCGGACGAGTCCGTAATTGGCCCGGAGGCCACACCAATCGCAAAGGTCCCCAGCTCACGACTCAGAAATTTATAATACGTTATGCGCTGGCGACGGCTAGGTCGAGTATTTTGCCCAGATGGCAGCACTCCGTGGATGCATAGCCACGCCGCGTTGCCGACCCCTATTGCATTGCCAAACGGCTTGTGCCGCGTTTTTTTTAGTGCGCGCGACGAACTTAACCGATCAAGCATCGGCTGGCTAGACGTTGCCTTCACCCCTGAACCTCGTGTTCTCAGGGTCAGTGATGTCCCGGTGCTCTCGCCTGGCGTGCCAGGAGGGTTTGATGATTCAGGAATCGGAATCGGTTCGATAGTGGCAGGCCCTAATCGAACATCGCGAATTTATTACATGGGATGGAATATCAGCGCACTTGTACCATGGCGCAATAGTATTGGGATTGCGATGGGTGATCTTGTTGCGCCAGATTTTCATCGGTTTTCCAAGGGGCCAATCATGGACCGTAGTCCTGAAGACCCTTTTACTTTGTCATATCCTTGGGTCCTCGCCACCGACAGCACCTGGCACATGTGGTATGGATCGAACCTCGATTGGGGTGCAACCAAAGCCGATATGAACCATGTCATCAAACACGCAATATCCCAGGATGGGCTCAATTGGCACCGTGATGGCCGCGTAGCAGTTGGCTTTGTGCACGACGGCGAATACGCTATTGCAAGACCCTGCGTAGTGCGGGACGGCAACCTCTGGCGCATGTGGTACGCTTTTCGCGGCGAAGCTTATCGTATCGGGTATGCGGAATCGCGAGACGGAGAAACCTGGTCGCGCAAGGATGCTGAAGCGGGTATCGAACCTGCACTTGATGGATGGGACTCTGAGATGATTTGCTATCCTTGTGTTTTTGATTTTTTCGGAAAGCGATACCTTTTTTACAATGGCAATAACTATGGCAAAACCGGCTTTGGCGTAGCAGTGCTGGAACCAGATTAACTTACGCGCACGAGAAGCGTGAACTCATATAAGCCATAATCCTGTAATACTGCAACGTGTCGGCTATACCGAGTAGCGCAATAGTCGAGGAACCACGCAGGGTCAGCATAATAAAGATCGGAGCGTCTTTTTTCAGCGTCACTGTGCAGCGTCAAACTGTTAAATGCAAACCCACGCTCTGCACACCGCGCCATCGCTGAGAGCGTATCCAAGACATACTCGTGCCATATAGGACTTGGCATCTCACCTTTGACATTGAAAATACCGCTCGCTATTACATAATCAGCTTTAGCGGTCGGCGTCGGGGATAGATACCAGTGCGCAGCAGAATCACCGCGATGAATAGTGCGTGCCGCTGTCAACATATCCTCGGATAAATCGTATCCGGTGTAAGCGCCAGTGTGTCCGAGATTACGCAGAAAATCCAGCAAGTCCCCGTAGCCGCAGCCGAGATCAGCAACCGAAGAGTGGTTGTCGTTGTCGATTAATCTAAGAAACTGCTGATGCCGCAAGCGGTGAGATTGCGAGTCTTTCCAGTCGACACCCTGCGCTGTAATTCCATGCCTTCGAATCTTGTCAGAGTAGTATCTTTCGATCTTGTCCAACAAGGCGACGCGATCGAGGGTATCGCTCACGTTCGCGACTTTCTCTGCGCATACCAACCTTCCACGCTTGTTGGGGCTACGGTATCGTACCCCAGCAGCCGGCGAAGAGTGGGGTCACTTGAGTGCCTGCCGCGTAGCGCGTCTGGCAGGGAAATTTGTTGTCGAACGAAAGGCAGCGTATAAACGTTATTGATTGCACGCCTGGGAGAACTGGTTCGGTTTGTTCCGGCGCAATGGTACACCATACAGTCAACAACAAGAAATTGCCCAGGTGTTGCATTGAGACTCTGCGCCATCCGCCGCACCGTCGACTCCGACGGGAAGGCTTCCATACGATGGCTCCCGGGGATCACGATCGTACCGCCATTTTCTTCTGTGAACGTATCGAGACACAACAAGGCGTTTACTGCGATCGGTCGCGTGCAAACAAAATGCTGATAAGGGAGGTCGCGATGAAAACTTGCCTGCCTATGTCCCGCAAGATCAGGCTGAACCAGAATACCATTCTGTTGCATCAGCAGATAAAAGTCGCCAAGCATCCTGCCGACTAGCGCTAGCAAGACGGGATTGGTGGCCACTTTAAGAAACGTATCGTCATACACTAACGGGGCGCGAACCGTATTGGCTTCGCCTATGCGGTCCATGGATCCAACGCCCCCAGCAAGCTCTATTTGCTTCTCGTGAAGGCGCTCCAAGCGGCCTTTCAGCGAGACAATCTCGTCCTCGCCCAAACCACTATCGATGGTGGTAAATCCGCGCAACTCCAGCTCTTCTTTGTGAAGATCAGCCGCATCGCGTGCGTTCCGATGCTCCTTCACTCCGTAGGTGGTAACTGGGGTGTCATTACGCATATGTTCGGGCCAATCTACGGACCTCTCTCACTGACATGCTGTTCAGCCCTAATAACTTGCAGCCCTTTGCCTTTCATTGTCGAGGCGAAAGGAATAATACATCCATCTTAGCAGATCATCGAACCCGCAACTTCGACAAGATACAATTGAAAACAGTCGATAAAAACACCTTCGCCATGAAGCCGTTCAATGCAATTATAATGGATATATATGCAACTGATTCCTGGAATGGTTATCGGTTGATAGTTACGTCTCAAGCAAAAGAAACTAGCAGCAATGAAACGATGCCTGTCTTGCGGTGCAAACGTCCGGGATACCTGGTTATGTCCCATTTGCGACTACTGCCCAAAGCTGATCGAAGGGTTTCTGGCATTTGCCCCTGAATTAGCGGTCAATGATCCTCACAATCCCACGGATTTCCAAATTCTCGCCGATGTTGAATCTGGAAATTTCTGGTTCCGTGCGAGAAATCGGCTGATTGTCTGGGCGATCGAGCACTACTTCATTAATCCCGCGAACATGCTAGAAATCGGCTGCGGCACGGGCTTTGTGCTCGCTGGAGTTCACGACGCGTTGCCAAATCTCATACTCAGTGGCAGCGAGGCGTCGTGCGCTGGCTTGGCGTTTGCCGCCCACCGTGTCCCACGGGCATCCCTATTCCAGATGGATGCGCGGAACATTCCTTTCCGCGACGAATTTGACGTGATTGGGGCATTCGATGTGTTGGAGCACATCCAGGAAGACGAACAAGTTTTGGAGGAAATGTTCCGGGCCACGAAGCAAGGAGGCGGAATCGTTGTGACCGTTCCCCAACACGCGTTCCTTTGGAGCAATGTGGACGAAACTGCGGGCCATGTAAGGCGGTATGGCGCTCGCGATCTGGTAGGCAAGATTACTCGTGCCGGCTTCCGGGTAATCAGGACAACGTCCTTCGTCTCGTTGTTGCTTCCGCTGATGCTGGCCTCGCGACTGCGACAGCGCAATGCCGGCGGTAAGCAGGTGGCAAGCTCGGAATTGAGGCTTGGCAAAATTACCAATTCAGTGCTCGAAAGAATCCTCGATCTGGAACGCGGCCTTATACGGCTCGGTCTTTCACTTCCGGCAGGGGGATCGATGCTAGTCGTAGCCACGAAGCTTTGAATACCCTGTCGCGAGACAGGAATGTTCCGGTAGAATCGTTGGATATATTGCCTGCAAGGTCTGATCAGAATGAGCTATTTATATGTCTTACTCACCGTGCTGCTTACGGTCTACGGGCAGATTGTCATCAAATGGCAAGTTACCCAAGCCGGGGCATATCCGGCAGGCACCTATGAGCGCATGCATTTTCTGTGGACGCTGCTGATAAATCCCTGGGTGGCCAGTTCGTTCGCGGCGGCGGTGGTTGCAGCGCTGTTTTGGATGGTCGCCATGACTAAGTTGCAACTGAGCCACGCCTATCCGTTAGTTAGCCTGTCCTTCGCGCTGGTGCTGTTGCTAAGCTGGGCCTTACTGGACGAGCCGCTCACCTGGCAAAAAGTGGTCGGCGTAGTTCTGATCGGTTGTGGGGTAGCTATCAGTAGCCAGGGATAATATGCATCCCATTTCTGCATTCACGACCTTTTACCAGAGCCGTTCGGCATATTACGCAGTATCTGCTGCAATCTACAATTAGCCAGCAGCCAACAAGCTGGAACTTTGTTTCAAAGATTGGGAGCCATGGGAATAATTCCGTTCAATAGACCTTTTGTCACGGGCAGGGAACTGACGTATATCGCCCAAGCATGTAGTAACAACCAACTTTCTGGTGATGGGCCGTTCACCAAAAAATGCCAAGGCTGGCTGGAACAGGTGGTGGGATGCCGCAAAGCGTTACTCACGCACTCATGCACCGCAGCACTCGAAATGTCCGCGATCCTCGCCGACATCAAACCGGGCGACGAGGTGATTATGCCATCGTATACCTTTGTATCGACCGCAAATGCTTTCGTGCTAAGAGGTGGCGTGCCGGTATTCGTCGATATTCGGCCCGATACCTTGAATATGGACGAAACCAAGGTCGAGGCTGCGATCACAGCGAGGACCAAGGCGATTGTTCCGGTGCATTATGCGGGGGTCGGCTGTGATATGGACGTCATCATGGCCATCGCAGAGCGATACAAGCTTATCGTGATAGAAGATGCGGCACAAGGCATCTTGTCAAGTTACAAGGGCAGACCTTTAGGCAGCATTGGCCACCTCGGAGCGATTAGCTTTCACGAGACAAAGAATGTGGTCGCCGGCGAAGGCGGTGCGTTGTTGGTCAACGATCCTCGCTTTGCGGAACGCGCGGACATCATCTGGGAAAAAGGTACAAACCGGAAGCAGTTTTTCTGTGGTCAAGTCGACAAGTACACTTGGGTCGACATAGGATCAAGCTATCTACCTGGCGAACTAACCGCCGCATTCCTGTGGGCCCAGTTGGAACAGGCTGAAGGCATTACCAAGCGACGGCTGGCATTGTGGGACAGTTATCACAACGCCTTTGCGCAATTGGAACAGCAAGGCATCTTGCGACGGCCGTTCGTTCCGAAGCACTGTATACACAACGCTCACATGTATTACCTGATCGCGCCTAATCCGGCTGCTCGCACTCGAGTGCTTTCCGCGCTCCAACATGCGCAGGTTGGAGCGGTCTTTCATTACGTTCCACTGCATGGCTCACCAGCTGGTCAGCGGTTCGGCCGCACTGCTGGCGACATGACGATCACCACCAACCTTAGTGCTTGTATGTTCCGGCTGCCATTTTGGATTGGATTGGAAGAGCGTCTTGCGGTCGTGGTTGACCACGTCAAGGCGGCATTGGATTCTGCGTAGGGCATATCCGGCGCATGTGCGGAACGCGCTTCGCCAATAATTCCCGTGTAGTTTGTTGTTCAGTTAATGTATCTGCAGAACATAATGTGAGGACATAGATGGGTATTACGTTTGGATCAATTGAGCGTATGGAGAAGCTCGGCCTGTTTGGCGATGGGCGTATAGCTGTACTCGATATCGGGTCTTCGAATTTGTACTCTGCAGAATCCAAGAACATAGAACTCTTTTTGGAAAAGTATGCATCACGGGAAATGCCAGATATAAAAGAGTTCGCTCAGCGACTTGCAAAAGGATCAGGATACGATCCAGTGCGCGGTGGGCTAAACGAGTCTTTTGTGGGGGAGCTATTCGAGCAGGCGGGCATGGAATACCTCGCTTTCGATATTGCAGATGGTTACCGCACGCAAATACTGGATTTAAACCATGCCTTGTTGCCAAAAAATCTGCGAAATCACTTTGATCTCGTGCTTAACTTCGGCACTACAGAACACATTCTGAATCAATACAATTGCTTCAAGATTATTCACGACGCGACGAGGCTTGGCGGATATATCCATCATTCTTTGCCAGGAATGGGCTATGTCGACCACGGCTACGTTACCTACACCTGCAGATGCCTCTTTGACATTGCAGGCTATAACGAATATGAGGTCGTGGATTTCTGGTTTGACGGGCCGAGCGGTCGTAACGACCCATTGCAAGGATTGCGAAGCTACAGTGGATACTTCCCGGCGTTGAAGAGAGCGCTGGATGAAATTGAGGGTTCATCGCAAGGCGCTGTTTTTAAGGCGGCCGCTTTGCCCGATGTCGGCATTAACATCGTTTGTCGCAAGGTCAAGGATAAGCCGTTTTGGGGAGCTCTTGAGTCGAGCACTTCGGTTGGAGTGATACCGGGTGCGGTGACAGCGGCTTATCATGGCAGCACTGGAATTGCTCGAGATGTGAATCCAGCTTCTCTTAGTGATGTCATGTCGACAAAACAGACGTCCAAGCTGATTTCTCCAAGTCCATTCAAGCAACGCATCGCTAGTGCCCTGCGAAATTACCCGCCGATTTACGATATTGCCCAGAGTGTATTTCATGCCATCAGAGGAAAAAGCACGCGACTTGACGCTGCAACGAAGGATGCGTTGCCCAATGAAGAAGAGACAGTCCTGTCCGATCGGTTGCTTGCCGGAAAAGCTACGCTTGATGAGGGATTGCGTTTGTATACACTGGTTACTGCACGCGGAGGTACGTTTCCCCTCGCCTGGGAAGAACTCGTACTCGGATTGGGTTTAAAGGCAGAACCGGATCGACTCGATCTATTGAGCCGATTGCGCTGTGTCATTATTTCTCAGGGAAAATTGGTAGATGCTAACCTCGAGGCGAAACTCTCAGAAGTTACTGTAACGCTAGAGCACCGCCAAGATCACCAACGCGCCGCGGCGGAGTATCACGCTAAGACCGGCATGGCGGATATGGACGAGTCATTCCTTCCTATCTACGAGCAATGTAAGTCTTACACAATGACATCCGTTGAACGGATGTATGCCTTGTTCAAGGCGGTTCAGTACTTGGAAGATGCTGGAATCGATGGCGACATCGTTGAATGTGGTGTCTGGCGTGGCGGCAGTATGATGGTTGCAGCGTTAACGCTTGCCGCTTTTGGGAATACAAACCGAAACCTTTATCTGTTTGACACGTTTGAAGGTCTTCCTAGACCCCAGGAAGACAAGGACATTGATATCTGGGGGAATCGCGCGATTGACGGATGGTTGCCACACAGGGTCGGGGAAGAGAAAAGCCACTGGGCAGAAGCTGGCGAGGCTGAGGTGAGAGCAAATCTGCATTCGACGGGTTATCCGGCTACACGAATACATTTTGTAAAGGGTATGGTGGAGCGCACGATACCTGATGCAGCGCCACATAGAATTGCATTGTTACGCTTGGATACCGACTGGTATGCATCTACAAAGCATGAGCTCGAACACCTTTTCGATAGGATCAGCCCTAGCGGTGTGCTTATCATCGATGACTATGGACATTTTGCAGGGGCACGATCGGCAGTCGATGAGTTCATTTCAAGTCGGCGAATCCCGATTTTGCTGAATCGAATCGACTATACAGGGCGAATCGGTATCAAGGTTGCCAGATGATAGGAATTTTTAGTAGAAGCACAATCGTCGCAAAAGCACGGTCACGACTTTGGGCGGTCAAGGACGAGGCAAACTTACCGTCGTATGGCATTCGATGGCAAGCGTACGTTGAACGCATGCGCCAAGCCGTAAAGGAACTGGAGAGCCCGGCAGACGTCTTACACTTTGCGCAAGAATCCATTGGGTTTGAACATCGCGGCAACGTTCATCATGAAGGAAAATTTACCGCGCTGTATGAGCGTGAACTCTATGCGGAATTTCCGCAGTTTGCAAAGTTCGTGGACGAGTTTTCGGATATTTCAGGTTCTACGAAGGATACTAACTATGAACACAAGGGGCGTCTTGTTAGCAACGTGTTATTCTATCTTGCACGAATAGTGCTTCGTTGTCTCACGCATGTCCCGGATACGAGCATCGTCTTGGAAATTGGGGGTGGCTATGGAGCGCCCGCCCGTCTATGGCTTCGTAACCCAATACGACCAGCCCAAAACTACATTATCTTGGATATCCCCGAATCTCTTTTTTTCGCAGACGTGTTCTTGCGGAGCGAATTCGGGGATGCGGCTGTCCATTATGTGCAGAGCAAGGATCCACTTGACGTTAAGGTTCTTGCTAGAAATAAAGTAATTCTTTGCCCTTTGTCCCGCCACGCTGCACTCGAAGAATTACCTGTGGATTTAGTGGTTAACACGGGCTCCATGCAGGAGATGAGTGAGGATTGGGTAAGTTTTTACAGTGAGTTTCTGGATCGGCAGAGTAGCCGCTGGTTCTATTCGTTAAATTATTTTGCCCAGCCGATTTCGTATCTCGCGGAGAGCGCAAATCTATGGAGTCCGCACGCAAGCCCGCGATGGGTTGCAAGGTATTTGCGTTGGAATCCCGCCTTTGTCCGAATGCAATCTGAACGTAACTTTCTGGAAGCGATCTACGAGAAGGATGCAGACCCGGCACCATCAGAGAGCCGGACGATAGAGCTAGCCGAATGTCTGCAATCCCGTCATATGACCGGCGAGCTTTTTGCGGAATACATTGACCTGCTACGCAGGACGCCAGCGCCGGAACTCGCGCTCAGAGTGCTACGCCGAGTTATGAAAGAAATGCCCTATCACCCCAAGGAAGCCTTATATCTAGTCGATTCGCTACTGGGATTGAAGGAACACAAAGTCACGATGCGTTGCTTTGAGGAACTGCTAGGTTACCAGGCGATATTACAGGAAGAGCGGCGATCTGGCGTTGAGGCCATTTATTAAGCCGTATTAATAATTTGGCTTACAGACATACGCACGTACTGGTAGGACGGAATTTGCTGATTAACGCCGAACTCAATTGACTCTAATTGCTATTCGTCCGGCGTAGTCCACTCGGGTCAGTAGGGGCGGCACATTCAAGGCCGCGAAGTACTCGTCCGTTGCCTTGCGTGCGCCCAGAAAATGCCCGTAGTCATCAATAATCAGTATTCCATTTTGGGACAGTCGCGGGTAAAGGTGCTCCAATTCGTGCCGGGTCGAGCTGTACCAATCGGTATCAAGGCGAAGCAGGGCGATCTGGTCAGCCGCCTTGGCCGGGAGTGTTTCTTCCACCATGCCTTTGACAAAAAACACCTTATCCATCGGATATCCGGTGCTTTCCATGTTGGCGCGCACTTCTTCTAGCGAAGCGTAGGCCCAGTCGCTGCTTTCGTCGGTCTTCCGGTGTGGCTGCCAGGCTTCCATCCCGCTATTGCCCCAGACATCCACGTCCAGCGCTTTGTCCGGTTTCGGCAATCCCTCGAAGGTGTCGAACAGAAACAAACGCCTGTCCGTGCGCCCAAGCGCGAGCAGGGTAAGCGCGACCATCATCATGCTGCCACCACGCCAAACTCCGCACTCCAGGAAATCGCCCGGGATGTTTGCCTTAACGATGTAACGTACCGCAGAATGCAAACTGTAAAGTCGCTCCCACGACGTCATGGTGTAATTGCGGCTGCGCTCGTACGGTGGGAAGAAATCCGGATCGACGTCACCCATACCGGTTTTCAGGTGGTAAGTCGCCATTTCCAGTTGATAGCCATCGATAGGAGGCTGACCGGCGGGTTGTAGCCGCCGGATTATTTCGGGCAGCGCCGCAACCAGATCGGCTGGCGCCTCATACTGCAACTGTTTTCCCGTCCCGGCTGCGTGTCCCGGAAGCGCTTTGACAAGCCGGTAGCCAAAGCGCGCGAGGAGGCGATGAATGCAGTTTTTAATGTATCGGATCATGGCCGTGTGTGTGGTAAACGCTCGGATTGATTCAAGTACCCGCCTGTAGCATTGTGCTGATTGTCGGCTACCCTACTTGTATGGATCGAACTGGATTGCAACGCTGCTGCAATAATCGACGTAGCTGCTACTAGGCTGCTTGAAGCACAGATAAAGGTTTCCTAGCAGTACAAAAATCAGGCTCACCGCCAGCGGGGGCGCCAACAGCAGCCGCAGGGCCCATTTTCCGGGCTGTGAGTAGTAACGGTATATTTGGAGGAGCAATCCGATGTTGAATCGCTTCAGTGACCCGCCCACGAACAGGCAGACAGCTCCCTGAGGCGGCCATCCGATGATGTTTTCGAGATGCCGCACCAGCTCATGCGAAAAATTTCTGTTTCTGGTTTCTCCCAGCCAGTCGTGGATGAAGACCTGGTAGGTGCCTCCCGGATCCATTGCGGATTGGCACTGATTGATGAGAGCTTGCACATTTCGGAGATCCCTGCGCTGCAGGCAAATCAGGACATGCGTATAGTCCTTGGATATCGGCTGTGGCACGGGCGGGCCGTTTTTCAACACGCTCTGCACAGAGGCAAACTGAATAGTCTCGTCGGCGCCTATGAAACGATCCACCGGCTCGGGCTTGTCTCGTACTACCAGCAAGCGGGCGCCCGGTATGGACATGATCTTGGCAATGGATCCCCGAAGGAGCCGGTAATCCAGCCAGTAGGGATGGAGCGGTGTCTTCTTTGCCCATTCCAGGATCATCTGGAGTCGGGGACTAGAAATTAACCGCCATCGAATACCGCTTAAAGCGCCCAAAATGCTGCCAAAGGAAAAACGGTCCTGAATTCTGCTTTGCCCTACTGTTAATTCCGCAGGCAACGTCGTTAAGCCCTGTTTCGCGCGATCGCGCAGCCAGGCTCTGACGCCATGAACCCAGTATATGTGATTGACATGGGGTACAGGGCGGCCGAGCTTCTTCCTAATCCTGTTGACGAAGGCTTGTGCTTCGAGCTTTGCAGCTTCGATCTCAGCGGGGATTTCGCCGGAGTGAAAGATAATGTCATGGCCGGCAGCGCGGCGGTGCTCCGCTGTTGTCCAATACTGCAGACTGCGGGCAATGACATTGTCCGGCGCTCTTCCTAATTGAAGCAGCGACGTTTCCTGAGTGCGCTCCTGCAACTCAAGCATGAAGAAATCATCGGAGTCATTCATCGCCGTTTCGTCGCCAGACGGGCACATCTCCGGGATGAACGAGTAATCGCAATAACAATTGATCGTCCCGATGACGCGCTCGGGCTTCAGGCACAGCATAAAAATCAGGTAGTAGCGTCCGAGCAGGGTTTGCTTGTCAACCTGCCAGAAGAACTGGTTGGGGTGTATGGAGTGGCAAAAAGTCTGGTTGACGATTTTGGCCATCGTGGTTGGATGAGGATGAGCAAGCGAGAGTGCGACCATTTGCCTTGGGGGCACGGCCAGCACGCCCGAATCGGTGTCCACCATGCGTTCAAGGTGAGGCTCGACCGCTTCGGCAGTCGCCCTGAAACTCGGACCGAGCACAATTGAACGGCCTGCGAGTATGTGCTTGGAAAGGGCGCGTAACGAACCATCAGCCAATACGAAGTCTGCATTCATGAACACGAAATGCGTGTTGAGCATGTCGCGGCCACAGGCAATTATTGGACGGATGTACGCGAGCGTCAGCGTCACACCATAGATCGAAGTGGCGATCAGGTCATCGATCTCGACAAATTGCACCGGGCAGATTGCGCGCAACCTGCGGAATGCGGCATGATTTTCAAAGTGTGCGATATCGTCGCGTCGCGTCATGACTACGACTTCGAGGTCTGTCGCTTCGGCGAGCGCAGGCAGGTTGCCTGGGGCAAGAAACGAAGGCAAGGCGAGCGAGGCGAAACGTGCGATGTACGTTTTGCCCCAGACTACGGCGAGAAATTTGACTTTTGGGCGCATAGGGTTCTGGCGAAGTCGCTGCAGGCCGGAGTCGCAGGCAGGTTGTGGGCGGGCCAATGAAACGAAAGCGTGAAGGAGTTTGACTCGTGCAACCTGTTATGTGGGTCCATGCTATCATTATCGATGCGGTCGTGAAAGAGTCTCGCCTGCTCCCTAAATCATAAAGAACTCGGAATTTGACTATGTCGAAAGACAGTCTTTTGTCGCGTGGCGACGATGCGGTGAAGACGCGCGAGCCGCAATACCAGGAATGCGTTGATGCAGTCGCCGCGCGGGGTTTCGAGCGGCTCGGTCTACGCAGCAGTCAGAGTTGGCATGACGATCCCAAACACCTGTTGTTTCGGCTGTCGCGCTATAAGTTCGTGGCGAAAATGCTCGCGGGGAGCGAGCACGTTCTGGAGATCGGGTGTGGCGATGCATTTGGCACCCGCCTCGTTCAGCAGGAGGTAAAAGCGTTAAGCGCGACTGATTTTGACGAAATTTTTATCGAAGATGTCAAAGCGCGCATGGTCGAGCGCTGGCGGTTCCCGGTTTTCACGCACGACTTGCTGGCCGGGCCGATTCCCGGCAAATACGATGGTGTGTTCGCGCTCGACGTGCTCGAACATATTTCATCGCAGCACGAACATACTTTCCTTAAAAACGCTTTTGCGCCGCTCACGGTGCATGGTGTCGGAATCATCGGCATGCCCTCCCTGGAAAGCCAAACCCATGCGTCGCCAACCAGCCGCGCCGGCCATGTCAACTGCAAGAGCATGCCTGAGCTGAAAAAAACGATGCAAGCACACTTTCATAATGTATTCATGTTCTCCATGAACGATGAGGTTGTGCATACCGGCTACCATCCGATGGCTCACTACCTCATTGCTTTGGGTGCATACAAGAAATAACAATACTGCGGTATGGCTGCGGCCCGATATAGCCGCAATCGTAACGCCGCGCTGAGTAAGGGGAGGCAATGCCTGTTTTCGGACACGTTCTGGACTCCAGTAGTGATACCTTAGTCGTTGAGCTGCTGCGGCTTGCCGGTCTCGGGAAACGGATCGTATTCGTCTCGGGCAACTTTAATATTGTTCATCCCGGGCATCTGCGCCTGCTTAAGTTTGCGTCGGATTGCGGTGATTTTCTTGTGGTCGGCGTCAGCAGCGATGCGCCTCCCGCCACGACGATTCCCGCGGCGTTGCGCCTTGAGGGCATTCGGGCGATTTCGCTGGTCAACTATGCCTTCATACTGAACGAGCCGCCAGAGGCTTTCATATCCAGACTGAAGCCTGCCGCGGTGGTGAAGGGCAAGGAGCATGAAAAGCAGTTCAACCCTGAGCAGCAGGTTGTTGAAAGCTATGGCGGCAAGTTGTTGTTCAGTTCTGGCGAGGTTCGCTTTTCCTCGATGGAATTGCTGCGCAGCGAGTATGTAGAGGCCAATTTCTCGACGATCACCAAGCCTCTCGAATTTCCCATGCGGCACGGTTTTGTTTTGAGCGATCTCAAAAACCAGTTGCTCCGCTTGAACGGTCTGCGTGTGCTTGTTATTGGCGACCTAATCGTCGACGAATACATTGAATGCGATCCCCTGGGTATGTCGCAGGAAGATCCGACTATCGTTGTTACACCCCTGGAGAACAAGCGCTTTGTCGGCGGTGCGGCGATTGTGGCGGCACACGCCCAGGGACTGGGTGCGGCAGTCAAGTATTTTACGGTTGCCGGCGTCGATGAACCTTCGCGGTTCGCATCTGCGACACTCGAGCGGTACGGCGTCGATAGCACGATCGTCCCGGACGAAAGCCGGCCGACAACGCTCAAGCAGCGATACCGGGCGGGCGGCAAGACGCTGCTGCGAGTCAGCCATCTGCGGCAGCACGACATCCGTTCGGATATTCTCAAGACGATACTGGATGCCCTGACACCGCATGTGGCCAAAACGGACCTCATCATATTCTCGGATTTTAATTACGGCTGTTTGCCGCAAGCCCTGGTTGACGAGGTCGTGAAACTGGGCCGGAAACATGGTGTGACTATGGTCGCGGACAGCCAAGCCTCGTCTCAGGTCGGTGATGTTTCGCGCTTTCCCGGAATGCGCTTGCTTACGCCTACGGAGCGAGAAGCACGCCTGGCGCTGCATGACTGGAACTCCGGCCTGGTGGTGGTAGCAGAGAAGCTGCGGGAAAAGGCGCAAGCAGAGAACATCGTGGTTACCCTGGGTTCCGAAGGGTTGCTCATTCACGCCAAAAATTCAGTCGGGGTGTTCACTGACCGCCTGCCCGCGATGAACACCGCCCCGCGCGATCCCGCCGGCGCCGGGGATTCGTTCCTGACCTGTGCGTCGATGGCGTTGTGCGCCGGCATCGACATCTGGCAGGCGACCTATCTTGCGGCGCTGGCCGCGGCGTGTCAGGTCTCCCGTGTAGGCAATACGCCGCTTTCCCAGGCTGAGCTCGTTTCCGAAATCAATTATCCATAGACCCATGCGTGCGCTGTTGCTGGCAGGCGGGCTGGGCACCCGGTTACGTCCGCTGACGGACAGCGTTCCCAAATGTCTTGTACCCATTCGCGGCAAGCCGCTGCTCGGGTATTGGCTGGATCTGCTACTGCGAAATGGCGTTGAGGCAGTGCTCGTGAATACGCACTATCTTCCAGAGCGCGTTCGCGCGTTCGTGGCTACCTCGACGTGGCGCAACCAGATCACATTAGCGCACGAAGTCGCGCTACTTGGTACTGGTGGCACCGTGCTGCGCAACCGCGACTTCTTCCGGAATGAAGCTTTCATCGTTGCTCATGCCGACAATCTCACTCGCTTCGACGTAGCCGAATTCATTCGGCGCCACCGCGAGCGACCCGCGGGCGTGGAGGCCACGATGATGACTTTCGAAACAGACGATCCGCAAAGCTGCGGCATCGTTGAAGAGGACGAGCGGGGCGTGGTTGCTGCGTTTCACGAGAAAGTATCCGATCCTCCTGGCAACCATGCCAATGCGGCGGTCTATATTTTCGAGCCGTCAGTCATAGACTTCCTTGCCACCTTGGGTAATGAAGTGATTGATCTGAGCACGCAGGTCATTCCCCGCTACATCGGGCGTATCTGCACGTTTCACAACACGGATTACCATCGCGACATCGGCACACCGGAAAGCCTGGCCAAGGCGGAGCTGGAATTCAGCCCGCCTTGACAGTCAGTGCAGGTTAAAAGCCGGCTTGGTGTCGCTGGTGATAAGTTCACCGATGAACTGATGCAACTGCGTTTCCCAGCCTGGCATCTCAATCCCGAACCTGTTCTTGATCCGTGCTTTGCTGGTCGCGGCATTGAGTGGCCGTGTTGCGGGTAGCGGGTAGTTGGCGGTCGTTGTCGGCCGCAATTCCGCCCAGCCGGTCTCAGCTCCCGATGTTTTTTTCGCGGTGGTTAGTATTTCGCTGGCAAAATCGAGGCGCGAGGCATAGCCGCTGGCGGACAAGTGATAAGTGCCGCCGTCGTTTCTGCGCTGGTCGGCCTTCTCGATGAGTTCGGCGGTAGATATCGCAAGGGTGCGGGCCCATGTCGGAGATCCGATCTGGTCGGTTACGACCGCGATTTCCTTCTTTTCCCTGGCGAGGCGCAGCATAGTCAACACGAAATTGGTTCCTCGCGCGCTATAAATCCAGCTGGTACGCAAGATAAGGTGCGTACATCCCGCAGCCACTATTGCTTGCTCGCCCGCAAGTTTGGACTTGCCATACGTGTTAACCGGATTGGGTTCGTCCTCCTCAACGTAAGGCGTTGAGCGAGTGCCATCAAATACATAGTCGGTCGAGTAATGAACGAGCAGTGCGTTGATGCGCCGGGCTTCCTCCGCGATCACGCCGGGCGCAGTGGCATTGACCTGCATGACGAGGTCGGGTTCCTCCTCTGCCTTATCGACGGCCGTATAACCCGCCGCATTGACGATGATGTCAGGAGATACAGAGCGTATCGTGCTGCGTATGGCATCAGGCTGCGTCAAATCCATTTGTGCGCGGTCGAGCGCAACAACGCGGCCCCGCGGCACCAGACTGTGCTGCAATTCCCAGCCAACCTGGCCGTTCTTGCCGATCAGTAATATGGTCTTCACGGGAAAACCTCTGCCGCGAGAAACGGTACCCCATTCCGGTCTTTTGCTGACAGCTGCGGCGTTCCCTGCAGCGGCCACGCTATATTCAAGTGCGGGTCATTCCAGGCAATACAGCGCTCATGCGCCGGAGCCCAATAATCGGTTGTTTTATAAAGAAACTCCGCATATTCGCTGACGACCAGATAGCCGTGCGCGAAACCCGGCGGAATCCATAGCATCCGCCTGTTTTCCGCCGAGAGGCTGATGGCCGCCGATTGTCCGAAAGCCGGCGAGCTTTTTCGCAGATCCACCACCACATCGTGCACGTTGCCTGCCGTGACACGGACCAGCTTGCCCTGCGGCTGCTGGATCTGGTAATGCAGGCCGCGCAGAACATTCCTGGCGGATCGCGTGTGATTATCCTGAACAAACCGGATATTGATCCCGGTCTTTTCCGCGAATTCGCGCGCGTTGTAGCTTTCGAAGAAATACCCGCGGTCATCGCCGAATACCTTGGGTTCGATGATCAATACATCAGGCAGGGCGGACGGCAGAACGTTCACGATCAGAACTGACCTCTCAGCACGTCCTTCAGGTATTTGCCGTAAGGGCTGGCGCCCATGGCGGCGGCGGCAGCCTCCAGTTGGCTGGCGGTGATGTACCCCATGCGATAGGCAATTTCTTCCGGGCAGGCGATTTTCAGGCCCTGGCGTTTTTCGATGGTCTCGATGAACATCGATGCTTCCAGCAGGGATTCGTGGGTGCCGGTATCGAGCCAAGCGACCCCGCGGCCCAGCAGCGTGACAGCAAGCTCGCCGCGTCGCAGGTATTCGTTGTTGACATCGGTGATTTCCAGTTCGCCGCGTGCGGACGGTTTCAGCGCGCGGGCGATATCGATGACTTTGTTGTCATAAACGAAAAAGCCGGTGACGGCATACCTGGATTTCGGGTGCTTGGGCTTTTCCTCAATGGAAATTACTTTGCCGCTTTTGTCGAATTCAACCACGCCGGAGCGTTCCGGGTCTTGCACCTGGTAAGCAAATATCGTTGCGCCTGCAGCCCTTTCTACTGGCCCTCTTAATTCGCGAATCAGGTCATGGCCGTAAAAGATGTTGTCGCCAAGGATGAGCGCGCATGGTCCGTGGCCGATGAAATGGGCGCCGATGATGAAGGCTTGGGGCAGTCCGTCAGGACTCGGCTGCACGGCGTAGGAAATATTGACGCCCCATTTGTGACCGTCGCCGAGCAATTGTTCAAAACGGGGCGTGTCCTGCGGCGTCGAGATCAGCAGAATGTCGCGTATGCCCGCCAGCATCAGTGTGGACAGCGGGTAATACACCATGGGTTTGTCGTACACCGGCAGCAGTTGTTTGGAGACGACTTGTGTTGCCGGATACAGGCGTGTGCCGGAGCCGCCCGCGAGTATGATGCCTTTCACATGGCTCCCCTGTTTGCGTAGTTGGTTTCGACCCAGTTGCGATAGGCGCCGCTGGTCACGTTTTCCACCCATGCCTCGTTGGCAAGATACCACTCCACGGTCTTGAGCAGTCCCGTTTCGAACTTTTCGGCAGGCTCCCAGCCGAGCTCGTTCTTTATTTTCATTGCGTTGATCGCGTAACGCCGATCGTGTCCCGGACGGTCTTTCACATAGGTAATCAATCTGGAGTGCGGTGCTCGACCGGGCAATTTGGTGTCGAGGATGGCGCACAAGGCATTCACCACTTGCAGATTCGTTTTTTCGCTGTTGCCGCCGATATTGTATGTCTCTCCGATGCGCCCTTTCTGCAATGCGGCACGGATGCCCGCACAGTGGTCGACCACATGCAGCCAGTCCCGCACTTGCAGCCCGTCTCCATAAACGGGCAGCTGCTTCTGTTGGCACGCGTTGCGTATCATCAGCGGAATCAGCTTCTCGGGAAACTGCAAGGGGCCATAATTGTTCGAGCAATTGGTCGTGATCGTGGGCAAGCCGTAGGTATGATAGTAAGACCGCACCAGATGGTCGGATGCGGCCTTCGACGCTGCGTAAGGGCTATTGGGTGCGTAAGGTGTCGCTTCGGTAAATGCCGGATCGGTGGGCAGCAATGAGCCGTATACCTCATCCGTGGAAACATGCAGGAAGCGAAAGCGGTTTTTGGCGGGCTCCGCGAGCGACTCCCAGTAGGCGCGCGTTTCTTCAAGTAAACAAAACGTACCCGTCACGTTGGTTTGCACGAATTCGGCCGGCGCATGGATTGAGCGATCAACATGGCTTTCGGCGGCAAGATGCACGATGGCGCCGGGCTGGTGTTGCTTCAGTAAACGCGCGACGAGCGCACGGTCATTGATATCGCCTTTGACGAAAATATGGCGTGTATCGCTGCGCAGGTTTGTCAGGTTGCCAAGGTTGCCCGCGTACGTCAGCTTGTCCAAGTTGATGATCGGTGTGCCAACCGTGGCAATCCAGTCCAGCACAAAATTTGCGCCGATAAAGCCGGCACCACCGGTGACAAGAATCATTTCTCTTTTACCGGGATGATGCGGCAATTGCCAGCGCACATTTCAGTGCAGGCTAATGCGCGCCAGCGCGTTACGCCGGAGCTAAAATTTGCGCCGATAAAGCCGGCACCACCGGTGACGAGTATCACTGCACTGTCCTCGAGATAGCGTCGGTAAATTTTTGGAAGCAGAGGTGAGTCATAGTTCGCACGTCGTCATGGGCTGGTAGGCATTTCCGCCCACCGATGCTAATCTGTGAAGCTGATTGGCTGGCCAACTAAATTAGCCAATTATAACAAATACATACGCCTAATAATCGTACAATCGCCGTTCACATGCCGCGAATTCTGCTGGTAAAAACTTCTTCGCTGGGTGACGTCGTTCATAACCTGCCGGTTGTCAGCGATATACGGCGTCATTTGCCCCATGCCGAGGTTGATTGGGTAGTGGAAGAAGCTTTTGCCGCGATTCCGCGCATGCATCCGGCGGTGCGCAGAGTGATGCCGGTTGCGCTGCGCCGCTGGCGACGCGATGCGCTGAGTACGAATACGCGTCTGGAGATGGGCGCTTTCCTCGGCAAGCTGCGCGAGTGTGAATATGACGCGATACTCGATACGCAAGGGCTGCTGAAGAGCGCAGTGATTGCGCGAGCCGCACGCGGCATTTGTTACGGGCTGGACTGGCGCAGTTCGCGCGAACCGCTGCGTTTCCTGTATGACCGCACGTTTCGTGTGCCGTGGGGCCAGCATGCTGTTGTGCGCAATCGCAGTCTGGCCGCGCAGGCGCTGGGCTATACGTTGCCTGCCGAAATAGATTACGGCGTTTCGCAGCAGCAACGCACCTTGCCGTGCCTGCCGAACAAGCTCTACGCGGTGTTGCTGCACGCCACCAGCGCAGATCACAAGCTGTGGCCGGAAAGCCATTGGATAGAATTATGTAAGTATATGTTTTTAAATGATATTTTATGCATACTCCCATGGGGAAATGATGCCGAGCACTCGCGCAGTGTAAGGCTGGCCGCAGCCAATCCCGGCGCCGTCGTGCCACCCGCGCTCGCGCTGGAAGATTTGGCAGCGTTGTTTGCCGGCGCACAAGGTGTCGTCGGCGTGGACACCGGTCTCACGCATCTCGCGGCGGCATTGAACGTGCCGACACTCGGCATCTATTGCGCGACGGATCCGGCCGCGACCGGAATTCACGGTTGCCCGCGCGCGATGAATCTCGGCGGCATCGGTGCATCGCCTGCGGTCGCCGAAGTTATCGATGCGTGGAAACGATTGACCGGATAATCATGTCGCGCGTCATCTATAGCCTGCTGTTGTATCTTGCATTGCCGTACGTGTTGTTGCGGTTGTGGTGGCGCTCGCGCCGTCAGCCGCAATATTTGCAATATATCGGCGAGCGCTTCGGGCGCTATGGTGCTCAGCGCGCAGCGCCCCCCGATGCAGCACCGCTGATCTGGTTGCACGCGGTTTCCGTGGGCGAAACGCACGCGGCAGAGCCGCTGGTGCGCGCGTTGCGCGAGCGCTATCCGGATCACCGCATTCTGCTCACCCACATGACGCCGACCGGGCGCGAAGCCGGCGAAGCGCTGTTCGGCAACAGCGTCATCCGCCATTATTTGCCCTATGATTATCCCGGCGCGGTGCGACGCTTTCTCGACCATTTTCGTCCGCGCATCGGCCTGCTGATGGAAACCGAAATCTGGCCGAATCTGGTGCATGCCTGCAAGTCGCGTGGCACACCGGTGTATCTGGTCAATGCGCGCTTGTCGGAAAAATCGTTCGCAAATTACCAGCGCATGAGTAAGCTGACCGCTGCCACGTTGCGTGAGTTGACGGCTGTTGCCGCGCAGACGGACCATGACGCGCAACGCTTTGTGGCGCTGGGCGCGCAGGACGTTTCCGTTTTCGGCAATCTCAAATTCGATGTCGATCCGCCAGCGGAACTGTTGGCGGAAGGTGCGGAGCTGCGCGCGAGCATTGGAGCACGCCCCGTAATGCTGGCGGCGAGCACACGCGACGGTGAGGAACTATTGCTGGTTAATAATAAATTGCATGTTGCCACTGAAGTACCCGACTTGCTGTTGGTGATCGTGCCGCGCCATCCTCAGCGCTTTGATGAGGTAGCGTCCCTGCTGGAAAAACACGGGGTGCGATATCAGCGTCGCAGCGAAAATTCGGTTATTCGCGCCGACACGCAAGTACTGCTTGGCGATAGCATGGGCGAAATGTTTGCGTATTACGCGGCGTGCGATGTGGCATTCATCGGCGGCAGCCTGCTGCCTTTCGGCGGGCAGAATCTGATCGAAGCGTGTGCCATGGGGAAACCGGTGTTGATTGGACTGCATACTTACAATTTTGCCGATGCAGCGGAAGGTGCGATCAGCGCGGGCGCCGCCTTGCGGGTGACAGATGCCATTGACCTCAAACGAAAAGCCGTGGCGTTGCTGACGCATCCGGCATTGACGCAACGCATGGGCGCCGCCGCGCAGACGTTCAGCAAAACACATCAGGGCGCCGCGCGGAAAATTCTGGAGGCGCTGCGCTTCTAGCGTCGGTAGATTGCGGTTTCAGTCACTACAATATCGACCGGCTGATCCGTCGTGCCCACCGGCACGTCCGGTGCGATCTGGGCGTTAAAAGCCGCAGCAACAATGGCTGGGCGTGGTGCAAATCGCGCGATCAGCCGATCGTAGTATCCGGCACCGTACCCCAGGCGCTCGCCGTGCCTTGTGAACGCCACGCCCGGCGCCAGCACCAGATCGATATCATCCGGTTGCGCGGGTGTGCAGCGATCCGGATGAGGTTCGCGTATGCCCCACACGCCCGGCCGCAAATCGCGCACCAAATCGCTTATGAAAAACAACTGCAGTTCGCGATGGGTCCGATCTACTGTAGGCAGCGCGAGCTTCTTTTCCGTCATGATGTGAGACAGCAATGCGGTCGTGTCAAACTCGCTGCCCATGCTGGCATAGGCGAGCACACAGCGGGCGCGTTGATAACATGGCAACGACAGGATCTGATCGGTGATGCGGGCGCTGGCGGCAGCGCGGGTACTCGCATCCAGCGCGTCGCGCCGCTGTATGATTTCGCGGCGAAGCGCGGCTTTTGCCGCCTGCAGAGGCGTTGGTGTCTGACCAGCCATGCAAACCGTGCTGACTACTTGCGTTCCAGCCAGGCGCTGACCGCGGAGAGGTCGTCTTCGACGAGCCGCCCCACCGCCGCTTTCAAGCGCAGCGTGGAAAGTATGTAGTTGTATTTTGCCTGTGCAAGATCGCGCCGCGCTGAAAAAAGCTGCTGCTGTGCGTTTAACACATCGACTTGCGTGCGCACGCCGACTTCGCGCCCCAGACGCGAGGAATCGAGAGCGCTTTGCGAGGAAGTCAGCGCCGCTTCCAGCGCCTTGACCTGGGCGATGCCACTGGTCACGCCGAGGTAGGTTTGCCTTGCGTTGAGTTCCGCGGTACGGCGCGCGTTCTCGAGGTCTTGTCGCGCCTTGTCTTCATTGGCCAGCGCCTCGCGCACGCGGGAGTTGATCAGTCCACCCTGATAGATCGGCACGGCCAGTTGCAGGCCGATAATTCTGTTGTTGATGTCTGTGCCTGAGCCGCCGAGATTGCCGGCGCCACTGCGGTTTTCACTGAAGGTGGCGAAAGCGTCGAGCGTCGGATAGTGCGCGCCGCGATTGCGCGCGACTTCCTGGCCCGCCAGCGTGACACTGGTCTCCGCCACGCGCACCTGATGATTGCTGCTGCGCGCTTCTTCCACCCACTTGTCCATGGTTGCGGGCTCGGGTGAAATCAGTTTAAGCGCGGGACTCAACGGTGCCAGTGGGGGTGCGGCACGTCCGATTAACTGATCCAGTGCGCGGGTTTTGATTTCGAGATCACTGCGCGCGGCGATCTCCTGTGATACCGAAAGATCGTAACGCGCCTGCGCTTCGTGCGTATCCGTGATGGTCGCCGTGCCAACCTCGAAGCTGATTTTGGCCTGCGCCAGTTGTTCGGCAATCGCGGTTTTCTGCGCGCCCGTCAGGGCAAGATTGTCCTGCGCGAGCAGCACATCCAGATACGCCTGCGCCACGCGGGTAATCAGATCCTGCGCCGCCTGCGCGAGCACGGCGTCGGCCTGTTCGAGTTGGGTCTTTGCCTGTTCGTAAACGACCGTGTTCTGCCGGCGGTAGATCGGTTGGGTGATCGATAACGAGAATACGTTGGAGTTGAAGTGGGTGTTGCCTCCCGCAATGGCCGGATCGCGGAATTGAATAGTGCGGTCGTTGTATTGCGTGGATGCGGAAAGCGAAGCGGAAGGCAGCAGGCCGCTGCGTCCCTGAGGCAATTTTTCCTGTGCCGCGGCCCACGAGGCGCGCGCGCTGCCGTACACCGCATCGGCGCTTTGCGCCAGCCTGAAAATTTCCAGCAGATCGGCGCTGCGTGCCGGTAAACCCGCGCCCATGGTCAAGGCCACCGCCAACAAGGCTGCGGCACGCATCATGTCAGAACACGAATCGCGCGCGCTGTGGCGCATTGCGCAGCGCGGGAATGACGGTTTCAAACAGGCTGATGGCGCCGTACGTGCCGGTTGCCGCACAGGTGGTGAGTTGCGCCTCCATCGCCGGCGCTTCACCGACGACGGCGAACAATCGGCCGCCCGCTTTCAGGCTTTGTTGAAAACTCCCGGCCAGTACCGGGGTCGAACCGGTCAGCACGATGACATCGTAGGGACCATGCTTGTCCCAGCCGCGCGCCGCGTCGCCGGTTTCCAGCGTGACATTGCGGATGCCGTGTTGCGCGAGGCGCGCGCCGGCGCTATGCGTGAATGCGTCAACGATATCGATGCTGTATACATGTGCGCCCTGACTCGCCAGCAGCGCTGTCATGTAGCCGCTGCCGGTGCCAATTTCGAGGATGCGGTCGTCCGGGTTGATCGCCAGTTCCTGCAAAATGCGTGCTTCAAGCTTGGGGGAGAGCATGGTTTCGCCAAGGCCAATGGGAATTTCCAGGTCGGCGAATGCCAGTGACTTGTAAGCGTCCGGCACATAGTCCTCGCGCCGCACTTTGAGTAGCAGATCGAGCACCTTGGGATCGAGCACTTCCCACGGCCGGATTTGCTGTTCCACCATGTTGAAACGGGCGCGTTCTACATCCATGCTCATGATTGGATTCGCGTAACTATTTAAAAATATGCAGAAATACGGGAAAACGCCAGGCGGCGGGAAGGGGCATGAAAGGGATGATATATCTTGCAATTATCCCATATTTCCATTAGCTTAGACATCACACGTTAGGGGTCCCTTCGGCACAATGTTTGATGTAGTGAACGTTGCCGCGGGGTGAGAAAGACCCTCGGAACCTGATGCGGGTAATGCCGCCGTAGGGAAGCGTGGCGCGGTAAGTGTAAATTGCTCCCGCCGCCATTGCTCCCCGCCGTTACTGTAGAGGAGCAATCATGAATGCCAATCCTAAATTTCTGAACACCACCGCGCATGTCGATGAAGCAGCTGTGAAGTCGCTGCCTAATTCGCGCAAGGTCTACATCGAAGGCTCGCGTCCCGACATTCGCGTGCCGATGCGCGAGATTTCGCAGTCGGATACGCCGGCGTCGATGGGCCACGAAGCCAATCCGCCGATTTTTGTTTACGACACCTCCGGCCCGTATACCGATCCGGCCGTGAAAATCGACATTCGTTCCGGCCTGCAGCCGCTGCGCCAGAAGTGGATAGAAGAACGCAACGACACCGAAGTCATGAACGGCCCGAGTTCCGAATATGGCCGCGAGCGGCTGGCCGACCCCAAGCTTGCCAGCCTGCGCTTCAATCTGCATCGCCAGCCGCGCCGCGCCAAAGCCGGCATGAACGTGTCGCAAATGCACTATGCGCGCAAAGGCATTATCACGCCGGAGATGGAATACATCGCCATTCGCGAAAATCAAAAATGCGAAGGGCTGATCGCGTTGCTGACCAAGCAGCATCCCGGCCACAATTTCGGCGCGTCTATTCCGAAAGCTATAACACCAGAGTTTGTGCGCGACGAAGTGGCGCGCGGTCGCGCAATTATTCCGATGAACATCAACCATCCGGAAATCGAACCGATGATCATCGGCCGTAACTTCCTGGTGAAAATCAACGCCAACATCGGCAATTCGGCGCTGTCCTCCGGCATCCAGGAAGAAGTCGAGAAAATGACCTGGTCGATCCGCTGGGGTGGCGACACCGTGATGGATTTGTCCACCGGCAAGCACATCCACGAAACGCGCGAGTGGATCATGCGCAATTCGCCGGTACCGATCGGCACGGTGCCGATTTATCAGGCGCTGGAAAAAGTCGACGGCAAAGCCGAGGAACTGACGTGGGAAATTTACCGCGACACGCTGGTCGAGCAATGCGAGCAGGGTGTCGATTATTTCACCGTGCATGCGGGTGTGCGACTGCCGTACATCCCGATGACGGCCAAACGCATGACCGGCATCGTATCGCGCGGCGGCTCGATTATGGCGAAATGGTGCCTCGCGCATCACAAGGAAAGTTTTCTTTACACGCACTTCGAGGACATCTGCGAACTGCTCAAACAGTACGACGTATCGTTCTCGCTGGGCGACGGCCTGCGCCCCGGCTCGATTTATGACGCCAACGACGAAGCGCAGTTGGCCGAACTCGCCACACTGGGCGAGCTCACTAAAATCGCCTGGAAACACGATGTGCAAACCATGATCGAAGGCCCCGGCCATGTGCCCATGCACATGATCAAGGAAAACATGGATTTGCAGTTGAAAATCTGCCACGAAGCGCCGTTCTACACACTGGGGCCGCTGACCACAGACATCGCACCGGGTTACGACCACATCACTTCCGCCATCGGCGCAGCGATGATCGGCTGGTACGGCACGGCGATGCTGTGCTATGTCACGCCGAAAGAACATCTTGGCCTGCCCGACAAGAACGACGTGAAAGACGGCATCATGGCCTACAAGATCGCCGCGCATGCGGCTGATCTCGCCAAGGGCCACCCCGGCGCGCAGATCCGTGACAACGCGTTGTCAAAAGCGCGCTTTGAATTCCGCTGGGACGACCAGTTCAACCTGGGTCTCGATCCCGACAAAGCCAAGCAATTCCACGACGAAACGCTGCCGCAGGAAGGCGCCAAACTCGCGCATTTTTGCTCGATGTGCGGGCCGCATTTCTGCTCCATGAAAATCACCCAGGACGTGCGTGACTATGCCGCTCAGCAGGGTGTCGCCGAAAAAGAAGCGTTGCAGAAAGGCATGGAAGAAAAGGCCATCGAGTTCGTGAAAAAAGGCGCCGAGGTTTACCACAAGGTGTGACACATTTTTATAATAACCAATAAAAACATATACTTAAACCATATTCCATTGGTGACAAGACACAAATTTTTTACAACACGGCGCTCGCGCTATGTACACGCGGCGCGTATCCTTGGCGTTAATCTTTCGTCTACCCACACATTTGGGGAGTGAGCGCATGAATCTTCGATATCTGTTGGGCGTTGCTGCAGCGGGTTTGGCGCTGAGTCAGCCAGCGGCTGCACAGGAAAACGACCCGTTCGAAAGGCTCGAAGCGATCAATCCCGAAGTGTTGTTCAAAGGCATCATCCGCGAAGACGACGTGTCCTTGCTGTTCCAGCATGTGCGTGAATCGATGGCGGCAGCGGCGCGCGGTGAAGAAGCCAGAGAGTCGGAAGCGATGAAGCAGCGCGCTGAAGAGATACAACGTGAAGTTGCCGCGCGCGGCAGCGTGCTGGTCGGCGTGTTGTTGTCAGCCTTCGAGGCGGCAGCGAAGCAGGCGATACGCGAACGCTTGAGCGAGTTTCCTTCGTCCCGCGCGCCGCGCAGTGCTCCCCTGCCGCAAGGTTCTGTTTATCCGCGTTCCAGCGTGAACGACTGACCGCCCGCTGATTACCCAGCGCGGTTGCAGCTTCGCCCGTTTTCATTGGGCGGAAGTATCAGTGTGGTAGCATGCGGCAACTTTTGATTCCGCATGTCTGATTCCTACCTTATCGCCGTAATACTCGGCATTGTCGAAGGTCTCACCGAGTTTTTGCCGATTTCCAGCACTGGGCATTTGATACTGGCCGGTGATCTGCTTGGTTTTCACGATGAGAAGGCGAAGGTCTTCGAAATCGCGATTCAAACCGGCGCCATGCTTGCCATTGTGTGGGAGTACCGCCGCCGTTTTCTCGGCGTGGCGACAGGCGCCTTCAGCGACCCTGTTGCGCAGCGCTTTATCATCAATTTAATCGTGGCGTTCATTCCGGCGGCAGTGCTTGGGCTGGCCTTTGGCAGCCTGATCAAGAGCTATTTGTTCTTTGCGGTGCCGGTGGCGCTGGCGTTTATTATCGGCGGTGTAATCATTCTGTGGGTGGAACGTGGGAAAGGGCTCGAACGAAAGGTGCGCATCGACAATGTTGACGACATGACCTGGCAGGACGCGCTGAAAGTCGGCATCGCGCAAACCTTTGCGCTGATTCCGGGAACATCGCGTTCCGGGGCTACGATCATCGGCGGCATGCTGTTCGGGCTGTCGCGCAAAGCGGCAACGGAGTTTTCTTTTTTTCTCGCGGTGCCCACGCTGGTGGCCGCGGGTGCGTACAGCCTCTTGAAACACCGCGCGTTATTGAGCGCGGCGGACATTGGATTCTTCGCGGTGGGTTTTGTGACGGCGTTTATCTCCGCGTTCATCTGCGTGCGCTGGTTACTGCGCTACATTGCCACGCACGATTTCACCGTGTTCGCGTGGTACCGCATTGCGTTCGGGTTGGTGGTGCTCGCCACCAGCTATTCCGGCGTCGTGCGCTGGGTTGCCTGAAAATCGTATAAAAAAACAATGTTACTCGACCGGTATCGCGATCTATTTCGCGTGCCCGCGATTCGCGCCACGATGCTGGCGTCTATTCCCGGACGACTGCCGATCGGCATCGCCGGCTTCGCGATTCTGCTGCTGGTGCAAAACAAGTCGGGCTCTTTCGTAACTGCCGGCGTAGCGAGCGCCGTCTACGTGCTGGGGCTGGCAACGGTGGCGCCGATGGTCGGGCGCGCGATTGATCGCGTGGGGCCGCGTCCGGTACTGCGTCTTTGCGCGTTTGTTTATCCCGCGATGCTGGCCCTGCTGGTGGTGTTGGTCAGTACGCAGGCGCATGCGTTCGCCATCGCGCTGTGTGCGTACATTGCGGGCGCGGCATTGCCGCCGGTCACTATCTGCATGCGCACGTTGTATCCGCGTGCGCTCACCGATCCGGCGTTGCTGCAAACCGCGTACTCGGTCGATTCGGTGATCGTCGAATCGGTTTTCATTGTCGGTCCCGCGCTGGTGGCGATGTTTCTGGCGTTCAGCATTCCAGAGGGCGCTGTGCTGCTGGCTGCGCTCACCGCCGGGATTGGCACGCTGTGGTTCATGCGCACGCCGGCGATCCGCGAATGGGAAATTCGCCCGCGCAGCGTATCCAGCCGGTGGGGTGTGTTCGCCGAGCCCGGGCTGGTGGTCCTGTATGTGGCGACGCTGTTCTACTCGGTGGCATTTGGGTTGTACGAGATTGGCGTGACGGCTTATGCCACGAATCGTGGCATGCCCGCCGTCGCCGGCATTGCGCTGGCGCTGGCAAGTCTGGGCAGCGCTTTGGGCGCGTTTGCCTATGGCGCGCGGCACTGGCAGGCGCCGCTGCGCAAACAGTTTTTGATTGCGCTGGGGTTGATGGCGGCGGGTTCGCTGCTGGTGGCGCCTGTTGACAACATTTATCTTTACATGCTGGTCAACATCATCGCCGGCGCGCCGATGGCGAGCGTGATCGCCACGCAGTCTTTGTTATTGTCGCGACTGGCGCCGCAAGGCAAGTTGGCGGAAAGTTTTACCTGGGGCGGCACCTGCCTGCTGGGCGGCATCAGCGGCGGCATCGCACTGGGTGGCGTGCTGGCGGAAACGATAGCGCCGGGGTGGATACTGGTGTCAGCCGCATGTGCCACAGGTATCGCAGCGCTGATCGCGTTGGTTATTCCGCAGTCGGAAAAACTCAACACGATGGGCGAACATTACATGAACTGAGCGTGAGCCGAGGCGCTGGCTCCATAGGGTTACCGCGCGGACTAATCGGCTTTTGCGCCCGATGCCTTCACGACTTTTGCCCACTTCTCGGTTTCGGTCTTGAGCAATGCAGAGAATTCCTGCGGTGTGCTCGACTGCAAATCATAGGCGAGCGACAGCAGGCGCTCCCGTATATCCGGCGTTTGCAGCACCTTGATCAGTTCCGTATTGAGCTTGTTCACGACATCCGGTGGTGTCGCCGCGGGCGCCATGACGCCGAACCAGTTGGTCGCTTCGAAACCGGGCAGGCCGGATTCATGCACAGTGGGCGTCTCCGGCAGTGCAGAGGCGCGCTTCGCGCCGGTGATCGCGAGCAGGCGCAGGCGTCCCGCTCGCGATAACTGCACCACCGACGGCACCACGGGAAAATAAAGCGACACCTGTCCTGCCAGCACATCGGTAATCGCGGGCAGGCCGCCTTTGTACGGGACATGCAGCATGTCCACACCGGCCATGGTTTTGAACAACTCTCCTGCCAGATGTGCGCTGCTGCCGACGCCGAAAGACGCGTATGTCAGTTGTCCGGGCCGCGCCTTGCCCAGCGCAATCAATTCCTTAATGTTTTTCACCGGTAGTGTTGGCAGGCAGACGATGCCATTGGGCACCCACGCCAGCAAAGTGATATGAGCAAAATCACGCAGACTGTTAAACGGCATTTTGCTGTAGAAGGTGGCATTGATGGCGTGACCGGTGATGTTGTCGAAGACGATGGTGTGGCCATCCGCGGGCGCCTTGGCGACGGCGTCGGAACCGATGATGCCGTTGGCGCCCGGCCGATTATCGATCACCACCGGCTGCGCGACATTCTCCGAAAGTTTTTGTCCGATCGGGCGCGTCAGAATATCCACCGCGCCCGATGGCGGCCAGGGCACGATCAGGCGTATAGGTCGCGAGGGGTAGTTCTGCGCGAGCACAGGCAAAGCCGCAAGCAACGACGCAAAGGCGAGAAACGCAATCTCGTACCCGCGGCGACGTTTCATGCTTGTGCGCATGGCGGCTCCTTGATCCTGAGGGATTGAGCGAAACAACGATTAGCGATAAGGATAATCCATCTGCTTGGCGATACGGGTACGTGCGTCCGCACCCGCCAGCCTTTCCACCACATGCAAACCCAGATCGATGGAAGTGCTGACACCGCCGCCGGTAATGATGTCGCCTTCATCGACGATGCGCTCGGTTACCACCGTGGCGCAGTACGGCGCGAGCTCCTGATACGCGCCGGGATGTGTGGTGGCGCGCTTTCCCTTGAGAAACCCCGCTGCGCCGAGCAACAAGGCGCCGGTGCATACCGAGGTTTTCAGCGCGGCGTTTTTCGCGGTGCCTATCCATTCGATGAATAGCCGATCGTGTTGCAGCGCGCGCGTGCCGAATCCGCCGGGGATGAACAGTAAATCGTATCCGGCGAGCGATTCGCCTACGGTGTCAGCCGCGATTTTCAAGCCCCGATCGTCGGCGACCTGTGCGCCTATTTTTGTGCTATGGGCGCAGATCTTCCACTCAAAATTCTCCAGAAATTTCATCGTCTTCAGGCGCGTCAGCGGATCGTAAAAGCCGATGAAGTCGAGCGTGGTCATGTGGTCAAAAATAATCAGTGCGGCTTTCATGGACGAAGCGCCTGTGCGATCAGCTTTGCGACCACGGCAATCCTGCCGCCCGCCATCCGCCGACCTTGTTGCGCTGTCCGCCGGCGTCGCGGTCGCCTTCAAAACCTTCGAGTACGTTGTAGCAATTCGTGTACCCCGCCTGCGTGGCATAACCCGCGGCGTTATGTGAACGGCCGCCGCTGCGGCACAGGAACATCACCAGCGCGTCCTTCGGCACTTTTTTCTCCAGCTCCTCAATGAATGCCGGATTCGGACGATTGCCCGGATAACTCGTGATCTCTACTTCCACCGCACCTGGCACTCGTCCAACCCAATCCCACTCGGCGCGCGTGCGTACATCGACGAGTTTCGCGGCGCTGTGATGCTGCATGACGTCGTGCGCCTCGTGCGGCGTAAGCGCGCCCGCGTACGGCAGTCCGAGTTGTTTGCCGCGCAATTTAGCAGTGTTGAGGATATCTTCGATGTTCATGGCAGATAAGTGTCGTTAAAACGAACGAGTTTACCCGATGCCGTCAGCGGTACCGCTGCGTATGATGGGGAGTGGGCGCACACCATAATTATAAGTACCTGTTTTTATTTATATTTTAAAAATTATCAGAAAATACCGCTCGCTAGTCAACCCGGCAGACCAACGCGCAATCAAAGCGCACCATTACAATGCGATATGATTACACTGCGCACCAAAATAAGGCCGAACGCCTTGGGTTTAGCAGGAAAATCCCTTGTGGCACAATGCCAGTCCCGCGCACCAGCTTGGCATGCTTCGTGCTGATGCAGGTTCCACCCCGTTGTGTTCATATTTACCGGTCAGGAGAGAATGAAAATGGCTAACGCCGCTGATGTATTGAAGTTAATCAAGGATAACGAGGTCAAGTTCGTGGATCTGCGTTTTACGGATACCCGCGGCAAGGAACAGCATGTTTCCGTGCCATCCAAAATGTTCGGTGCCGACAAGTTCACCGATGGCCATGCGTTCGATGGTTCATCCATTGCCGGATGGAAAGGCATCCAGGCTTCCGACATGCTGTTGATGCCCGATCCTGATTCGCAGCGCATGGATCCGTTTACCGATGAGCCGACGCTGATCATGACCTGTGATGTGGTAGAACCTTCCGACGGCAAAGGCTATGACCGCGATCCGCGTTCATTGGCCAAGCGCGGCGAGGCTTATCTGAAATCAAGCGGCCTCGGCGACACGGCTTACTTCGGACCGGAGCCCGAATTTTTTGTTTTTGATTCAGTGACGTGGAGCGTGGACATGTCCGGCTCGCACGTAAAAATAGAATCCAGCGAAGCGCCGTGGTCGTCGGGCAAAGAATTCGAAGGTGGCAACATGGGCCATCGTCCACCGATCAAGGGCGGTTATTTCCCCGTGCCGCCGGTGGATTCGTTGCAGGACATCCGCTCCGCGATGTGTCTCGCGCTCGAAGAGCAGGGCGTTACCGTCGAGGTGCATCACCACGAAGTCGCGGCGCCCGGCCAATGTGAAATCGGCACGCTGTTCAACAGCCTGGTGAAGCGCGCCGACTGGCTGCAAATCCTCAAGTACACCGTGCATAACGTCGCGCATTCCTATGGCAAGACCGCGACCTTCATGCCCAAGCCCGTGGTCGGCGACAACGGTTCCGGCATGCACGTGCATCAGTCGATCTGGAAGGCCGGGCAAAATCTGTTCAGCGGCAACGGCTATGCGGGTCTTTCCGAATTCGCGCTCTACTACATAGGCGGCATCATCAAGCACGCCAAGGCACTGAACGCGATCACCAACCCCGGCACCAACTCCTACAAGCGTCTGGTGCCGGGTTTTGAAGCGCCGATCAACCTCGCGTATTCCGCGCGCAACCGTTCGGCGTCGATCCGTATTCCGTTCGTATCCAGTCCGAAAGCGCGCCGCATCGAAGTGCGCTTTCCGGATCCTACGGCTAATCCCTATCTGGCGTTTACCGCGATGATGATGGCGGGCCTTGATGGTGTGCAGAACAAGATTCACCCTGGCGATCCTATCGACAAGAATCTCTATGATCTGCCGCCGGAAGAAGCCAAGAAGGTGCCGAACGTGTGCTCGTCGCTCGACATGGCGCTTGAGCATTTGGACAAGGATCGCGCATTCCTCACGCGCGGCGGCGTGTTCTCGGACGACATGATCGACGCCTACATTGCGTTGAAGATGGAAGAGGTCACGGCGTTCCGCATGACCACGCATCCGCTGGAATTCCAGTTGTATTACAGCCTCTAATTTGGCTGTTCGTAGGATTCGCAGCCCGTCATCCGGGTTAGTTTCGAAAAGGCGGGCTTCGGCCCGCTTTTTTTGTGCAAAACCACGGGAAGAACTTGACGCACCAAAATAGTGCTATTAAAATAATTCTTTTTAAACAAATACTTGTGTAATTAACTTGAAGTCGTGCCGTCAACCACCTACAGTATGCGACGTTATTCGCCATATCCGCGATTTCCTGGGGTTATCGATGTTAGCGATGCGAACTTTGCTGGTGATGTTGGTGCTGGGTGTGACGACCGGACCGTTATATGCTGCGGAGCTTTTCAAGTGCATAAGCCCCAGCGGCGACGTGCTTATCACAAGCGATCGCAACGAGGGCAAAGCACCAGGCTGCAAACAGCTTACGATAACGCCCAATGTGGTGTCGTCACCGCCGCCCGCGGGCAAGGCGGCCAGCAGCCCCACGCCGGGGGATTTCCCCAAGGTGGCGCCGCAGGTTCAGCAGCAGCGCGACAGCGACCGCAAAAAAATCCTCGAAACCGAGTTGATCAACGAGGAGAGAAACCTGCAGGTTGCCAAACGCGAGCTCGCGGAGCAGGAAAACACTCGTTTGGGCAGCGAGCGCAATTACCAGCGCGTGCTCGACCGGCTGGAGCCGTATCAAAAGAAAGTCAAACTGCACGAAGACAATATTGCCAACCTCAAAAAAGAGCTCGGCAATATTCGTTAACTCGCTTCGCTAAGCGTCATGCGGGCGAAGACCGTCGCCCGCAAGTGCTTGCTGCGCATATTCCCAAGCTGGCCTGCTTCTTGCTCATCACAGAGTCTGGAGTGACGCCATGACGCCTGCGGCCTTATCTGGACTGGATTTGTTGGCAACCGCGGTGATCGTCGTGGACAACTCGGATGTGTTGCGCCATATGAATCCCGCCGCTGAAAATCTGTTGGAACTCTCCAGCCCGCACGTGGTGGGGCACGGTATCGCCGACGTATTTGCCGATCACGATTTGCTGGCGGGCGCGCTGCAGTATGCGCGCAAGAACAATTGCAGCTTCTCGGAGCACGATCTGGCGATTGCGGTGAGCGGGCGTCCGCGCATGCATCTCACCTGTACCGTGACCCCTATCGAGCGGAGCAGCGCCTTCGATCTGGAAGGTTGCCTTGTCGAATTCCGGCAAATCGAGCAACAACTGCGCATCGCGCGCGAAGAACGCGTGCTCGATCAAAGCGTCGCCAACCGCGAACTCATGCGCAACCTCGCACACGAAATCAAGAATCCGCTGGGCGGCATACGGGGCGCGGCGCAACTGCTCGACCACGAGCTTGAAAACCCCGCGCTGCACGAATATACCCAGGTCATCATCAAAGAGGCCGATCGTCTGCAGGCGCTGATGAGCCGGCTGCTCTCGCCGCATCGCATGCCGCGCCCGGCGCATCTGAACATTCACGAAGTGCTGGAACGGGTGCGCAGTGTATTGCTTGCCGAGTTTCACAAGGAAATCATCGTCGAACGCGACTATGACGTGAGTCTGCCGTTAATCTACGGCGACATCGAGCAATTGATACAAGCCACGCTGAATGTTGCACGCAATGCCGCGCAAGCGCTCGTGGAATCCGGTACAACAGCCGGTGTCATCGCGCTGAAAACGCGTGCTTCGCGGCAAGTGACGCTGGCGCGCAAACGCTATCGTCATGCCGTCGAGTTGAGCATCACCGACAACGGTCCCGGAATAGCGCCTGAAATCGGCGAGCGCGTGTTCTATCCGCTGGTATCCGGGCGTGACGGAGGCAGCGGACTCGGCCTGACCATCGCACAGAATTTCGTGAGCCAGCATAACGGCACGCTCACCTTTGAAAGCGCGCCGGGGCGCACTTGCTTTACCGTGCTGTTGCCGGTGGCGGAAGCGTCCGAACAGGGCGTTCAAGGGCACCTGCAGTAAGGAAGCCCCATGCTCAGCTATCGACCGAAATACTCGCTGCACCGTTATAAAGGAAGCCCGCAATGCAACCTGCACTGCCTGATCCGTCCGTTGCCGCCTATCCCGCCGGCGCGATACGAAGGCTCGCCATGTCGGTGAATCCGGTGTGGATAGTCGACGACGACCGCTCGATACGCTGGGTATTCGAGAAAGCGCTCACGCGAGAGAACATCGCGCACCGTGTGTTTTCCTCCGCGCTGGAAGCGCTCGATGCGCTTGAATCCGAGACGCCCCAGGTCGTGGTCAGCGACATCCGCATGCCCGGCGAATCGGGCCTGACCTTGCTGCAAAAAGCGCGCGAGAAACACGCGACCCTGCCCGTGATTATCATGACCGCGTATTCCGACCTTGAAAACGCGGTGACCGCATTTCAGGGCGGCGCGTATGAATATTTGCCCAAGCCCTTCGATGTGGATCATGCGGTCGAACTGATACGGCGGGCGCTAAACGACAATCAAACGGTACAGAGCGCCGCCGAACCCGCGGAAGCCGCGCCGGAGATACTGGGGCAGGCGCCTGCGATGCAGAACGTGTTTCGCGCCATCGGTCGGCTCGCGCAGTCGAATGCGACGGTGATGATTACCGGGGAATCCGGCACCGGCAAGGAACTGGTTGCCAACGCGCTGCATCGGCATAGTCCGCGCGCGAGCCTGCCGTTCATCGCCATCAACACGGCGGCGATTCCGAAGGAGTTGCTGGAGTCGGAGCTTTTCGGCCACGAGCGTGGCGCGTTCACCGGTGCGCAAACCACGCGCCGCGGCCGCTTCGAGCAGGCCGAGGGCGGCACGCTGTTTCTGGATGAAATCGGTGACATGCCGGCCGAGTTGCAAACGCGCCTGTTGCGCGTGCTGTCGGACGGAAATTATTACCGCGTGGGCGGCCATCAGCCGATTAAAGCCAATGTGCGCGTCATTGCCGCCACGCACCAGGATCTTGAGTCGCGCGTAAAGCAGGGTTTGTTCCGCGAGGATCTGTTCCATCGCCTGAATGTGATTCGCCTGCGTTTGCCGTCGCTGCGCGAGCGGCGTGACGACATTCCGTTGCTGGCGCGGCATTTCCTGCGCAAGAGCGCACGCGAGCTCAACGTCGAGGCCAAGCGTTTCTCGGAGCCGGTGATCAAATACCTGGCGTCACTGGATTTTCCGGGGAATGTGCGCCAGCTTGAAAACCTCTGTCACTGGCTGACGGTGATGGCGCCGGCGGCGCAGATCGAAATCGAGGATCTGCCGCCTGAAATTCGCGCTGAGAATATCGTGTTATCCGATCAGGGCTGGATTGCCGCGCTGGAGCGTGAAGCCGAGGTGCGCTTGGCGCGCGGCGAAACCCGCATCATGGATGAACTCACCAACCAGTTCGAAAAAACGTTGATCCTGAAAGCGCTGGCGCAAACCGGTGGCCGGCGCATCGAGGCGGCGCACCTGCTGGGCATCGGTCGCAATACGCTGACACGCAAAGTGCAGGAACTGGGAATCGACGTCGGTGAATAATTTCTATGCGCTGATATCGGCAAACACCGGCGCATGATCGGAGGGCCGTTCGAGCTTGCGCGGCTCGATATCGACGGTGCATGACGTGCAATTTCCCGCGAGCAGTTCCGACAGCAGGATGTGGTCGATGCGCAATCCCAGCTTGCGCCGGAACGCGTTCATGCGGTAATCCCACCACGTGAATGAACGGTCCGGCTGCTCGAACAGGCGGAAGCTGTCTTTCAAACCCAGTGCAAGCAGCGCATTCAACGCCGCGTGTTCCGGCGCGCTGAACAGCACTTTGCCTTCCCATTCCTTCGGATCCCAAACGTCGCGATCTTCGGGCGCGATGTTGAAGTCGCCGAGCAGCGCGAGCTTCGGATATTTTTGCAACTCGTTGCGCAGCCACTGTGTCAGCGCAGCAAGCCACCTGAGCTTGTATTGATACTTGTCGGATTCGACCGATTCGCCGTTGGGCACGTAGATGCAGATCACGCGCGTGTCGCCGTACGTGGCAGCAAGCACGCGCTTCTGCGGATCGTCGAAGCCGGGGATCCCCGCCGCAACGTCAGTGCCTGCCGAGCGCGACAGCAACGCCACGCCGTTGTAGGTTTTTTGCCCGCAGTAGAGCGCTTGATACCCGGCATCCGCAATGGCCTGCAGCGGAAAATTCGCGTCCTCGGTTTTGGTTTCCTGCACGCACAGAACGTCGGGCTGGTGTTGTGCCAGCCATGCGAGCACGTGCGGCAGCCGTACTTTCAGTGAATTGACATTCCAGGTGGATATACGCATAAGTATTTGTTTATATTTAATTATTTTGTTATTTCACGGAGGCGTCATCGGCTCTGACGCTTGGGCACTGATGATGCTGCACAACCGCTGCGTGGCGCCTGACCGGGACGTCCTAAAATCGTGCTCCGATGCAGGGGACAGCGGCATGCGGGAACGCGCGCACGCGAGCAAACGCTGAAATTCGGGAGAAGGCTGGCGCTACTTGCCCGGCGCGGCGGGCGGCGCAGCGGTTGCGCCCGGATTTGCCGCAGCTGGTGGTGCCGATGCCGCAGTCGCGCTCTCGCCAGGTTTTCCGCCATCGGCGACCGGTTTGGGCGCGGGTGCTGCCGGCTTCGGTTTGGTCGCGATGACGGTTCGGGGATAGCCCGCGGAATCGAGCGTGCTGTCATACTCGGATTCAAGATAACCCTTCAATCGGATCGCGCCAACCTGCAGATACGGCACCTCTAACCCACCGGAGAGCTTCTGGAAGGCTTCCGCGTCTGTCTGCGCATTTCGCTCTGTAAACGGTGTGCCGCGACGAGTCAGGTGCCCACGCGCGGTGGCACAGGGGTTGCCGCAGTCGGGAGAAGCCCAGAACGTGACGGGATGGTTTTTCGTGGCCAGTTGCAGGGAGAAGGGCACCTCGCTGGTGGAAATGACATTGTCCCCGATTTTTCGCTGCTCGACTTTTTTGGCGGCAGCAGGTGGCGGTGTGTCACGCCATTCCACATTGCCCTTGCTGTCTACCCAGCGGTACAACTGGGCCGCGTTCGCGGACAGCGCAGCAAATAACAGAATCCATAAAAAATTCTTCAAAATTTTCATGATGTTGTCCCTCGTTACCGGATTCAAGTCACCGGGATTCACTTTAGCATCATGGAAAGATTACCGCAAAACGGCCGTTCAAGCCGCCATGCCGCTGTCTCAGCACGATTGTGGTCAAGCCACGTTTACCGTTTCGACAGCTCTGCGGCATTCGCGGGGCGCATCCCCGCTACGCGGGGACCCCGGCTCCGCCGCTCATGCCGCTATGCCTAAGCAGCGCATCCATTTTGGGTTCGCGTCCGCGAAAGGCCTTGAACGATTCCAGTGCCGGACGGCTGCCACCGACGGCGAGAATTTCATTGCGAAACTGCTGGCCGACGGCAGGATTGAGCACACCTTTTTCCTCGAACAGGCTGAAGGCGTCGGCGGATAACACCTCCGCCCACTTGTAGCTGTAGTAGCCCGCGGCGTATCCACCTGCGAAGATGTGTGAAAAGCTGTTGGGGAAGCGGTTGTAGTCGGGTGGAAATACGACCGCCACGCGCTTGCGCACATCGTTGACCAAATCCAGCGCGGTTTTCGTGCCCGCTGGATCAAAGCTCGAATGCAGCTCAAGATCAAACAGCGAGAATTCGATCTGCCGCACGGTCTGCATGCCGCTCTGGAAATTTTTTGCCGCAATCATTTTGTCAAATAATGACTTCGGCAATGTCTTGCCAGTTTGGAAGTGTCGCGTCATAGGGCGCAGCACGTCCCATTCCCAGCAGAAGTTTTCCATGAACTGGCTAGGCAGCTCGACCGCATCCCATTCGACGCCGTGGATGCCGGATACGCCAAGATAATCGACCTTGGTCAGCAAGTGATGCAGGCCGTGGCCGAACTCGTGAAACAGCGTGATCACCTCGTCGTGCGTGAACTGTGCCGGTTGTCCGCCGACGGGCGCGGAAAAATTACAGTTCAGATACGCGACTGGTGCCTGTATGCCGGACGCGATGCGCCGCCGCGTGATGGCGTCGTCCATCCATGCGCCGCCGCGCTTGGTGCTGCGCGCGTAAAGATCGAGATAAAACTGTCCGACGAGGGATCCAGATTTATCGTGAATCGAATAAAAACGCACGTCCCTGTGCCAACTTGGCGCTTCGGTGGGCGTGATCGTCAGGCCGTAGAGCGTTTCAATCAGCTTGAACATGCCCGGCACCACGGTGGTTTCCGGCAGGTACTGTTTGACCTCCTGCTCCGAAAACGCATAGCGCGATACGCGCAGCTTTTCCGAGGCGTAGGGGATGTCCCATGCGTCGAGTCTGTTCATGCCCAGTTCGGTGCGCGCGAAATCATTGAGTTCCCTCAGATCGCGCTCGGCATAAGGCTTGGCACGCACCGCAAGTTCGTTCAGAAAATCGATGACCTGCTGCGGCGTTTGCGCCATTTTCGGTTCGAGCGAATATTCGGCGTAGTTGTTGAAGTCGAGCAGTTGCGCGAGTTCCTTGCGCAGCTTGACGATGTCGGTGATGAGCGGTGTGTTATCCAGTTCAGGGGCGCCGAACTCTGATGCTCGCGTGGCCGATGCGCGGTACATCAGCTCGCGAAACGCGCGGTCATCAGCGTATTGCATCACCGGCAGATACGACGGCGCATGCAGGGTGAACTTCCAGCCCGGCTTTTTATCGGCTTCGGCGGCCTCGCGTGCGGCGGCACGCGCGTCATCGGGCAGGCCCGACAGTCCTTTTTCTTCCGTAACAAAGTGGGCAAACGCGTTAGTGGCATCAAGCACGTTGTCGGAAAAACGCGATGACAGTTTCGACAGTTCTTCGCAGATCACCTTGAAACGCGCTTTCTTGCCGGCGGGCAATTCGGCGCCGCCGAGACGAAAATCGCGCAGTTCGTTGTCGATAATCTTCTGTTGCGCAGGCGACAACTGGGCGAATTCCGCAGAGGATTTTAAGTATTTGTTTTTATTGAATAATTTTTCGTTTTGCCCCAGCTCGGTGTAATACGCGGTGATCTTCGGCAGGTTTGCGTTATAGACCTCGCGCAACGCCGGACTATTCATCACTGCATTGAGATGGCCCACCTGTCCCCATGCGCGGCCGAGACGCTCGTTGGCGTTTTCCAGCGGCTCTACAAAATCACGCCACGTCGCAGGCGTGGCATCGGCAGCGACGCGTTCGATTACCGCTTTACATTCAGCCAGCAGGGCATCCACTGCCGGCGTGACATGTTCGGTTTTGATATCCGCAAAGCGCGGCAGGCCGGAGAAATCCAGTAGGGGGTTCATGGCGGGCATTCGGTAAAAAACGGTGGAAGATGACGTAAGAGTCTAACAGGCGGCCGGTAGTTCCAGCCGGCGGGTGACGCGAAAGCGTGTTACAGCTATGCTGGCGCGCTATTTTGCTCTATTTCGTTTCATGCGCGATCTGTCCGCCGACCAGCGTGTGTGTGACGCGGCCTTTGAGTTCGATCCCGCTGAACGGCGTGTTTTTGCCTTGACTCAACAGCGTGGCAGGCTCGACTTTCCAGTAGCGTTCGGGGTCGAACACACATACGTCCGCATCGGCACCTACCGACAGGTGGCCGGCGTCTATGCCCAGTATGTTTGCCGCGTCGACGGTGATGCGAGCGAGCGCGGTGGACAGCGCCACCCGATCTTCTTCCGCCCATTTCAATGTCAGCGGCAGCAGCAGCTCAAGACCCGTCGCGCCGGGTTCGGCTTCGGAGAACGGCAATTGTTTGGCGTCGTCGTCCACCGGGCAATGGTCGGAGCACACTGCATCGACGGTGTGATCGGCGAGCGCCTTGCGCAAGGCATCGCGGTCGCGCTGACTGCGCAGCGGCGGGATCAAATGGCAGTGCGGGTCAAAGTAGCCGATGTCCATTTCAGACAGATGCAGATGATGCACGGCCACGTCGCAGGTCACTGCTGCGCCGTCGTGCCGCGCGCGCCGTACCATGTTGATGCCTTCCGCACTCGACAATCGGCACAGGTGCACGCGCGCGCCGGTTTCGCGCGCGAGCAGCAGTATCACTGCCAGGGCTGCCGTTTCCGCGCAGACAGGGATCGACGGCAAGCCCAACCGCGTCGCAACCTGGCCGTCGTGCGCCACGCCGTTGCGCGCAAGTGACGCGTCCTGCGGGCGCAGCCATACGGGAATGTTGAAGGTGGCTGCGTATTGCATGGCGTAGTACAGCACCTGGTTGTCGGTGAGCGGCACATCGGCGTGTGAAAACGCCACACATCCGGCGTCGCGTAGTTCCGCCATTTCGGTGAGCCGCGTGCCCTTCAGGCCTTGGGTGAGTGCGCCGATAGGGAAGACGCGCGCCTTGTTGCGATTGCGCGCACGATACTTGAGCATTTCCACCAGCCCCGGTTCGTCCAACGGCGGATCGGTATCCGGCGGGCATGCAAGGCTGGTGATGCCGCCGGCGGTGGCAGCATCCATCTCCGATTCCAGGGTGGCGATGTATTCAAAGCCGGGTTCGCGCAGGCGCGCAGACAAATCCACCAGACCGGGGCACACGATTCGTCCTGTTGCGTCGATGGTGCGATTGGCGCTGAAACTATCGGGTTGCGCACCGACCGAAACAACTTTTCCGGCGGCGATGTACAGGTCACAAACGGCGTCGATGCTGTTCTTCGGATCGATCAGGCGACCGTTGCGGATGAGAATTTTCACTGTAGAGCCCCTAATTCCCTGCTAGGATACTCATCACGGCCATGCGAATGGCGATGCCGAAACTCACTTGCGGCAGTATCACCGACTGTTTGCCGTCGGCGACACTGGAGTCGATTTCCACGCCGCGATTCATGGGACCCGGATGCAGCACGATGGCGTCCGCCTTTGCCAGCGCCAGCTTGTCGTCGGTGAGTCCGTAGTACTTGTAAAACTCCTCGCCCGATGCGAGCAACGCGCCTTTCATGCGTTCGCTTTGCAGGCGCAGCATGCTCACCACATCCACGTCTTTCAGCCCCTCCCGCATGTCGTGGTAAACGTGCACGCCCAGGCCGCGAATTTCGGCGGGAATCAGCGTGCGCGGACCGATCACGCGGATTTCCGGGCAACCCAGAGTGGTCAGCGCATGGATCTGCGAGCGCGCAACGCGCGAATGCAGAATGTCACCGATGATGGCCACGCGCAGGTTGGTGAAATCTTTTTTGTAGTGGCGGATCGCGAACATGTCGAGCAGTCCCTGCGTGGGGTGTGAGTGGCGCCCGTCCCCGGCATTGATGACATGAATGTCCGGTCCCACGTGCTTGGCGATCATGTAGGGCGCGCCGCTGGCGGCGTGGCGCACGATGAACATGTCGGCCTGCATCGCGGAGAGATTGGCCACGGTATCCAGCACGCTCTCGCCCTTGCTCTGGGATGAAACGTTGATGGCGAGGTTGATCACGTCTGCCGACAAACGCTTTGCGGCGATTTCAAACGTGGTGCGGGTGCGCGTGGAGGACTCAAAAAAGATATTGAACACAGCCTTGCCGCGCAGCAGCGGTACCTTTTTTACCTCGCGCTGGGTGACGCCGACAAAGGAACTCGCGGTGTCGAGTATTTGCCGCAAAATATCGGCGGACAGTCCTTCCAGTGACAGCAAGTGATGCAGTTCGCCGTTCTTGTTAAGTTGAGGATTACGCGGGTCAAGCCACATGGCGGCGTCTAGTTTTCATGCAGCTTGAGGGAAAGTTTGCCGGTGCTATCGCGAATCAACTCAACGCTTTGCGAAATGGCAAGCGAGATGTCGCTGCCGAGGAAGTCCGCGCGCACGGGCAATTCGCGCCCGCCGCGATCCACCAGCGCCGCGAGCCGGATACTCGCCGGGCGTCCATAATCGAACAGCACGTTCATTGCGGCGCGTATGGTGCGCCCGGTGTAGAGCACGTCGTCCACCAATATCAGGCGGCGGCCGTCGACGTCGAACGGCAGGTCGGAGGTTTTTACGTCGCGATGCAGGCCGATTTTCTCGAAATCATCGCGGTAAAAGGATACATCGAGAGTGCCCAAAGGAACCTTGATGCCAAGCGCGGCGTGCAGGCGCTCGGCCACCCACACACCGCCGGTATGAATGCCGATGATGCCCGTGTCGGGCCCGACGACGGGCTTCATTTGATCCAGAAGCCGCGCCAGCAGTTGCTCGGCATCTGGTAGCGGATTCGGTAGCGGGTTACCCGGCTTGTTCATGGGTGTTTGTTGGGGCGGTAGAGTAACACAACACGCCGGCACGATTAAGGGGGAAAAGGGGTTTAAAGCGTTTTTTTTCGTTGCAATTCGATCCAGGTGTCGAGGATTTCACTGGCGGCGGCGGCGTCCAGCGCCGCCTTGAGTTTTCCGCCGTGCATGCCGTGCGATTGCAGCCGCGTCTGTGCCGCGCGGGAGCTCAGGGTTTCGTCCACCAGCGTCACCGGCAATCCGAAACGTCCTTCGAGCCGCTGCGCAAAGCGCCGGGCAAGCCGGCCGATCTCATGTTCGCCCCCGTCCGCGTGCCGCGGCTCGCCGACGATGAGTCGCACCGGCTTCCATTCGGCGATCAGCGCCGCGATGGCCGCGAAGCGGGTCTTGCTGTCCTCGGCATGCAGGGTTTCCAGCGGATGCGCAATACCGACGGCCAGATCTGCGACAGCAACGCCGATGCGCTTTTCGCCAAAATCAAAGGCCAGTACGGATCCTGCTTTACGCATGCCCGGCGTCGTCCGACAACATCGCCAGATCGATACCCAGCAGTTTCAGGCTCGCTTCGTAGCGCCGTTCGGCGGGCGTTTCAAACAGGATGCGCGCGTCGGCATTGACCGTGAGCCAGGCATTTTGCGCCAGTTCATGTTCAAGCTGCCCGGGCGCCCAACCCGCATAACCGAGCGTGACCAGCATCTGCTGCGGGCCTTCGTCGCGCGCGACGGCTTCCAGGATGTCCTTCGACGTGGTGAGGCCGATAGCATCTCCAACCGCCAACGTCGATTTCCAATGGCCTGCCGGTGTGTGCAGCACAAAGCCGCGGTCGATTTGCACCGGTCCGCCATAGTGGACTGGCATGGTTTTGCAGACATTGGATGGCTGGGCAATTTCAATCTGCTCAAGCAGCGCGTGCAGCGTCATGTCGATCGGGCGATTAACGACCACGCCCAACGCACCCTGATCGTTGTGCTCGCAGACAAACGTCAGCGTCTTTGAGAAATGCGGATCGGTCATCGCCGGCATGGCGATCAGGAAATGCTGCGTGAGATTGACGGATTGCACCGGAATCAGTAGCGCCAGAACGCAGGCGTGAATAGGATCAGCAGCGTGAACAGTTCCAGCCGGCCCAACAACATCGCGAAACTGCATACCCACGTTTGAAAATCCGTAAGTACTGCAAAGGTGGTGGCGGGGCCGACCAGATTCAACCCCGGCCCCGTATTGTTGATGCAAGCAGTGGCGGCGCTAAAGGCAGTGACGGCGTCAAGCCCGCTTGCCAGCAACACCAATGTGATGCTGACGAGGCTTGCAATGTAGATAAACAGAAAGGCGAGAATGGAAAAAATTACTTTATTTTCAACTACTTGTCCATCAAGCTTGGCGGGGCTGACGGCATTCGGGTGCAGCAGCTTGATGAACTCCCGGTAGATCTGGATATACAGCAATTGCGCCCGGATCATTTTGATGCCGCCGCCAGTGGATCCGGAACAAGTGGCAAAGCTGCATAGAAACAGCATCCACATCGGAGCGAATACCGGCCAAAGATTGTAATCGGTACTGGAGTAGCCGGTGGTGCTGGCAACCGACACCACGTTGAACGATGCATGGCGCAGCGCCGTCCAGAAATCCGGATAGACGCCCATTGCCATCAGATAGGCGGCTATACCAATGCAGCTTGCAATGATCACAATCATGCACATGCGCATTTCGGGATCGCGGATATAAGGTGTCGGACTGCGTGCGCGAAACGCGAGGAAATGCGTGCCAAAATTGATACACGCGATCAGCATGAACACGATCGCGACTGCTTCTATGGCGGGTGAGTTCCAGTGTGCAAAGCTCGCGTCGTGACTCGAGAAACCGCCGAGTCCCATGGTGGTGAACATGTGAATCCATGCATCGAGCCAGCTCATGCCCGCGTAGCGATAGGCGAGCAGGCACGCCAGTGAAATGAGCACGTAGACCATCCACAGGCCCTTGGCGGTTTCAGCGATGCGCGGCGTGAGTTTCTGATCTTTCATGGGGCCCGGTGTCTCTGCCTTGAACATCTGCCGGCCGCCCACACCCAGCAGCGGCAGAATGGCCATTGCAAGCACGATCACGCCCATGCCCCCAATCCAAACCAGTAGCGCACGCCAGATATTGAGCGAGGGAGCAAGCGAATCCAGGCCGCTGAGCACGGTGCCACCCGAGGCTGTCAGTCCGGAAATGGCTTCGAAATAGGCGTCCGTGAACGACAGTCCGGGAATCAGCAGCAGCAGTGGCAGCGTGGCAAACGCCGCGCCTCCCGACCAGGCCAGCACCACCAGCAACATTCCGTCACGCGGTTTCAGATCGTATTTCAGGTTGCGGGTCGCAAGAAACGTGATCAGAGTGACTGTCAAATTGAAAAGCATCGAGATGCAAAACACGCGCAGAGTGCCGTCGTCGTAGATGAGGGATACCATGATCGGCACCAGATGCGACAGGCTCATCGCCATGCCGATCACGCCGAGCGGACGCAATACCGCCAGAAAGACTCTCATGTCGCGTTCAGAAGAATCGAGCCTCTACCTGGAACAGCTTTTCCACCCGCGGCACCATACGCTTGTTCACCACAAATACGATGACGTGGTCGTCCGCTTCGATCATCGTATCGTGATGCGCGATGATGACCTGATCGTCGTACATCGGGTCGGCGCCTTCCCGCCCGGGTTTTTCGCGCCGCCGCACGATGGCGCCTATGGTGGTGCCTTTGGGCAGGTCGATTTCCTCCACGCGGCGTCCGACGACCTGCGAGGATTTTGCATCGCCGTGCGCCACCAGTTCCAGTGCTTCGGCAGCGCCCCGCCGCAGCGAATGCACGACGGCAACGTCACCCCGGCGCACACGCGCAAGCAGCGTGCCGATGGTGGCCTGCACCGGCGAAATCGCAATGTCGATGCGGCCCTCCTGCAACAGATTCACGTAAGCGCTGCGGGTAATCAGCGCGATCACCTTGCGCACGCCCATGCGCTTGGCCAGCAGTGCTGACATGATGTTGTCTTCATCGTCGTTGGTGAGGGCGCAATAGACGTCCATCTCACCGATGTTTTCGGATTCCAGCAATTCCTCATCGGTGACGTCCCCCTGCAGCACCAGCGTGTTGTTCAGTTCCGCGGCGAGCCGCTCGGCGCCGGCCTTGCTGTATTCAATGATCTTGACTTCGCATTTGCCTTCGATCGCCTTGGCGAGTCGCCGGCCGATGTTGCCGCCGCCGCCCAGCATCACGCGTTTCACCGGCTTGTCCATGCGCCGCAACTCGCGCAGCACGCCGCGCAGGTTTTCGGTGGCGGCGATCAGGAACACTTCATCACCCGCTTCAACGATGGTGTTGCCTTCGGGGGTAATCGGACTGTCCTGCCGGAAAATGGCTGCAACGCGCGTGTCGATCTGCGGCATGTGCGTGCGCAGATACGAAATTTCGTGGCCGACCAGCGGCCCGCCGTGATAGGCGCGCACGGCCGCGAGGCTGACCTTGCCGTGGGCAAACTCCAGCACTTGCAGTGCTTCGGGAAATTCCAGCAGCTTGGCGATGTACTCGGTTAGCAACTGTTCCGGACAGATCGGCACATCCACCGCGAAATTCTCCGGCGAAAAAATTTCCGGATGCGAAAGATAATCGGCAGAGCGTATGCGCGCGATCTTGGTCGGGCAATTGAACATGGTCGCGGCGAGTTTGCACGCCACCATGTTGGTTTCGTCGCTTTGCGTGACCGCGAACATCAGGTCCGCATCGGCCAATCCGGCCTGCTCCAGCACCGCGGGATGGGCAGCGTTGCCGCACACCGTGCGCAGATCAAGCCGGTCCTGTAATGCGCGCAGCCGGTCGGCATTGGTATCGACGATGGTGATGTCGTTGGCTTCCGATACCAGGTTTTCGGCGACAGATGAACCGACCTGTCCCGCGCCCAGAATGACGATTTTCAAAACACAGCCTCCACGGTGATGCGCAATTCTAGTCTTTGCGCCCCTCGGGCGCCATGAGGAAAGCCCGCACGAACATCCGGTATGGAAAACACGGGCGTGATGTTGCCGTGTGGCATAATCGCCAGCCGAGGCTGGGGTTAACGCATTGACCAGATTATATTTTCCCGGAGACATTGCCGATCACGGCGAGTGTCGCGTGACGGCGGGGCAGGCGCACCATGTGATTCATGTGCTGCGGCTGCAAACCGGTGCGCCGCTTACCTTGTTTGATGGACGTGGTGTTGAATATCCGGCGCTGATCAAACGCATCGACAAATCCGGACTGACGTTGACGGTGACCGGACGCATCGAGGCCAGCCGCGAATCGCCGCTCGACATCGTGCTGGCGCAGGGCATATCCAGCGGTGAGCGTATGGACTACACCGTGCAGAAAAGCGTCGAATTGGGGGTTGCCGCGGTTCAGCCCTTGATTGCCCAGCGCAGCGTGGTGCGTCTGGCGGGAGAACGCGCCGAGCGGCGTGTCGCGCACTGGCAAGCCGTTACCGCCGCGGCATGCGAACAATGCGGCCGCAACCGGTTGCCCGTGGTGCTGCCGGTGCAGCCGCTGATGAAGTGGCTCGGCGAACCTCCACAGGGAGCGAGATTTTTGTTGTCGCCGCACGCTACCACCTCGCGCCTGCGCGACGTGGAGCGCCCTCGAGGCAGGGTGACGTTGCTGGTGGGGCCGGAAGGCGGATGGAATGCGGAAGAGACCGCTGCCGCGCTGTGCGCCGGATTCACGCCGTTGGCGCTGGGGCCGCGGGTGCTGCGTACCGAAACGGCAGCAGTCGCTGCGCTTGCGGCGATGCAGGCGCTGTGGGGCGATAGCTGAACAAAACTCGCTTGGTTTGTGCTTGAATCTGTCATAATATATTGTTTTTAAACACTTTGTAGCCAGATGGTAACCTTATGCGGATGGCGCTTGCGTCCCCAGATAAATTCGTCCAGTGGTTCCGCGCGGCCGCGCCGTACATCCATGCGTTTCGCGGGCGCACTTTCGTTATTGCGTTCGGTGGCGAGGCGATATCGGAAGGCCGGTTTGTCGGGCTCAACCATGACCTGAACCTGCTCGCGGCGTTGGGTGTGCGGCTGGTGGTGGTACATGGCGCGCGCGCGCAGATCGACGCCAAGCTCAAGCAACTCGGCCACCGCACGCGCTATGTGCAGGGGCTGCGCGTCACTGACGACATTACGCTGGCTTGCGCCAAGGAAGCCAGCGGACGTCTGCGCGTGGAGATCGAAGCCATGCTGTCGATGGGACTGCCCGGCTCGCCGATGGCGGGTGCTGATATACGCGTTTCCAGCGGTAATTTCGTCACCGCCAAGCCGATCGGTATCCTCGACGGGATTGACTTGCAGCACACCGGCGAAGTGCGCAAGATCGATGTGGCGGCGCTGCGCGACCGTTTGAACTTCGGCGAGCTGGTGCTGCTGTCGCCGCTCGGTTATTCGGCTACCGGGGAAATTTTCAATGTGGCGCTGGAAAATGTCGCGGAAGCGGTGGCAGTGGCGCTGGGCGCGGAAAAATTGATATTCATGATGGACCGATCCGGCGCAACCAGCGCGCGCGGCCACTTGCTGCGCGAACTCACACCGCTACAGGCGCGCAAGCTGCTGGCGCGCAAGGATTCCACGCTGGATGGCGACGCGCGATTTTATTTACCGTGTGCGGTGCGCGCGTGCGAGCAGGGCGTGAAGCGCGCCCACCTGATATCACGCCATGCCGACGGCGCCCTGCTGCAGGAATTGTTCACGCATCAGGGCGTGGGGACGATGATCGCGCCTGATCCGGTGGAGAAACTGCGCGACGCGAAAATCACCGATATCGGCGGCATATTGCGGCTGATCGAGCCGCTGGAAGCAGACGGCACGCTGGTCAAGCGCAGCCGTGACCTGCTGGAAATGGAAGTCGGGCGTTTTGCCGTGCTCGATCACGACGGCATGATTATCGGATGCGCCGCGCTGTATCCGTTTTCGGAAGAGCGCGCTGCGGAACTCGCATGCCTGGTGGTGCATCCTGAATTTCGCGGCCGCGACGCGGGCGAACGCCTGCTGGAAGCGATGGAGCAGCGCGCGCGGCGCCAGCGCGTCAAAAAATTGTTCGTGCTTACCACGCGCGCCGAGCACTGGTTTGTCGAGCATGGTTTTGCCGAGGTGAATGTCGACGAGTTGCCGGCGCAAAAGCGCGATATGTACAACTATCAACGGCGTTCCGTCGTGTTGACCAAACGCCTGTAACGGCTGCCGCGATGCAACTCAATCTGTCATTACGATCACGGCTGCTGCTGGCCGGCGTTGTGGTGTCGTGTCTGGCGCTGGGGCTGCTGGTGGTCGTCGAAGTCTATTTGCTTCACACCGGGCAGGACAAACTGATCCGCGAGATTTTGATTGTCGGCGCGGTCTCGCTTGCGCTGACTATCGTGCTGACGATAGTGCTCTATGCCTGGCTTACACGCGGATTGCGGCGATTGGCTGACGCCAGCGCGCAGTTGGCGGCGGGTGATTTCGCGGTTCGGGTGCCGACGCAGAGTAACGACGAAATCAGCGAAGTCGGCGCGGCCTTTAACGCGATGGCGGGCGCGCTCTCCAATCGCATCGAGGCGCTGGCACTGGGCGAAGCGAAATTCACCGCGATCGCCGATTACAGTTACGATTGCGAATTGTGGGCGGACTCCAGCGGCAAGCTGATCTGGATCAACCCCAGGGTGCAGGACATGTTTGGCTACACGCCCGAAGAATGCCTTGCCGCGCAGGATTTTCCGGTGCCTTTTGTCAGCGATCCCGATGTGACCCGCACGGTGCGGCAGATCCGCCTGGCAGTACTCGGCAACACGGGCCACGACTATGAATTCCGCGCGCGGCGCAAGGACGGGACGACGTTCTGGGCGGCGGCGGACTGGCGCCCGATTTACGGCAAAAACAACCAGAATCTGGGCATACGCATCAGCATACGTGACATCACCACGCGCAAGGAAGCAGAGCAGCGGCTGGAAGCGACGGTGAGCGAACTTCGCGATGCGCAGATCGTGCAGAAGCAGTATCTCGATCGCGCGCAGGACGAACACGCGCGGTTGTCGGCGCTGCTGGGCGCGATGGATATCGGAATACTGTTCGTGTCGACGGACGACCACGTGGTGTACTGCAATCCCGCGTTTTCACAGATATGGATGATTCCTCCCGGCACGCGCATCATCGGCGCCAATCCGGTGGAAATGCTCGCGGCTTCCGGCTGCACGCTGGCGCGGCCCGCGGAGCACGCGCGCCATCTGCTGCAACCGCCGTTGCCCGGCGAGCTGCTGCTCGCATTCGAATTGCCGATGGCGGACGGCCGCCTGCTGACGCAACAGAGTCATGCGGTAGAAGACGCCTTCGGCAAGGCGGTGGGGCGGATGTGGATATTCGAGGACGTTACCACCGAGCGGCGCAACGCCGACCAGCTGGTGTATCTGGCGGAGCGCGATGCCCTGACCGGCCTTTATAACCGGCATCGTTTCAACGAGGAAATGGGGCGCATGGTCGCCGACGCGCAGCGGGGTTCGTCACGGGTGGCGTTGTTGTTTTTTGATCTGGACGAATTCAAGTACATCAACGATACCTTTGGTCACCGTGCCGGCGACGCCATGCTGATCCGCGTGGCAAGCGAGGTCGGCGGACAGGTGCGGCGCAATGAAATTTTCGCGCGGCTCGGCGGAGACGAATTCGCGATCCTCGTCCCCGACATTTCGGACGAGATGTTGCGGATACTGGCCGAGCGTATTACGCGTTCCATTGCGCAGGTGCGCTTCCAGTTCGAGGGGCAGAGTCTGCGGCTCACCTGCAGTTGTGGCATCGCGGTGTATCCGGATCATGCGCGCAATACCGAAGATCTGGTGGCGCGCGCGGATGCCGCGATGTATCAGGCCAAGGAAGCCGGCAAGAATGCTTGGCGCATCTACCGCGCCGACCTCGACGATTCGCAGCGCATGGTGATGCAATTATCGTGGAACGACCGCATCCTGTATGCGCTGGAAAACGATCTGATGGATTTGTATTTCCAGGGTATCTACTCCACCAGGGACCGGTCGCTCGGACACTTCGAGGTGCTGCTGCGCATGCGCGACAAGGACAACCCCGATGCAGTCATCATGCCCGGCGAGTTCATTCCGGTGGCGGAGAAATCCGGCAAGATAATCGACATCGACCGCTGGGTGCTGAGCCGTTCGATCAAGATGCTGTCCGAAGTCAGCGCCATTCCCGCACTGGCGGTGAATGTATCGGGGCGGTCGCTGGATGATCCGACGCTGCCGCAATTCATCGCTGATGAATTGCGCCGCTGGGGCGTGCCCGCGCAACGCTTGCTCGTGGAACTGACCGAGACCTCGGCGGTCTCCGACCTGCATGACGCGCGCCGTTTCATCGAAGCCTTGCAGCAAACCGGATGCGGCGTGAGTCTGGACGATTTCGGCACTGGCTTTTCGTCGTTTGCATATCTCAAGCATTTGCACGTCGATGCGATCAAGATCGACGGACTGTTCATCCGCAATTTGCCGAAAGAACCGGACAACCAGTTGTTTGTCAAAGCCATGGTGTCGGTTGCGCGCGGGCTGCACAAAACCACCATCGCGGAGTGCGTGGAAGATGAAGAGACGTTGCAAATGCTCGCGACGTTTGGCGTGGACTATGTGCAGGGCTACCATCTTGAAAAGCCGCAATCCAATCCGCCGTTGATCGAGACTGCTCTCGGTGCACGCCGCACGCTCGACTTGCCGTTTAACAAGTAGTCTGTCCGAGTTCACGCAAAAGTCCCTGCCATTCAACGGGTTAGCTTCTGTAATAATTCTGTAAAAACAAATACTTATGATAAAGGGTTGGATATGCCAAGAATGGTGAAGTGCATCAAGTTGGGACGCGACGCCGAGGGGCTGGATTTTCCACCGTATCCAGGCGAGCTGGGCAAACGGATCTTCGACAATGTATCGAAAGAAGCGTGGAAACAATGGCTGGAGCAGCAAAAAATGCTGGTCAACGAGAATCGTCTGAGTCTCGCGGACAAGAAAGCGCGTGATTATCTTGCGCAGCAAATGGACAAGCATTTCTTCGGCGGCGGCGCCGATGCCGCGGCGGGTTACGTGCCGCCGGATAAAAAATAGGTCGGCCCGGGCAGCGCCCAAGGTAACTGACGTAACCAAGCCCACGGTGCGCCCATGAGCAAAGCGCGGCTGGCGCCGGAACTGTTTCTTAACCGCGAAATCGGCCAACTCGCGTTCAATCGCCGCGTGTTGGCGCAGGCGGAGAATCCCGCCACGCCGCTGCTGGAGCGGCTGCGCTTTCTATGCATCGTCAGCAGCAATCTCGACGAATTTTTTGAAATCCGTGTCGCCGGCCTGCATGCCGAAATCGAGGCCGGCATCTCCGTTTACGGCCCCGACGGCATGCCCACCACGCAAGTGTACCAGCGGGTAGCTCAGGAGGCGCACGATCTGGTTGCATCGCAATACCGGCTGTTCAACGAGGACATTACGCCCGCGCTCGCGCATGAAGGCATACGATTTTTGCAGCGCGCGGATTTCACCGCTGCGCAGTCGGCGTGGATCAAGGCCTATTTTGTGCGCGAAGTCATGCCGGTGCTGACGCCCATAGGACTCGATCCGTCGCACCCGTTTCCGCGCGTGCTCAACAAGAGTCTTAACTTCGCGATCGAGCTGGAAGGCAAGGATGCTTTCGGCCGCAATTCCGGCATTGCCATCGTGCAGGCGCCGCGTGTGCTGCCGCGCGTGATACGGCTGCCGCGCGACATCGCCGGTGCCGAGTATGACTTTGTTTTTTTATCGTCGATCATGAATGCGCACGTGTCGGACTTGTTCGCCGGCATGAAAGTGGTCGACAGCTACCAGTTTCGCCTGACCCGCAACAGCGACCTGTTCGTGGACGAGGAGGAGGTCAAGGATCTGCGCGCTGCGCTGCGCGGCGAATTGCCGTACCGCCAGTTTGGCGACGAAGTGCGGCTCGAGCTCACTGCGAACTGCTCGCCGCAGATCAGCGACTATCTGAAAGCCCAATTCAAGCTTGACGCGGAGGACATTTACCGCGTGGATGGCCCGGTCAATCTGGTGCGCCTGATGAGCGTGCCCGACAGCGTGGACAGGCCCGACCTCAAATTCGCCGTGTTCACGGCCGGCGTGCCGGGGCAAGTGGAGCACGCCGAAAGCATGTTCGACGCCGTACGCAAGGGGGACATCCTGCTGTATCACCCGTTTCAATCCTTTCAACCGGTCATTACGTTTCTGCAGGAGGCGGCGCGCGATCCGCTGGTCGTCGCCATCAAGCAAACGGTTTACCGTACCGGAGCGGAATCGGAACTGATGGAGATACTGATCGCCGCCGCGCGCAGCGGCAAGGAAGTCACCGTGGTGCTGGAATTGATGGCGCGCTTTGACGAGGAAGCCAATATCAACTGGGCGCAACGTCTTGAGGATGTCGGCGCGCACGTGGTGTACGGCGTGGTCGGCCACAAGACACACGCCAAAATGCTGATGGTGGTGCGCCGCGAAACAGATGGAGAAAAACCGCAGGCGAGCCGGCTGCGCCGTTATGTGCATCTGTCCACCGGCAATTATCACCCGCGCACCGCGAAGCTGTACACGGACATGGGGCTATTCACCTGCAACGAGGAGATCAGCACCGACGTGAACGACATCTTCATGCAGTTGACCGGTTTGGGCCGTGCGACGAAGCTAAGGCACGTGTGGCAGGCGCCCTTCACGCTGCACCGGCAGATCCTGCGCGCGATCCAGAACGAAACGGCGCACGCCGAAGCCGGCCGCGGCGGACGCATCATCGCCAAAATGAACGCGCTGGTGGAACCTGAAGTTATTGCCGCGCTGTACGCGGCCTCCAAAGCGGGCGTGCAGATCGACCTCATCGTGCGCGGCGTGTGCGCGCTGCGGCCCGGCGTGGCGGGCGCGTCGGAGAACATCCGCGTTCGATCCGTCATCGGGCGTTTTCTCGAACACTCGCGCGTATTTTATTTTCACAACAGCGGTGCGGAAGATGTCTACCTGTCGAGCGCGGACTGGATGGGGCGAAATTTTTTCGGACGCGTTGAAATCTGTTTTCCGGTGCTCGACGCAGCGCTTAAAAAGCGGGTGATCGACGAAGGGCTGCAGTGTTATCTCGATGACAACGCGCCGGCCTGGTGCATGGACGAACAGGGCCAGTATCGCCTGTCCCCCGCGAAAGGCAAAGCCGGCGGCGCGCAACAGGTGTTGCTTGAGCGGCTGGCGCAACCACGGACTCACTAAGCGGGAACGGCAAGAATTTGCGTTAGACTATTCGCATGGACCTCCTACTGTGGCGCCATGCCGAAGCGGTTGACGGTTATCCAGACGCCGAACGGGCATTGACCGAAAAGGGCGAGCGCGACGCCAGACGTATGGCGAAATGGCTTGGCGATCGGCTCCCGGACGACGCACTGATCCTGGTCAGTCCCGCGCTGCGCACCCAGCAGACGGCGGGCGCTCTGCACCGCAAGTTCACCACCGTTACTGCCATAGGTACCGATGCCGATGCGGCGGAAATATTAAAAGCCGCGCACTGGCCGCGTGCCGTACGAACAACGCTGATCGTCGGTCATCAACCGACGCTGGGTCACGTAGCATCGCTGCTGTTAACGGGCGCGGAGGGCGATTTGAGCGTGAAGAAAGGCGCGGTGTGGTGGATCGCGGCGCGCCCGCGTGGCGCTAGCCAACGCACCGTTCTGCGTGCAGTCGTGACTCCGGATCTGTTACGAAAGGACGGAAATGTTTGACTCGGCCAATCTTGACCATCGTATAGACAAGGCGACTTTTCAGCGCGAAGAACGCAAATTGCGGGAGGAGCTGCTGCATGCTCAGTATGACATCAAGGAAAACGGCACTTTTCCGGTGGTGATCCTGATCGCGGGCGTGGAAGGCGCTGGTAAAGGCGAGACCGTCAATCTGCTCAACGAGTGGATGGACCCTCGCCATATCCGTACCCACGCATTCCCGGATCTTTCCGATGAAGAGCGCGAGCGCCCGCTGATGTGGCGTTATTGGCGCGCCCTGCCACCCAAGGGTTCCATCGGCATTTTTTTTGGTGCCTGGCATACCGAGCCCATTGTCCTGCGCGTGCAGGGAACGATCTCCAGGCGTGAACTCGGACAATACACCGGCGAGATTCAGCGGTTGGAGAAGATGCTGATCGAAGAAGGTGTGCTGCTGGTGAAGTTCTGGTTTCATTTGTCCAAGGATCAGCAGAAAAAACGCCTGAAGGCGCTGGAAAAAGATCCGAAGACGGCCTGGCGCGTTACCGATCTTGAGTGGAAGTACTTCAAACGTTACGACAAGTTCGTGAAAGTGTGCGAACCGTTCCTGCGCGAGACCTCAACCGGTGAGGCGCCGTGGATTGTGGTGCCGGGCATGGATCCGCATTACCGCGCTCTGACCGTCGGACGGCACCTGCTGACCGCGATGCGCGCGCGCCTCCATCCAAAAGCGCAGAAAGCCAATCGTACGGCGATGCCCCCTGTGCAACCCCTGCTGCCGCCGGCGGACCGGCTGAATGTGCTGCGGGCACTGAAACTCGACCGGGACATGACGCGCAAATCGTATGCGCGCGAACTCGACAAATGGCAAGGCAGGCTCAATCTGCTGACGCGCGACAAGCGTTATAAGCGTCTTTCCGTGGTTACCGTTTTCGAGGGCAATGACGCTGCCGGCAAAGGCGGCGCGATTCGCAGAGTGACCGGCGCGCTCGACGCGCGCTCTTATCATAACGTTTCGGTTGCGGCGCCGACCCAGGAAGAGCGCGCCCAGCCGTACCTGTGGCGGTTCTGGCGGCATATTCCCCGGCGCGGGCGCATCACCATCTTCGATCGTTCGTGGTACGGCAGGGTGCTGGTCGAGCGTGTTGAAAAATTCTGCTCCGAGGCAGACTGGATGCGCGCCTATTCCGAAATCAACGATTTCGAGCAGCAACTGGCTGATCACAACGTGGTGCTGGTGAAATTCTGGCTCGCGATCAGCAAACAGGAACAGTACAAACGCTTCAAGGCGCGTGAACTGGTGAGTTTCAAGCGCTTCAAGATTACGGAGGAAGACTGGCGTAACCGCAAGAAGTGGGACGCCTATGAAATTGCCGTGTCCGAGATGGTGGATCGCACCTCCACCGCCATGGCGCCGTGGACGCTGGTCGAAGCCAACAACAAGTATCACGCGCGCATCAAGGTGCTCAAGACGATGGTCGCCGCCATCGAGAGCGGTCTCAAACGCATGGACGGCAAACCATAGGGTTCGGCGGCGCGCAGCTTGCAGCGTGCGAAACGTGCGTGGTTACTTGCCCAGCACGTGCGAGCCAATGATGAGTTTCTGAATCTCGCTGGTGCCTTCGTAAATCCGCAGCGGGCGAATCTCGCGATACAGCCGTTCGACGGTGCTGCCGACCGTCACACCCAGGCCGCCGAAAAGCTGCACGGCGGAGTCGATCACGCGCTGCGCGGCCTCGGTCGCATGCAGCTTCGCCATCGACGCTTCCAGCGTGACGCGATCGCGCAGCGTGTCTTTGGTCCAGGCTGCGCGGTACACCAGCAACGCCGAGGTCTCCACGTCCAGTGCCATGTCGGCGACGCGCATTTGTGTTGCCTGAAATTGCGCCAGTGCCTGACCGAATACCTGCCGCGCACGCACGTGCTCGCGCGCTTCGGCCAGCGCGCGCCGCGCGAACCCCAGCGCTGCCGCGCCCACACTGGCACGCATCACATCGAGTGTCGCCATTGCCACCTTGAAACCCTCGCCCGGCCGGCCCAATATTTGGTTCGCGGGCACGCGGCACTCGTCGAACGCTACTGTGCCGATCACATGCGGTGCGACGACTTTGATCGCCTCGGGCACGGACAGTCCCGGCGTGTCCGCATTGACCACGAACGACGACAAGCCTTTCGCACCGGGGGCTTCACCCGTGCGCGCGAACACGATATAGGCGTCCGCTACGCCGGCGTTGGATATCCACGTCTTGCGGCCGTTCAGAATGTAGGCGTCGCCGTCGCGCCGCGCGCTGGTCTGTAACGAGGCCACATCCGAGCCCACCTCCGATTCCGACAGGCAGAATCCGCTGACGCATGAGCCGTCGGCGATGCGCGGCAGGTAAGCGTTCTGCTGCGCCGCCGTCCCGAACAGGACTATGGGTAACGCTCCCAATCCCTGCATCGCGAACGTGCAATCGGCGATCCCCGAACAGCGCGCCAGCACGTCGCGCGCGAGGCACAGGCTGCGCACGTCCACGCGCGATTCCACGCCAGTGAGCGAACCGCCCAGCGATGCCGGCAGCAGATAGCGCAGCCAGCCGCCTTCACCCAGCAGGCGCGCGATCGCGCGCACCGCGTGCACTTCTTCGACGCCCCCGGCTTCCAGCGTCTTGCGATGCGTTTCCACCCACGCTTCGAACTCGCCCGCGAAGCGCCGGTGCGTATCATCAAAGAAAGGCCACTCGAGAAAGTTGTTATTGACCGTCATGGTTAACATGGTGGCGCGACGTTATCACATCTTTCTGGCGCTCCAGTATCAGCAGCGCGCTGGAGTAAAATACAGGCTCGCCCCGTCTGCCCACTGCAACCATAAACGGAACCGACTCGTCATGAAATTGAACGGAAAAACCGCTGTAGTCACCGGCGCCGCGTCCGGCATCGGGCTCGCCACGGCGCAAGCGCTTGCCGCTGCCGGCGCCGCGGTCGTTCTCGGCGATATCAACGTCGCGGGTGGCGAGCAGGCCGCCGCCCAACTTAAAGCGACGGGGTGCAATGCCTCGTTTATGCCGCTCGATATTACCGACGATGCTGCCATTGCGCGATTTCGCGATGCGGTGTACGCACGCGCTGAAGCGGTGGATATCCTGGTCAATGTCGCGGGCTGGAGCAAGGTCGAGGCATTTGTGAACACCACGCCCGAGCTGTGGCAAAAGCTGATCGACCTCAACTACACGGGCACGTTGCGCATAACGCACGCCTTCCTGCCGCACATGATCGCGCGTGCCACAGGAAAAATAGTTCTGGTATCGAGCGATGCCGGACGTGCCGGCAGCGGCGGCGAAGCGGTTTACGCAGGCAGCAAGGGCGCGGTGATCGCCTTTACCAAATCGCTCGCGCGCGAAACGGCGCGCTACAAGCTCAATGTGAATTGTGTGTGTCCCGGCCCCACCGACACGCCGTTGCTGGCGTCGATCCCGGAAAAGCAACGCGAAGCGCTGATGCGCGCGATACCGTTTCGGCGTTTCGCGCGGCCGTCGGAAGTCGCCGATGCCATCCTGTTCTTCGCCAGCGATCGCTCATCCTATTTGACCGGGCAGGTGTTGAGCGTGAGTGGTGGTTTGACGATGACAGACTAAGATATAAGCATTTGTTTTTACTGATAATTTTATACAATACCTTTATGACAACAGCCGCCGATTTCAAGCCCCAGCATTTCAAATGGGAAGTGCAAGGCAAGGTTGCCACCATCACCCTCAATCGCCCGGAGCGCAAGAATCCGCTCACCTTCGAATCGTATGCGGAGTTGCGCGACACGTTTCGCGCGCTCACTTATGCCGACGACGTGAAGACCGTGGTGGTCACCGGCGCGGGCGGAAATTTTTGTTCCGGCGGCGACGTGCATGAAATCATCGGGCCGCTTACCAAAATGAAAATGCCCGGCCTGCTCGAATTCACGCGCATGACCGGCGACATGGTGAAAGCGATGCGCGCGTGCCCGCAGCCCATCGTTGCAGCCATCGACGGCATCTGCGCCGGCGCCGGCGCGATGATCGCTTGCGGTTCCGACCTCCGTTATGGCACGGCGCGCAGCAAGGTCGCTTTTCTGTTCGTGCGCGTGGGGCTGGCGGGTGCCGACATGGGCGCGTGCACGCTGCTGCCGCGCATCATTGGACAGGGCCGTGCTGCGGAACTGCTCTACACCGGCCGCTCGATGGACGGCATTGAGGCCGAGCGCTTTGGTTTCTACAACGCGATACACGAACCGGAAGAAGTGCTGGGCGCGGCGCAGGATATGGCGCGCACGCTGGCCGACGGCCCGACCTTCGCCCACGGCATGACCAAGAAGCTGCTGCATCAGGAGTGGAACATGGGCCTCGACGAAGCCATCGAAGCCGAAGCCGAAGCGCAGGCCATTTGCATGCAGACGCAGGATTTTCATCGCGCGTATCACGCGTTTGCCAACAAGCAGAAGCCGGTATTTGAAGGGGATTGACGTTTCGCTTTGCGCTGCGCAACCCACTGCGCAACTATTTCTTCTGTTCCAGGCTGCGTATCAGCTTGCCCCAGCGCGCCATGTCGTTGCGGATCACCTCGCTGAATTCTGCCGGCGTGTTCCCTACTGCGGTGAAACCCATATCCAGGACGTACTTGCCCACGTCGGGCGTGTGCAGCGCTGCGGCGATGTCAGTTTGAAGTTTCGCAACGACCGCTGACGGCGTTCCTGCGGGAGCGAGCGTGCCGTACCAGGTGCTCGCTTCGAAGCCGGGCACGCCGGATTCGGCCACGGTCGGAATCTCCGGCAGCGTCGGCCAGCGCTGCGGACTGCTGATGCCCAGTGCGCGCATTCTGTTGGAGCGCACGTGGGGCAGCGTGCCGCTTACCGAGCCGAACATCACCTGTATGTGCCCGCCCATGAGGTCGATTACCGCCGCACCAGTGCCTTTGTAGGGTGCATGAACAATGTTGATGCCTGTCAGCGACTTGAACAGTTCCATCGCCAGATAGGGCGAGGTGCCGGTGCCGCTCGAACCGAACGTCAATTGGCCGCTGTGCGCCCTGGTGAACGCGACGAAATCCTTCACTGTCTTCACTGGCAGCGAGGGATGGACGACCAGCAGATTCGGCGTGGATGCGGTCAGCGTCACTGGCGCAAAATCCCTGACCGGATCGTAATTCAGTTTGCGTTGAAACGGCGTGATGGTGTGCGCATTGGTGATCATTACCAGCGTGTAGCCGTCGGCGGGAGACTTGGCGACGATCTCGGTGGCGATGGAGCCATCCGCGCCGGCGCGATTTTCAACCACCAGCGGCGCGGACCAGGTGTCGGCGAGCTTTCTACTGAGCACGCGCGCAATCGTGTCGGTGCCGCCGCCGGCGGCGAAACCCACGATCAGGCGCACGGGTTTGGCGGGGAAAGATTGCGCGGTTGCGTCTGCAGCGCAAAGCGTGCTCATGAACAGCAACGCCGCGGTTTTCTGGCTTGCCAAGAACATTAAAATTTCATAATAAAAACAATTGGTTACATATATACATGCTGTGATTCACGGTTTGCGCCGCGCATGAAACGCATTCAGCCGGTCATTGAATTCCGGTGTGTCGAACACTACCGCCATGTGCGACGAAATCATGTCGAGATGCGCGGCCAGCGTTCCGCTGAAGCCTTGATACACCGCGCGCTTCATCAGCGCCACGGCTTGCGGTGGCTGCGCGGCGATCTGTCGCGCGAGCGTAAGCGCCTCGCTGCGCACGTCGGCATCTGCCACCACGCGGTTCACCATGCCGATGCGTCCGGCTTCTTCGGCATCCACCACGCGCCCGGTCCACAGCAGTTCGAGTGCGCGTGAAACGCCAATCACCCGCGGCAGAAACCACGTGCCGCCATCGCCGGAAATCACGCCCATGTTGATGTAGCTTTCAGCAAACGTGGATGACGCGCCGCAGATGCGGATATCGCACATCAGCGCCATGTCGAGTCCCGCGCCGCGCGCCGTGCCGTTGACCGCGGCGATCACCGGTACTTCGAGGCGCTCCATCGCCAACGGAATTTTCTGGATGCTGCGCCACAGATAATCCTTGCGTTCGACGCTGGAAGCGCCTTGCATCTCGGTCATTTCATCGGCATCGCCGCCGGCGCAGAAGGCGCGTCCGGCGCCCGTGAGCACGACGACACGAACGCGGCTGTCGTCGCCGATTTGCGCCAGCGCCTCGCGCCATTCGCCGACCATTTGCCGGTTGAAGGCATTCAACCGATCCGGCCGGTTCAGCTCCAGCACCGCCACGCCGTCGTCGGCGATTTCAAGCTTTATGAATTCAAAGGCCATGTCCGTTCCTCAGGTGTTTACGGTTGCTGCAAGTGTTTCCTGCGCCAGACGCGCGCGCAAATCTGCTTTGCGTATTTTGCCGTTGGCGGTGCGCGGCAATGCATCGACCAATTCCAGACGCTCCGGCCAGTACACTTTGGCCACGCCGCGCCCGGCGAGAAATGCCTGCAACGCTTTCATGTCCAGCGTGCAGCCGTCGCGGCAAATCACGAACGCGCAGGCGCGCTCGCCCAGACGCGGATCGGGCATGGCCACGATGGCTGCATCCTGCACGCGCGCATCTTCGTAAAGAATGTCTTCCACGTATTTCACCGGGATATTCTCGCCGCCGCGAATGATGATGTCCTTGAGGCGCCCGGTGATGCGCACATAGCCTTCGGCATCCAGCGTCGCAAGATCGCCGGTGTCGAACCACTCACCGTCGAAATTTTCGCGCGTCAATGCTTCCTGCTTGGCGTAACCCACAAACATGAAGGGGCCGCGGCACTGCAGGCGGCCTTCCTTGCCCGGCGCGAGCAACTGCCCTTGATCATCGACCACACGCACCTCCATGCCGGGCTGCGCGCGGCCATCGGTATTCAGCAGCTTTTCATCCGGATCGCCGATTCGTGTCAACGTGACCACGGCGTTTTCTGTCTGTCCCCAGCCGCAGTGTATGGCTGCATGCGGCAGTTTTTCGCGTGCTTCGAGCAGCAGTGCTCGGGGAATGGGTCCGCCGCCGCAGCGGAAAATCCGCAACGGCGACACATCACATTGCGCGAGATTTTTGGCACGCAGCATGTCGAGCAAAAACGTGGCGCTGCCGCTGGAAACCGTGATGCGATGTTGGGCTATCCACTCCATCAACTGTTCGGGATTCCACACGTCCTGCAATACCACCGTCGAGCCGAGTTGTATCGGCAGGCGTACGCCATTGAGAAATCCGGTCTGATGGCCGATGGTCGATGCGATGTGTATCACGTCATCACGCGTCAGATGTAGCGACGCGGCCAGCGCGAGTTGCGGCGCCACGATGGTGTTGCTGGTGTGCATCACGCCCTTGGGTTCCCCGGTGGCGCCGGAGGTGAACACGATTTCGGTGACGTCATTGGCGTCGGGACGCAGTTCCGTCAGCGCCCGCGGCGCCTGACCGCGCTCCCACGGCGTTGCCATGAAAGCATCCCACGCCATTTCGTTTTCAGCGGCCGGCTGCCCTACCACCATCACCTGCTGCAACCCGGGTAATTCGCCACGCAACCGCGCCGCCATTGCGCGGTAGTCATGCCCGCGAAATTGATCAGGAATCACCAGCAGGCGCGCATCCGACAGCTTGAGCATATGCCCCAGCTCGCGGTCGCGGCTGCCCGGCGTGATCAGGCTGCTCACCACACCGATGCGCGTTGCAGCCAGATGCAGAATCAGAAATTCTTTCCAGTTCGGCAATTGCAGCGCCATCACGTCGCCGGCACGCAGACCCAGTGCCAGCAGACCATGGGCGCAGCGTGCCGCTTGCGCGGCAAGTTCGCCATAGGTGATGGCACCGCGGCTGTCGATGACCGCCGTCTTGTCCGGCGTCGCGACCGCCGCGTCGTCGAAAAAATCCGTCAGCAAGCGGTTCGGCCACGCACTGCTGGCGGTGTAGCGTTGTATCTGTTGCGGTGTGAGGTGGGTGCGGAATCGCGCCATCGCGTGTGATCAGGCTTGCCGGAGAAAAAGCGCGTCTGCGCGATGGGTGATCGCGACCGCGTCGGAGTGTGTATGGTGCCATTTAACCGGGATTCAACGGCAGGCGCAAGGCGGTACACGCAACCCGTGACTACAACTGCTACGCGCCGATTCAACGTTCGACCTGAGTGGGCCACAACGTTGTGGGTCTGCCCGATCGAATGGTTAGGCGCTATTCTGGCTCCATTGCGAGTGGGTGATGCGATAGAGGCAATGAAGACGCAGAGGATGACCTTCGGTGATGCCGGGGTGCTCGAAATCCTGGTTTGTGTTGCGCATGCCGATGCGCTCCATGACGGCACGCGACCGCAGGTTGCCAGCGGCCGTGAACGAAACCACCTCTGGCAGTGCCAGTTGCTCGAAGGCGACTCGCAGAGAAGCGTGTGCGGCCTCGGTGGCGTAGCCGTTGCCCCAGGCTCTGCGAGCCAGGCGCCATCCGACCTCGACGCAGGGCGAGAAGGAGAACGTGCGGCGAGGCACCGACAGGCCGGTAAAACCGATGAATTCCGCTGACTCGCGTACCTCGACGGCCCAGTTGCTCCAGCCCTGCGCGGCGAACTGAGCTTGCCAGGCATTGACGCTGGCGTCACTGGTCGCTCGTGACTGCGGCGACTCGAAGAACTCCATGACCGCCGGATCGGCGTTCATGGCGGCAAACGGCTCGCGATCCGACTCGCGCCATTGGCGCATTCTAAGACGAGGTGTTTCAATCTCGATGACGCGTGGCATGCGAAGTCCCGTTGCGTCCTAACTTAATTTAGGCCGCACGTTCACGGATTCGAACTTCTATCAGCATTCGCTCAAAGGCGCTCGGCCGCGCGCGGTTGTGCCAGGCCGCTATGACGGCACTTGCATTAGCGTTCACTGGGTCTGTCGTCTGGATCTCGAAATCGTAGCTGCCGAACGTGTGAGTAACGGCGAAATCGGTGCAAGCCTCACCGATACGGCGGTCACCACGCTCCCGCTCGCGCCGCTCTAGTTCTGCCAGTGGACAGTGCAGACCCACGAAGAAGACGTCCCGATGCTCGAGTAAGAGCAGCAGTCGTTTCATCCATTCTGCTGTCTCGACGATGTGCTCAATGATCAAGTTGTTGCCTGCGTCGGCAAGAGCGGGGATCGCCCGGTGAAAGCCCTCGAAGAACGACGCTCGCAACTCTGCCCACGGAAACTCGCCCGAGGCGATTCGAGCATTCGGCAGAACGTTTGCAGCACGGAGATGATCGATTGAGAAGCGCCAGAACGGCTCTGTCAGATTCGCCTGCAAGGCAGCTGCCAGCGTCGACTTGCCAACACTTGAGGGCCCATTGAGGAGGATGATCTTCGCGGACATTGCCAGCGTACAGTACGTTTTGTGCGGCCTAATTCAGAAATGAAAACAGTCCCAGTTTGTGCCGCGCTGCGAAGCTGGATTACTTCAAGCGCGAAGGCGGCGCACAGCATACGCACAGACGCTGTATGCGTCTACCGGGGGTGTTATACATTTTCACTGCTCGTGCAACCCGCACGCGATCAAATCAACTCGCCATCGCGAACTCGGTTCCATCGTCGCTGTCATTAAGGCCGCTGATTTTTACATCGAAGCCGATTTTTTCCCATTCGCGGACTTCCTCAAACAGCGCCGTGTTGGTGAGCGGATTGCGTTGCAGCCATGCCGGATCGATTGCAAGTCTGAACCGTGCCTCGCCGGCCTTGGCCGACACGATGCGCGGTTGGATCGACGAACGCCGCTGGCAGAACAGCACGGCGAGCCGCAGCGCGAACACCATGCGCCAGTCTATGGTTTCGTCCAGTTCGGGCAGGATTTTCTTCAGCGAGCGCCGGTGCGCGAGCAGCAGTTGCGCAATGCGGTGCTGCTCTTCGCGCGTGAAGCCGGGCATGTCGGCGTTGGCGACAATGTACGCGGAATGGCGATGGTAGCCGCTGTAGGCGACGGAGATGCCGATTTCATGCAGATTGGCTGCCCAGGTCAGATAGGGTGCTGCGCGCGCATTCGCACCCGCCATCCGTTCGAACAGATTCATCGCAAGCAGGCCCACGCGCCGCGCCTGCGGCACATCGACATGGTAACGGTGCATGAACTGGGTCACTGTGGCGTCGCGGGTGTCGCGGTGACGCGTGCGGCCCAGCATGTCGTAGAGTATGCCCTCGCGCATGGCGCCCTCGGCGACGTCCATGTGATCGATATTTAATTCGGCGAGTACCGCAGTCATGATGGCGAGTCCGCCGGGGAATACCGACACCCGGTCGGCCCGCAGTCCCGCCAAGGTGATGCCAGAGAGGTCGCCGGCCTTGATCAACAGTGCGCGCAGCCGCTCCAGCCCGTCCGGGGTGATGCCTGCAGCGCCCGCGTCATTGAGGCCATTCAGTTGCAGCACCTGCGCCAGCGCGCGCGCGGTGCCGGACGAACCCACAGCGTGTTTCCAGTGGCGGCGTGAAAAACCGGAGACGATGTGCTGCAGCTCGGCGCGCGCGGCCAGTTCGGCCTGCTTGAAAGTGCTCTTGGTGAGCTTGCCGTCCTTGAAGAATTGCCGGCTAAACGATACGCAGCCCATGTAAAGGCTGTCCAGCCGCTGCGGCCGGTAGCCTTCGCCGACGATGAATTCGGTGGAGCCGCCGCCGATGTCCACTACCAGCCTGCGCTCGTCGGTCACCGGCAGGCTGTGGGCGACGCCCAGGTAAATCAGCCGCGCTTCCTCGCGTCCGGCGATCACTTCAATGGGGAAACCGAGCGCAGCCTTTGCTTTTTTGAGAAAGGCCGTTGCGTTTTTCGCCACGCGCAGCGTATTGGTGCCCAGCGCGCGCACCTCATTGGGCTGAAAACTGCGCAGACGTTCGCTAAAGCGCTGCAAGCAGGCGATGGCACGCGCCTGCGAAGCTTCATCGAGCATTTTGTTGTCGTCTAGACCCGCACCCAGACGTACCGCTTCACGCAAACTGTCGAGCGGGTAGGTCTGATCACCATCTACCCGCGCGATTTGACAGTGGAACGAGTTTGTCCCCAAGTCGACGGCGGCGATGGTGGTGTATTCGGCCATTAGTCTAACTATTTGTTTTTATTACTGTTTTTACGTCGTCAGCCGTGCCAAGCAGCAATACATCCGCACCGCGCCGCGCGAACAAGCCGTTGGTGACCACGCCCACGATCTGATTGAGCGCCGCTTCCAGTTCCATCGGTTTGGTGATCGACAGGTTATGCACATCCAGGATCAGGTTGCCGTTGTCGGTGGTGAAGCCTTGCCGCCACGCCGGTTGCCCGCCCAGCTTGACGATCTCGCGGCCGACATACGAGCGCGCCATCGGGATCACCTCCACCGGCAGCGGGAATTTTCCCAGCACATCGACCCGTTTCGATTGATCGGCGATGCAAATGAATTTGCGCGCCACCGCCGCGACGATTTTCTCGCGCGTCAGTGCGCCGCCGCCGCCTTTGATCATCGCCAGATGCTGTGTGATTTCGTCGGCGCCATCCACGTACACCGGCAGATCTTTCACACTGTTGAGATCGTAAACGGCAATACCCAGCGCCTTCAGTTTTTGCGCCGTGCCTTCGGAACTTGCCACCGCGCCGTCGATGCGGTGCTTGATCTTGCCCAGTTCGACGATAAAAAAATCCGCGGTGGAACCGGTGCCCACGCCCACCACGCTGCCATCCTCAACATAGGCGATGGCCGCCTTGGCCGCTGCCTGCTTCATCTCATTCTGGTTCATGGGCGAATAATAATCTTCAAATGGTGGGCTGTACAGCCGCAACGGTACCTGATGCACTCGATTCCTGCTAACCTTAGCGCCAATTCGAGACAGCAAGATGAAAGCCCCCGATTACCTGCAGCGCATCCTTGCCGCCCGCGTCTACGACGTGGCCATCGAGAGCCCATTGGATTTTGCGCCCAACCTGTCGAAACGCCTACGTAACCGCGTGCTGATCAAGCGCGAGGATTTGCAGCCGGTGTTTTCGTTCAAGCTGCGTGGCGCCTACAACAAGATGGTGCGGCTGCCGAAAACGGTGCTGGATCGAGGTGTGATTACCGCTTCCGCCGGCAACCATGCGCAGGGCGTGGCGCTGGCGGCGCAAACGCTGCGCTGCAAGGCGACGATCGTGATGCCGGTGACCACGCCACAGATCAAGGTGGACGCGGTACGCGCGCGCGGCGCACGCGTGGTGCTGCATGGGGATTCGTATGATGAAGCCTATGCGCACACGAAGTTTATCGCGCAAAAACATAAACTTGCATTTGTTCATCCGTACGATGATCCGGATGTGATCGCTGGGCAGGGCACCATCGGCATGGAGATACTGCGCCAGCACGCGGAGCCGATCCACGCGATTTTTGTGCCGGTCGGCGGCGGCGGCCTGATCTCCGGCATTGCCGCGTACGTCAAACGCCTGCGGCCGGAAATCAGGGTGATCGGTGTCGAGCCGGAAGATGCCGACGCGATGTACCAATCACTGAAAGCGCGCCGCCGCGTGAAGCTAGATCAGGTGGGCTTGTTTGCCGACGGCGTCGCCGTGAAGCAGGTGGGCGTGGAAACCTTCCGTCTGTGCCGCGCGCTGGTGGATGACATTATCCGTGTCGATACCGATGCCATCTGCGCGGCGATCAAGGACGTGTTTACCGACACGCGCGTGATCCTTGAACCGGCGGGTGCGCTGGCCATCGCGGGCATCAAGGCCTACGCGCACAAATCGCGCGTACGAGGGCAAACGCTGGCCGCTGTCGCCAGCGGCGCCAACATGAATTTCGACCGGCTGCGTTTCGTGGCGGAAGAGGCTGAACTCGGCGAACACCGCGAAGCCATCCTCGCGGTGACCATTCCCGAGAAGCCGGGCAGCTTCAAGGCGTTTTGCGAACTGCTGGGGCCGCGCAATGTCACCGAATTCAACTATCGCTATGACGATCCCCGCGCCGCGCAGGTGTTTGTCGGCGTGCAGGTGCAAAATCGCGACGAAACAGCACGGCTCACACGCGCATTGCGCCGCGCGGGACTGAAGACGCACGATCTGAGCAACAACGATCTTGCCAAGCTGCACGTGCGTCACACGGTGGGTGGGCACGCGCCGTCGGCGAAAAACGAAATTCTCTATCGCTTCGAGTTTCCGGAACGTCCCGGCGCGCTGATCCGTTTCCTCACCAGTATGAGCCGCGGCTGGAACATCAGCCTGTTTCACTACCGCAATCACGGCGCCGATTATGGCCGCGTGCTGGTCGGGATGCAGGTGCCACCCGGCGATAAAAAGCAGTTTCAGGCGTTTCTCGACAAGGTCGGTTATCCGTACTGCGACGAGAGCCGCAATCCGGCATACCGCTTGTTTTTGGGATGAACAAAAACACATGCGAGCAGTCTGATGGTCATTGCCGCAATCAGCCACCATCAAAAAGGCGCTAGAATTCCACGCATGAGAATCAGCACACTACTACTGCCGATCGTATTGGGTATTGCGGGCAGTGTTGTCCACGCCGCGGCCGGCGACGACGATTTTCTGACGATGCGGGAAGCTTTCCGCGTAGGCGACACCCGCAGGCTTGACCTGGTCGCCCCGAAACTCAAAGGACACGTGCTGGAGCCGTATGGCGCGTACTGGCAATTGCGTTCGCGGCTGGATGCGGCTGCCCCTGAAACCGTACGCGCGTTTCTCGCCGAATACAAGGATACTTTCGTCGCCGAGCGCATGCGTAGCGACTGGCTTAAACGGCTGGGCAGGAGCCAGCAATGGGATTTATTCGCAGCCGAGCAGCCGCTGCTGATCGAGGACGACATTGATATCACCTGCCTTGCGCTGCAATGGCGGGCAAGAACCGATGCCACCGCCGTGCGCGAAGCGCGCTCGTTATGGTTTACCGAAAAAGACACGCCGGAAAGCTGCGCGCCGCTGTTTAATGCGCTGGCGGCTTCCAATCAGCTGAGTGTGCAGGATGTATGGGGGCGCGTGCGCATGGCGCTGGCCGTCGGTCAGGTGGGTGTGGCGAGCCGCGCCGCCGCCTATCTGCCGGCGGGTCAGGCGCCCAATGCCGTGCTGTTGTCGGCGGTGTCGCAAAGTCCTGCGGCCCACCTCGCGCGCCCGTTTGATGCAGCCAGCCGCGCGTCGCGCGAGACCACCATGTTCGCGGCGTATCGTCTGGCTCGCTCGTCGCCGCAACAGGCGGCCGCGCACTGGTCGGGCATGGAGGCGAAATTCACCGAGGAAGAGCGCGCGTTCGTGTGGGGCCACATCGGATTGCAGGGCGCGCTGCGGCATCACCCGGAGACGCTGGCCTGGTATGCCAAGGCCGGTGACATGAATGATTACCAACTGGAATGGAAAGCGCGCGCGGCGTTGCGTGCAGGCGACTGGAGAACGCTGATTGCCGCCGTCGATGTCATGGTGAAGGAAAACCAGGATTCGCCGTGGCGCTACTGGAAAGCGCGTGCGCTAAAGGCAACCGGACGCGAGGCCGAAGCGCTGGCGTTGCTGAAACCGCTGTCACAGGAGTATCTGTTTTACGGGCAGCTTGCACTGGAAGAGCTCGGCGGCAAAGTGAGCGCGCCGCCGCCGGGTTACACGCCGACCGCGGAGGACATTCAGGCGATGAGTCAGAATCCGGGCATACGCCGTGCGCTGGCGCTGTATGCGCTGAACCTGCGCGGCGAAGCCAGCCGCGAATGGGTATGGACCATACGCGACTTTGATGACCGCAAGTTGCTGGCGGCGGCGGAGGTTGCGAAGCGCGCCGATCTTCCCGATCGTGTGATCAATACCGCTGATAAAACGGCGACTGTGCATGATTTTCGCCTGCGCTATTTCGCGCCGTATCACGATGTGCTGAAGGTGCATGCGGCGCGGCAGGGGCTTGATGAAGCATGGGTACTCGGGTTGATCCGGCAGGAAAGCCGCTTTATGGCCGATGTGCGTTCGAGCGCCGGTGCGATGGGATTAATGCAACTGATGCCGGGTACGGCGCAATGGGTAGCGGGCAAAATCGGGCTAAAGAACTGGCGCTGGGGCAATGTGACCGATGTCGATACCAATATCAGTCTGGGCACCTACTACCTGCGGCATGTGCTCGATTATCTCGACGGCAACCCGGCGCTCGCGTCCGCGGCCTATAACGCCGGACCGGGCCGCGCCCGCGCGTGGCGGCCCGACCGCGCGATGGAGACCGCTGCATGGGCCGAAACCATACCGTTTAATGAAACGCGCCACTACGTCAAGCTTGTGATGGCCAACGCCAGTTATTACGCGAGCCTGCTTTCCCATCAGGCGCAGTCGCTCAAGAGCCGTATCGGCGAAGTGGGGCCGGCGCGGCGCGATGAAAAATCGCTGGGCGATACGCCCTGAATCGCGGGGAACGGTGAACCACAATCGGTGATCGGTTAAACTCGCGCTTGTTTACGATTCATTGTTAGCGACTTCGACATGAGCATTACCACCATTTGTGTGCTGGGCGGTTCGGGTTTTGTCGGCCGTCATGTCTGCGCGGCGCTGGCCGCGCGCGGTTACCGCGTGCGCGTGCCCACGCGCGATCGCGAGCGAGCGAAGCATCTCACCATGTTGCCCACAGTGGAGCTGATTGCCGCCGATGTGCATGACGCCGCTACATTGAAGGAACTTCTCCAAGGTTGCGACGCGGTGATCAATCTGGTGGGCGTGCTGCATGGCGGGCGCGGCAAGGTGGGCTTCGCCGCCGCGCATGTCGAGCTGGCGCGCAAGCTGGTTGCCGCTTGCCGCCAGACCGGTGCCGGCGGCGTGCGCCGTTTGTTGCAGATGAGTGCGCTGAATGCCGCGCCGGACGGGCCCAGCGACTATCTGCGCAGCAAGGGCGAGGCCGAAGCCATCCTGAAGTCGTCAGGACTCGATGTGACGATATTCAGGCCGTCAGTCATATTCGGCCGCGAGGACAACTTTCTTAATATGTTCGCAACGCTGCTCAAATGCTTTCCGGCGATGATCGTACCGGCCGCGCGCGCGCGTTTCCAGCCGGTATGTGTGAGCGACGTGGCGCATGCATTTGCCGAGGCTCTGGCGCAGCAAGACAGTATCGGAAAAAGTTACGATCTGTGCGGCCCGAAGGTTTACACCCTGAAAGAGCTTGCGGAGTTCGTCGCCCATACCACCGGCGTCCGCCGCCTGATATTCGGCGCGGACAGCGCGCTGACGCATGTGATGGCATTCGCGATGGAATGTCTGCCGGGCAAAATGATGAGCCTCGACAACGTGCGTTCGATGGCGCTGGACAGCGTGTGCAACGGTTGCGCGTTTCCGTTTGGCATCGTGCCGGAATCGGTCGAAGCGGTGGCGCCAGCGTGGCTCGCGTACCGTACGCCGCGCGGGCGTTACGCGCATTTCCGCGACCGTACGCAACGGTGATATCAGTATTTTGAAAGTATATTCCGTCGGCGGTGCGGTTCGCGATGAGCTGCTGGGCCTGCCGGTGACGGATCGCGACTACGTGGTGGTGGGTGCCACGCCGGAACAAATGGTGGCACAGGGATACAAGCCCGTCGGCAAGGACTTCCCGGTTTTTCTGCATCCACAAACGCGCGAGGAATACGCGCTCGCGCGCACCGAGCGCAAGACCGCGCGCGGCTATCACGGCTTTGCGTTTCATGCCGCGCCCGATGTCACGCTCGAACAGGACCTCGCGCGGCGCGATCTCACCATCAACGCCATTGCCAAAGACGAGCACGGCAAACTGATCGATCCGTTCAACGGTGCCGCCGATATCAAGGCGCGCGTATTGCGCCATGTCAGCCCGGCGTTCGCCGAAGACCCGGTGCGAATACTGCGGCTGACGCGCTTTGCTGCCCGATTCGCGCGATTGGGATTCACCATTGCCGATGAAACCATGGCGCTGATGCAGCGCATGGTCAACGACGGCGAGGCGGATGCGCTGGTCGCCGAGCGCGTGTGGCAGGAATTGTCGCGCGGCTTGATGGAAGCCAAGCCCTCGCGTATGTTCGAAGCATTGCGCGTCTGCGGCGCCCTCGCGCGCGTGTTGCCTGAAGTGGATGCGCTGTTTGGCGTGCCGCAGCGTGCCGAGCATCATCCGGAAGTCGATACCGGCATGCATGTGATGATGGTCGTTGACTATGCCGCGCAACGAAATTACGCGCTGGACGTGCGCTTCGCGGCACTGACTCACGATCTGGGCAAAGGCACCACGCCGCGTGAAGAGTGGCCGCGCCATATCGCCCACGAAGCGCGCAGCGTCGATCTGGCGGCCGCGCTGTGCGAACGGCTGCGCGTGCCGGCGGAGTGCCGCGACCTGGCGCTGATCGTGGCGAAACAGCACGGTAATATTCATCGGGCGCTGGAACTGCGGCCTGCTACCATTGTGCAAATTCTGCAGGGCGCTGATGCATTTCGCAAACCGGAGCGATTCACGCGTTTGCTGCAGGCCTGCGAGAGCGATGCTCGCGGCCGGCTGGGATTGAATGACCGGCTGTACCCGCAGGCCGCACGCATGGCAGCAGCATTCAAGGCGGCGGCCGCGGTGGACGCCGGTGCGATTGCGAAGCAGCACAGCGAACCCACGCGCATCAAGGAAGAAATTCATCAGGCGCGCGTGGCCGCGGTGCGCGCGGCTTTGAATGAAACCGAAGACTGAATTTTAATCTAGGAGTTGTAATGATCGATCTCTACACCTGGACCACCCCCAACGGGCGCAAGGCTTCCATCATGCTCGAAGAATGCGGCTTGCCGTATAACACGCACGCCATCAACATCGGCAAGGACGATCAGTTCACGCCTGCGTTCATCGCGCTCAATCCGAACAGCAAGATTCCCGCGATGGTTGATTCCGACGGTCCGGACGGAAAGCCGCTGACGGTGTTTGAATCCGGCGCGATTCTGATTTACCTCGCCGAGAAAACCGGCAAGTTCCTGGCACAAAGCGGCCGTGCGCGCAGCGTTGCGATGCAATGGCTGATGTTCCAGATGGGCGGGGTGGGGCCAATATTCGGGCAGGTGCATCACTTCCTGCGCGCGGCCAAGGAACCGGTGCCGTATGCCATCGAACGTTACGGCAAGGAGAAAGACCGCCTTTACCGGGTGCTGGACAATCACCTGAAAGAGCATCAATATTTAGCCGGCGACTACTCGATAGCCGACATGGCGACCTACCCGTGGGTGGCGCGTTATGAGTGGCACAAGACGGATCTGGCCACCGTGCCGCATGTCAAACGCTGGTTCGACGCGATTTCGGCGCGGCCCGCGGTGCAGCGCGGGATGGCGGTGCCGGGCTAGGCGGGCAACCGGGATTTGTGAAATTTGTTCCTGGGAACACCAGAATTACTTAAGGAGGTTAACCATGACACACAAGGAATTCTCGTTGCAGCGCAGGCAGGTGATGGCCATCGGTACCATCGGCGCGGGCACGCTGGCCGCGCCGATGGCAATGGCGGCGCAAAAGCTGGAGGGGCGAATGGTGGAGCATGGTGGCGGAAAAATCGTCGTCTCGGGCCGCATACTCGGCGCGCCGGATGGCCAGCCGCTGGCCGGCGCGCAAGTGGAAATCTGGCATGCCGACGCTCACGGCGTTCGTGCAGAAGCCACGCCTGAAGTCGCTATTACCGACGGTGACGGGCGCTATTTCGCCGCGATGCCTGGCAAAGGCGTGCAGCGTCTACACTATCGCGTGAGCCATCAGGAATATACAGCGCGGGTGACGCAGTTGCACGCTACGGGCGTGCGGCAACGCTCGGTAACCTTGACGCGCGATGACCTGGGTGCCACACGCGCCGCATTCGAACTGACACTCGTGCCGCGCAACGCGCTGACCACGGCGACGCCGGACGTCGCCGTTCTGTAGTTGGCGTACGGCGGGTGAGGCGTAGCCATAACGCGCCTTCAGTTACTGCGATGAACGTTGCGTCCATGCGCGCACGCGAAACCGTTTCCCCGCGCCGCCGGCAACTGGTGTTCGCCGGCATCGCGGGGCTCATCACCACGGTCCCAGCCGTAGCCCAACAATGCCGCGGCACACCGCGTGACCAACTTGGACCGTTCTACTTGCGCGGCGCGCCGGAGCAAACTGATTTGTGCGCGAGCGGCTCCGGCGGCAAGGAGCGGTTGGTGGTGTCGGGTCGTGTCCTGGGGATGCCTGACTGCAAACCGCTTGCCGGCGCGCTGGTTGAAGTGTGGCAAGCCGACGCCAATGGCGATTACAGCGGGTTCACGCGCGGCAAACAGGACGATGCTGCGTGCCTGCTGCGCGCGAGCCTCAAGACCGATGTCGAGGGACGTTACAGCTTTTCGACGATAGTGCCGGCGGAATACCCGGGACGTCCGCGCCACATCCACTATCGCGTGAGCCACGCGGCGCATGGCACGCTGGTCACGCAACTTTACTTTGCGCGCGAACGCGGCGTGGCGGATGAACTTGTAGCAGCCTTGCAACGCGACGGCAAAGGCGGTTCCCGCGCGGCGTTCGATATTACGTTGGTGCGCGCTGGGTAGCTGAATTGAATAACCCTCGGCGCTACCGGGGGTTATTCAATTTGTCGCGTGTCCATGCATAAAATACCGCGATCCCTGCCATACCAGCACCAGGGCGACCACGAACAGGATTCTCCGCAGAAGCTTTTGATAGGTTTCGATACTCAGGTAACGCTGGACGCGCTGGCCCACCGCCATGCCCGCCAGCGCAACCAGCGTCAGCGGCACGTTGGCTGCTGCCGCGCGCAGGCTCAGTTCGCCGGCGCCGGCGAGCGTTGCCGCCTGCACCACTTTGCCGCCGAGAAAACACAGATTCAGCATCTGCGTCATGATCGTTGCTTCCACACCGAGCAGCATGAAATAAATCAATAGCGGCGGCAGCGAGTTGTTGACCGAGCCGGAGAAAAATCCGCCGACCAGCCCGAATGTCGCTTGCGCCGCGCGCGGGCGCCGCATCAGCGCGTCCCAGTTCAGCAGGGCGATTTGCTTCTGGTAAAGGTAAACGAAAATAATCGCGGCGAGCAGCAGGCGCAGCGGTTCCTGCGGCGCGACGATCAGCACGCTGGCGCCGATGAACGAGCCGATCAGCGCATAAACCGCCACCGGCCAGTGAACGCCGAGGCTCGCCCGCCAGTTACCGCCCTGAATCACGCTGATGACATTGACGGTCATGTTCGGCAGCAGGTTGAGCAGCACCGCGGTCTTGATGTCGGTCATCAGCGCCAGCACCGGCGTGGAGATCGCTGGAAAGCCGAAGCCGAGCGCGCCCTGCGACAAACCGGCGGCAAAAATGGCAGTGGCAATTGCAGCCCACACCAGCGGTGGAAAATCGAGGCCCATGCTCAGAGCGTATGCGACTTGTTGCCGCGTGTGAAACCAAGCAAAGGTACGTCGATGTGCTTGCCGAGCGCGATGACCTTGAACAGCTCGCCCATTTCCGCCGGCGACAACAGCTTTTGCGCCTGTGCGGCAAGCGGCGCGTAGGCGTGCGTGTCGCTGGCGGGTATTGCCGACAGCAGTTCGGTGATGCCGCAGTTGATCAGGAATTGCGCC